>CAZJBD010000005.1:0-47241 GCA_964544265.1 uncultured Eubacteriales bacterium
CCGGGGGCCAAGGGCGGCTCCAGGCCGCTTCCGACGGAGGGCGCGCCCCGAGCCTTAATTCCTTCTCACACAAAAAAATGCTGCCGCAGACAAACGAACGGGTGCATATTCCGGCACTTTGGGATAAAATGGGGGAAAAATAGAGGAGAACGTTTACATGGCATCCGGAATCAATCGACGCGATTTTCTAAAGTCTTCGGCCTGGGCAGGATTGTTTTTGGGCCTAGGCGCAAACAAAAAAAGGGGCTCTCTATCCACCATGTCCTATGATATTGTTATAATGAACGGCACGGTCGTCGACGGCCTGAGCATGAGGCCCTTCCAGGCGGACCTGGGTATCGAGGGAGACCGGATCCGGACTCTGGGTCGTCTCTCGTCGGCTGAGGCCCGCACGGTTCTGGACGCCTCGGGAAAAATCGTTGCGCCGGGATTCATCGATATTCATGCCCACACCGACGCCCGGGAACTCTTGCTCAATCCCAGGGGGGAGAGCAAGATCCGGCAGGGGGTGACGACGGAAATCAGCGGGAACTGCGGAGACTCCTCCTTTCCGCTGTCCAAGGATATTTCGGAGGAAGAAAGGCAATATCTTGAGCGGTCTGGATTGACCCGGGACTGGTCCGACCTCGAGGGGTATTTTTCCAGGCTGAAGACAAACGGACTCGTTTTTAACTATGCGACCCTGGCCGGCCAAGGGTCCATCCGCGAGCTTGTCCTCGGCGACGCGCGGAGGAAACCGAACGCCGAGGAGATAGAGAGGATGAAGGGTCTTGTGGCCCGGGCCATGGAGCAGGGGGCGATCGGCATTTCGACGGGCCTCGAATATTCGCCCAGCGGCTTTGCCTCCACCGAAGAAGTCATCGAACTCTGCCGGGTAGCCGCCGCCTACGGAGGCTTTTATGCGACCCATATGCGGAGCGAGGACAGCCGGGTTGTCGAAGCCCTGGCGGAAGCCATTCATATCGCGGAATCCGCAAAGCTTGCTCTCGAGATCTCGCATTTCAAGGTCTGCGGAACGACTTATTGGTGGAAGCTCCCCAAGTTGTTTGACCTCCTGGAAAGGGCCAAGGAGAGGGGATTGGATGTGACCGCCGACCGATATCCTTACACGGCCTATAATACGGGGTTGAGCGTTTTTTATCCGTACTGGGCCCTTGACGGCGGGAACGAAGCTTTCGTCGAGAGGCTCAAGAACCCCGGAGAAAGGCTCAAAATGAAGGAAGAGACCTTTGAGAAACTCGAGGGAACACCGTGGGAAAATATCCTCCTCGTCGACATGGATAAAGAAGAGAACAAACCTCTAGTTGGCAAGACGATCCAACAAGCGGCCTCCGAAGCTCACAAGGACCCGTACGAATTCTCCTGCGACCTCCTCATAAAAGAAGGAGGGAACGTTTCCATCATCGGATTCGGGATGGATGAGGAGGGGACGGAGCAAGTCCTCAAGCATCCGCTCGTCATGCTCGGCTCCGACGGCTCGGCCCTGGCCCCGACCGGCCCCCTCCACGGAGGGATGCCCCATCCCCGCAACTATGGGACTTTTCCCCGTTTCCTCGGTCATTACGTCCGTGAAAAGAAGATCATGGACCTTCCCGAGGCCATCAAAAAGATGACCTCGATGCCGGCGGCCAGGCTGGGGCTTAAGGATCGCGGAGCAATTCGGGCCGGAAACTACGCGGACTTGGTCATCTTCGATCCGGCGACGATAGCTGACAAGGCAACCTATACGGACCCAGAACAGTATCCCGTCGGGATTGACTATGTCATCGTCAATGGAAAGGTCGTCATCGATCACGGGACCCACAGTGGGGAGATGGCGGGGAGGCTCCTCTACGGACCGGGGAAAAAATAGGCGGAGCGGGTTGGCGAACATGCAAACGCCCAGACTGGAGATCGACCTGGCCAAGATTGGCCACAACGTCCGGGAGGTCATCAAGTTATATGGGGCTAAGGGTTTGAAGATCGCGGGGGTTACCAAAGGGGTTTGCGGAGACCCCATCGTCGCCGAAGTCTATCTGAAAAACGGGATTTCTATCCTGGGCGATTCAAGGATCGCCAATCTCAAGAAGATGCAGGAGGCGGGCATTCGAGCGACTTTTATCCTCCTGCGCTTGCCGACTCTCGGGGAGGCGGAATCCGTCGTCCGGAACTGTTCGATCAGTCTCAATTCGGAAGCGAAGGTCGTTCGGGAGCTTTCCGCCGCGGCGGTCCGCTGCGGCGCTCGCCACGGAGTCATCCTGATGGTTGAGCTCGGAGATCTGAGGGAAGGAATCATGCCCGGAGACCTCGAGGATATGGTCAAAGAAGTCCTTCCCCTGCCGGGCATCCGCCTTGCCGGCATCGGGGCGAACCTGGCCTGCTTCGGGGGAGTCAAACCGGACGCAAAAAACATGGAGGAGCTTTCTTCCCTTGCTCTGGAGATAGAAAAAAAATTTCATATCGAGCTGGAATACGTTTCTGCCGGCTGCTCGACGGTCTATTCCTGGCTCAAAAACGTTGACCGGGTCAGCCGGGTCAACAACGTCCGGCTGGGCGATTCATTCCTTCTCGGAGGAAGGGACCTGGAGGAAAAGGGTATCCCTGGGCTCCATTACGACGCCTTCACGCTGGTCGCCCAGGTCATCGAATCCAAGATCAAACCCTCCATTCCCTGGGGGGAGATCGGTCTCGATGCGTTCGGCAGCATCCCAAAGTTCGAAGACCGCGGCATCGGCAGACGCCTCATTCTCAACATCGGCCGCCAGGACGTCCTTTACACCCAGCTCTACCCGCGTGTCGACATCGAGATCCTCGGCGCCTCGAGCGATCATTTGATCGCCGTCGCCAACACGGCCCAGCTCCAGGTCGGTGACGAGGTCAAATTCGACCTGGATTACGGGGCCATGCTTGCCGCCATGACATCGCCGTACGTCAAAAAAATCTACCTGAACCGGGATTTGGTATGACCTGGAGAAGGCTCTTCATTTCCCTCCTTTTTTCATCGCTGTTCCTTAACGGCCCTCCCGCTTCGTCCCAGCTCCTGACCCGGGAATGGAAGACCTGGCTTGATGAGGTCGGACCGATCATGACCAAGAGAGAGCTCGCGGTCTTCAAGAGCCTGCAGACCGAAGAGGACCGGAAGAGGTTCCAGCAGATGTTCTGGAAAGCCAGGGATACGATCCCCGGAACCCCCCAGAACGAATACCTGATCGAATATTACGCCCGGAAAGGGTACGCCGAAGCCCATTACGGCGGACCCCGGACGGATCGAGGCCGGATCTATGTCCTCCTCGGAAAACCTAAAGAGGTTCAGAACCACTCGGGCTCGGAAAAGGTCGTCGATTGCGAGCTCTGGCTCTACCAGAACGAAGGCGGGAGGGGGTTGCCCCCCATGCTCTACCTTCTCTTCTATCGGAAAGACAACATCGGGGATTATGTTCTTTTCTATCCAGGACTCAATTCCAACCTGGAGATCCTATCCACGAGTTATATGCGAGGGAGCGTCAGCAAGGCCCAGGCTTACCGGATCATCAGCTCGAGCTTTCCCGAATTGGCCAGGGCGTCCCTTTCCGTTATTCCGGAGGAGGCGAACGCAGTCTTCGCCGGAACCCCCAATTCTTCGGCCAATGTCATCGCCCAGATCCACAATTTGCCAGAAAAAGAGGCCGAGAAGGGTTATCTTCGGAACTTCTCGGCTGTCGCTGGGACGGTCGAGGTCAGCTATTCGGCCAAAGAAATAGCCGCCAAGGCGGCCTTCTGGCTGACCGAACAGGACGGCATCCGCTTTCTGAATTATTCGCTCCTGCCGGACGTCGTTCGGACCGTGAAAAATCCGGACGGATACCAGACGGCTCACCTGGTCTTCCATTTAAGGGTCGAAGACGCGGCTGGGAGAACAATCTACCAGAGGGAGAAAGAGATCCACTTGAGGCTTGACGAGGCAAAAAAGAGGGCCATGGAAGAACGAAAATTCATCTTCAATGACCTGGCCCCGATCATCGAAGGCGATTTCGACGCCAGCCTGACCTTCACCAATAAAACCACGGAGGAATTTTCGGTCCACGGGGAGCGGATCCTGACGGGGCGCGGGGCCGTGCCGGCCGTCCTGGGTTATGAAGTCAAGGAGAAAAACGCGGGATTTTTCGTTCCTTTGAGTCTAGGGGATTACAAGGTCCTCTCAGATCCGCGGGCCATCTATGGCCCGGGAGAAAACCTTGAAGCCATCCTCATTTCGGACAAAGTCCCTCGGGTCGTCCTCGTTCCCAGGGACAAGGGGCACGAGGCCGTGGAGATCAAGGCCGCCTTCCAACGGGGAAGCCTTTTTATTTTTCGCCTGCCCCTCAAGGACGTTCGGCCGGGAAATTATGACTTCGTTGTAGATAGGGAAGGAGAGGGGATTGTCCGAAAGACCGTATCCATTCTATCCTTCGATATTCCCAAACCCATCGAATTCGAAAGCGTCGAGCCGCTGTCTTCGAGAGACGATTACCGGTTCATCCTCGGCCAAGAATATCTGAACGCGGGCGATGCTGCCCGAGCCCTTGAACGATTCCGGAGCCTTCCCGAACGGCTCTGGAACTCCGCTTCGATTCCAGTCATTGCCCGAGCCTTATATCTGACGAAAGATTATGCCGGGGTCTTGGAGCTTCTTGAAAAGAACGGCGTTGAAAAGACCTATCCGGTCCTGCTTCTGCTTGGAAATTCATGCCTCGAACTCAAGAAGCTGGACCGGGCGGCTGTCTATTTCGAGGAAGTCCGGAAGTACGGAGACACCCCGGAGAACAATAGGACGCTGGGAGCTATCTATTTTTCGCTGGGGGACAAGGAGAAGGCCAAAACCTATTGGGAACGGGCCGATGCTCTCGAAAAAAAGGAGCCCTCATGATCAGGATAAACAAGATCTGCATAGTCGCGCTGGCCATCGGAGCGGCATTTTTCAGGCTGCCCCTAAGGAGCGAGATCACAGGGACCGTGGATGGGCTGGTCAAGGACGCGTCAACCGGCGCGCTCCTGGAAGGCGTCAAGATCACCATAATCTATTCGAAGTCCGAATCTATGACCTATACGCTCGTTTCCGACAAGAAAGGCCATTTTTACAAGAGCGGCCTCGTTCCGGGTTCCTACAACCTGACCTTCGAGAAAGAGGGATACATACCCCAGTCCGGGTCGGTCAGAGCCGTCCCCGGACAGGCGACTCCGATGGACGTCCGGATGGAGCCCGGGAGCGGGGCAGCTCCGGGAGGGATTTCCCTGGGGAAGGTCGTTAGCGGGGGTTCCGAGCTCCTCTCGGCTGGGAAATTTGAGGAGGCCATCGTCAAGTTCACCGAAGCCATAGCCAAGGCCCCTTCCGAGGCAGTCCTCTATTATTACCGGGGGTACGGGTTCGAAAGGTCCGGCAAAAGCGATCAGGCCCTCGAAGATTATTCGAAAGCGATCGAACTCAAGGCAGACTTTGTTTTGCCCCTGACCCGTTCGGGCATTATCCTGGCCAAAAGGGGTAGCTTCGACAAGGCCTCGGAGTTTTACAGGAAGGCGGTTGAGCTCAAGGATCGCGACCCCGAAACCTTTTACAACTACGGCGTTTGTCTCGTCAACACGGGGAAAAAGGAAGAGGCCCGGGAAGCCTTCGAAAAGCTCCTGACCGTCGACCCATACTACTCCGAAGGGTATTATCAGCTCGCGATCCTCCTCCTGGGCAGCGGGGAATCGGGTCGGGCCAAGACCCTCCTTCAGAAGTTTTTAGAACTCGATCCAGGCAACCCGAACGCCACGGTGGCCAAGGAAATCCTCAAGAGTCTGAACTGAGGCCTTTGGGGCCGGCCCCACGGATCCTTATTTTTTCTTGATTCTGGCCTCGAGGGTTCGGCCTTTTTCCAGCTCCGCCTGATACTCGGACATTCGCCCCGAGCGGTTGAAGATATCGGCTAGGACATAATGGCCCAAGGGGGCCGATTCCGCTTCGGGATCCAATTCCAGTCCCTTGCGGGCGAGGCGGATGGCCTCGTCAAAGTTCTCGTTTCGATCGAGATAGGCCTTGGCCAGGAAAAGGCATCCCTCCGCAAATTGAGGATTGGCCTTGACGGCTTCCTTGAAGTTTTCGAATTCGCCCTGCCGGTCGCCGGACTTGCCGCAGAGGAGAGCCAGGTTGAAATAAGCGGGATAGGCGGCGGGGTGGATCTCGATCTCTTTCCGGTATTCCTCCGCGGCTCTTTGGAGATCGCCCTTCTCCTCATAAAGAAGGCCCAGGTTGTAATGGGCGTCGGGAATCTGGGGCCGCATCTCCAGGGACTTATGGATCTCCCGTTCCGCCGGCTCCAACATCTTCTTTTCAAGATAGGCGGAGCCCAGGAGATTATGGGCGACGGCGCTGTGTTCCGGATCTATGGCGATCGCCTTCTCGAGATGGGAGATGGCCGTGTCGAAATCCCGGAGAACCAGAGAAATCTCCCCGAGGTTGACATGGGGTTTCGGATCCTTGGGATCGAGCTGGAGGAGGCGCCGGAAGCCGGCGGCTGCTTCGTCCGGCTTCTTGAGTTTCCTGTAAGCCTGGGCCATGGTGAAGATCGCCGCTCCATACTCGGGGTCGATCTCTAACGCCGCTCGGCACTCCTCGACCGCCTCTTCGGGGCGATCGAGCTCCAAATAGATGTTTCCCCTGACCTGACGGGCCTCCATGATCCCTGGGTCCTCATCGATAACCTCGGCGAGTTTTCTTAAGGCGTCATCGTATTCGCGGTCGGCCGATTCGCCCTCGGCCTGCTTGATTTTATTGTAGAGATGGATTTTATCCTTGGGGTCGGAGAGGCCCTCTGACTTATCGAGTTTAGCCCTCGATGTGAACCCGCCGACGTAGCCCAAGGCCTTCAATTTTTCCAGGGTGTCATTATCCAGTTGCCGGGGCGCCTTCTCCTCTTTCCCCTGGACAGGTGATCTTTCCTGAAGTCTCTTCATTTCTTCGATAAACCTCTCCAGCTGGGAGCGGTTTTGGCCGTAGATATTGGTCTTTTCCATAGGATCCCGGACGAGATCGTAAAGCTCCGGCCGCGGGGCCTGGATATATTTATAGGTGACCGTCCGGAGACTCTTGAGATCGCTCCACCCATAATGGTATCGGGGGTAATAGCTTTCGCTATAGGCCATCCGCTCGGACTCGGCTCGGGCGCCGGTTAGGAGGGGGACCAGGCTCCTTCCCTGGACCTCCTTGGGAACGGCAATCCCCAGGAGGTCGAGGAGAGTGGGCATGATGTCTACGTTCTCGACTTGGGCATCGATAACCTTGCCCTTAAGATTCGAGGCAGGGATCTTCATGATCAAGGGGACGGATGTCGTGGAGTCGTAGACGAAAAAAGCATGGGAACTTTCGCCGTGTTCCCCCAAGCTTTCCCCGTGGTCGCCGGCGATGATGATGATGGTTTTCTCTAGAAGGCCTTTTTCTCGGAGACTTTCCAGGATCTTTCCGATGTGGGAATCCACGTAAGCGATCTCGCCGTCGTATAGTCCCCACGGCCGTCCTGAATATTCGCTTTTAAAGGGCTCGGGGGGCTCATATGGGGTGTGGGGATCATAGAAATGAATCCAGCTAAAGAAGCGGCGGTCCCCGTTCGTTTTGAACCAATCGAAAAAGGCCTTGGCGACCTCGCCCCCCTCACGCTGGACGGAATCGAGGCTGATTTTTTTGTATTTGGCGAAATCGAAATTATCGAAATAATAATCGAAACCCTGGTTGAGGCCCCAGCGGGAATCGAGGACGAAGGCGCCGACGAACGCACTCGTCGCCCAGCCGTTTGACTTCAGGAGCTCGGCCAGAGTCGTGTATTCGGGTTCCAGGTAGAAGCCGCCGTTGTCCTTGACACCGTGAATGAAGGGATATGTGCCCGTGAAGATCGATGAATGGGAAGGCAGGGTCAGTGGGGCTTGGGCCGTCGCATTCTTGAATAGGACCCCATCCGCAGCCAGTCCGTCGATGTTCGGCGTTCGGATGTTCGCATAGCCATAGCACCCGATGCGGTCGGCCCGCGTCGTGTCCATGGTGATAAGGAGAATGTTCGCTTCCGGGAACTTCCCCAGGTTTTTCTTGAAAAAGCCCTTGTTCAGCCCGAGATAAATCAGAAACCCGGCAGCCGCGACACCGGCGGCCCAGAGAATGGATCGGCCTATAGAACGTCCTTTGCCAACCGAATTCCTCTCCAGGTCGCGTTTGGCGGGCATTATTTTTATTTTTTAAGGTTCTCGATGATCTCCTTGACCTGGGCTGCCTGGGGCGCGTTCGGTTCGAGCTGGAGGAAGGCCTCAAATGACTTGATGGCTTCCTCTTTCATGCCTTTTTGCGAATACGCGTAACCCAACAGATAATTCGTATAGGGATCGTTCGGATTGTAGCCGTAAGCAAGCTTGAGGAGCTCCAAGGCCTCGTCGACCTTGTCCGCCTGGAGCAAGGCTTTGGCTTTCTCGAAATAGACGTTGCCCAGAGCGGCCTTGATTTTCGCATCTTCGGGTTTGAGCTCGAGGGCCTTGAGGAGGGCTTTCTCCGCCTCGTCGGTTTTGTCCTGCCGGAAGAATAGGAGTCCTAGGTTAATATAAGCTTCGGCGAAGTCCGGCTTGAGCTCGGCCGCCTTCTGGAATGCCACAACGGCCTCGTCGATCTTGTTCTCCTGGGCCAGGCTCACTCCATTTTGAAATGAGGCCAGGGCGTCCTGTCGGTTCTTCTGTTCTTCGCTCAGCGCTTTGCCAAGTTCAATGGCGATCGCCCGGGAGTCGCCCGCTTCCAGCTCCACTTCTTGATAGATGCTTTTAAAACCCTCCAGGAGGGAGGTCAGGGCGTATTTTCCGGGAAAAAGTTTCCGGAACGTAAATTCGCCTTTCTTATTCGTTTTGGTCGAAAGCGTTTGTCCTGTCCCCAGATGTTTGAGCTGAATCTCGACTTGAGCGAGGGGCTTTTTCTCCATATCCGTGACTCTTCCGGAGAACTGGGCCATATCCTCTTCAGTTTGCTGGCCGACTCCTAAGGCCGGGAGGCAAAGAACTGCTAAGAAGCTAACTAACAGAATTCTTACCGCAATTTTAAACATGATGTATCACCTTATCCTAAGAAATTTTAAAAAAAATAGATTACCATAAATCTTCAATAATTAATAGAGCTTCAGCGAAACCCAGAATTGCCGATAGAACACAGGTCGGAATTTCGGGACATGAACCAATTCTCTGGAATTGGTATCGTGTCCCTGAAATTCCTAGCCTCATCGAAATCGGAGCCATCCCTTGATGAGAAAGAACCCTATCGGCAATTTTGGGGCGAAAGAGTTCAAATAAAAACATGAAGGAAAAAATAACCAGAAATTTGGACAAAATTCAACTCATTGAAACGTTTTAAAATAAGTCTCGTAGTTTTTTGATTCGAAATGAACTCAAGCCCTTAGTATCTATGCAGATAAAATGTTGAAAAAAAACGCATTGAACCGGCATATAAATTGCTTGAATATTTATAAAATATATTTTATAAATTGCCCAGGACCGAACTTAAGGAGGTGAATCAAAACAGGGAGTTTTATACTGGGGACGAATGGGGACAACTGAGGGGATTGAATCAAGGGTCTGTTCAGGCTCAGGATGAAAGGAGGAATTCATGAAAAGGATATTATTCTTCCTGTTGGCCGCTCTTTGTGTTTTTGGCCTGGTTTCCGGCATGTCTTATGCCCAGAGCGGAACGACAGGGTCCATTGAAGGAAAGGTCATCGATGAAGAGGGGAATCCTCTTCCCGGTGCCCAGATCAAATTATCCTCTCCGGACCTCATCGGAGGCGCTCAAAGCAAGGCCGCTACGGCAGAGGGCAGGTTCAGATTCGTGGCCCTTCCTCGCGGCGTCTATATTCTTGAAGCTTCGATCGCGGGTTTCATGACCGCCAAGAGGGGAGACATCCAAATCTTCGTAGGTCAAACGATCACCGTCGACCTTGTTCTAAGGATCGGCAAGCTGGAGGAGGAAGTGACGGTCACGGGCACGACACCCCTCATCGACGTCAAGGATTCCCAGATGAACGCGACCAACCTCGACAAACAGATGATCGAGACGATCGGCGAGGAGATGCGCTATAAGAATTCGACGTCGCTCATCAACTTGGCGCCGGGCATAAAGGACGACAGCGCCATGGGCGCGCCGTCCAGAGTCAGCAACCAATGGCAATTAGACGGCCAGAGCCTTCTAACTTATGTTGGGTCCGGAGCCGACTGGCAATATCCTGACATGAACATCCTCGAGGAGGCTCAGGTATCGGGGTCGGGGGCCAACGCCGAATACGGTAACTTTACCGGCGCCGTCCTCAACTTGATTACCAAAAGCGGCGGAAATACGTTTGAAGGCCTGGTCGCGACCTCCTATTCTCCCCTGAACTGGAACCAGAAAAACTTTAGCGCTGGCGACCCGAAGTTCTCCCTCTTCACGACGCCTCCCCGCACCCTCTATTTTGATACCCATTTCGGGCTCGGCGGCCCCATTATCAAGGACAAACTTTGGTTCTACGTCTCCGGAGGCTTCATCCAGGGTGATACCGAGATCATGGGGGGCGGTGTCGTCTTCGAGGAAAGGGAGTCGGAACAAATCCCTAAGGCGTTCGGCAAGCTGACCTATCAGGCCGGAAAGAATACGCGGCTCTCGGCCTTTGTCGAATACGAATACTTTCAGGTCTTCAACAGGGGTTTGGGCGTCGATAGGCCCATCGAGGCGACTTACTACGACGTCGGTCCCGGCATGCCGATGTCGTTCAACTTGCTCCAGACGTTTTCGGAAAACACATTCGCCGAGGTCAAGCTGGGCTACTATTACAGCTTGTATGATCAGAGACCCAATCAGGGGAAAGACGTTCCTCAGCGTTATGATTACCTGACGGGGATGTACAGCGGCAATTATGGCTATTGGGGAGACTCCGCATCGAGTCATTTCACGGGCAGCGCCTCCATTTCCCATCACGCCGAGGATTTCATCAAGGGCTCCCACGATTTTAAAGTTGGAGTCGAATACCTTAACGGATTCGATAACGTCGCGTCCGGCTACCCGGGAGGGTTCAATTATTCGGATAACGTCTATAGCTATTACGATTACAAATACCATACCTACGCTTATTCTTACGGCTATGATCTGAAAGCCCATGGTTGGAGGGTGTCCGCTTTCGTCCAGGATTCCTGGAAGATCAGCGACCGGCTGACCATCAACCCAGGCCTCCGCTGGAGCATGCAGAGAGGATATCTCCCCAACTATGGTGATGAAGCCTTTTTCAAGCCCAAGAGTTCATGGGAAGGCCGGTTCGGCCTCACCTTTGACATCTTTGGGGACCACACGACGGCCCTCAAGGCCCATTATGGCCGTTTCCATGAGTCCTTTAAAACGTATTTCTATAACGGCGCCGACCCCGGCTATCAGGATTGGGTCATGTATGACGTCCTTCCCGACGGCCAGAAGATCGAGGTCTGGAGATTGCCCTATTCCGCCAACACGGCGATGGCGCCCAGCATTCGCATCCCTTATTCGGACCAGATTACGATCGGCCTGGAACGGACAATGTTCACGGACATCGCCGTCGGCGTGACGTTCATGTATCGCGTCTACAAGGATTTCATTGCCAGGATGAACGCCACGGCCACCTGGGTGCAGTTCCCCTATACGTACAGGGATGAAAATGGCAACCAGCAAACCATTATGCTCTATGAAGAGAGCGAGTCGTCCCCAGCTGGCCAATTCGTCATCGGCAACCCCAGGGCCGGGGAATATGGCTCCGTGATCATTACGCCCAAGAACACCTACAAGGGGATCACGTTCTCCATCAACAAAAGGCTCTCCAACAACTGGATGATGCACTTCGACTACACTTACAGCCAGACCAAGGGAAACCATACGAATACGACCACGGCAGCGTGGGGAGGGGTCTTCTATGAAACTCCCAACAGACAGATCAACGCTTACGGTTATCTGCCCTATGACGCTCCCCACTCCGTCAACCTGTATGGGACGCTCGTTCTGCCCCTTGACATTGTCATAACGCCGAGGTTCTCTTATCAGAGCGGCTGGAACTGGACGCCGTACGTGAGAGCTACCTCCATCTCAGGGAGCCCCAACGTCAATGTCACATCCAGGGGATCGAAAAGGCTTCCGGCCCAGATCGCTTTTGATATCAGGGCGGAAAAAGTCTTCGCCTTCAGTCCAAAAATGAAGCTCAGCTTGATTTTTGACGCGTTCAATATTTTCAACCGCGGAGTAGAGACCTCGGTGGAATCCAGGGTCACCTTAAGCACGTATGGTAAAGCCCTGACGGCCTGCGAACCGAGGTATTTCCGGGTCGGGATGAAGTTCTACTTCTGATCTTAAAAAAGGAAGAGGGGGGAGAGGCAGCCTTCTCCCCCTTTCCCATTTTCAAGGAGGTTTTCATGAAAAAAGGAATTCGCGTCGCCGGAGTCTTTTTGGCGGTTGCCGTTCTTGCGTTCCTCATCGGATCGCTCGCCGCCGACGAAAAGACGGACCAAGTCGATAAGCTCTTTGCCGAATGGGACACGACGGTCAGCCCTGGTTGCGCCCTGGCCGTTATCAAGGATGGCCAGATCATCTACGAGCGCGGCTACGGCATGGCGAAGATCGAGGACGGGCTGGCCATGACGCCCAACAAGATCTTTGACATCGGTTCGACCTCCAAACAATTTACGGCCACCTGTGTAGCCATGTTGATCAGAGACGGGAAAGTCTCACTGGCCGACGACGTCCGCAAATATATTCCGGAGCTTCCCCGCTACGAACGGACGATCACCGTCGACCACCTCCTCCACCACACGAGCGGCCTCCGCGACTACAATGCCCTCCTAGAGCTTTCCGGGTTCAGGCCGGAGTCCGATTCTCCCACGGTCGAAGAATCCCTTGAGGTCATCTCCAGGCAGAAGAGGCTGAATTATTTGCCGGGAGAAGAATATTCCTACACAAACACCGGCTTTTTCTTGCTGGGGCAGATCGTCGAGCGGGTGAGCGGCAAGAGCCTGAATGAATTCGCCCAGGAGCGGATCTTCAAACCCCTGGGCATGCGGCACACGATATTCCAGGACGACCACACCCAGATCATCAAGGAGAGGGCCAGCGGCTACGACAAAACCGACAAGGGCTACAAGCTCGATATGAGCAACTGGGATGAGACCGGCGACGGCAACGTTTACACCTCCGTTGAGGACCTCTATCTTTGGGACCAGGCGTTCTATAGCAACAAGCTGGGCAAGGACCTGATGGACTTGCTCCACACGGTGGGCATCCTCAATAACGGTAAAAAACTTGATTATGCCTTCGGCTTGGTCGTTACTGAATACAAAGGACTCAAGGTCGTCGAACACGGCGGCGCCTGGGCCGGATTCCGGGCGGGCTTCGTCCGCTTCCCCGACCAGAAGTTTTCGGTCATCTGCCTGGCCAACCTGGGCTCTATAAACCCCTCGGGCCTTTGCTTCAAGGTGGCCGATATCTATCTAGCCGATTTGCTTAAAGAAGCCCCCAAGGCCGAGATAAAAAAGCCCGAGCCCATCAAGCTTTCTCCCCAGGAACTCGAAGCCAAAGCGGGAAACTACCAGGACGATAAGTTTGGGATGTGGATTTCTTTTTCTGTCAAAGAGGACAAGCTGGAAATGGACGGCTGGGGGAAGCCGATCCAGTTCGCGCCTGTAAGCCCCGCGACGTTCATGGCGATCGACGCGCCGGAGGAAATCAGCCTGGAATTCCCCCCTCTTGCCAAGGGGAAGGCGATCCAGGTAACGGCTCGAGTCGGCAAAGATGAAACGTACAAACTGACCAAGGCCGCTCCACTGGCACCCATGACCCCTGCCAAGTTACAGGAATTCGCGGGCCTGTACAAGAGCGAAGAACTTCTCGGCGCGGAGTATCGTCTTGTCGTGGAAAAGGACGGCCTGGTCGTTAAATTCAGGAATGCCCCGAAAGAGCCGCTCGTTGCCAAGGCGCCGGATAAATTCAACCTTGAATACTTCAACATCGAATTCGTCCGCAAGGGGAACAAAGTCATGGGTTTCGAGCTCAGCGTCGGCCGCGCCGGCCACATCGTCTTTGTCAGGAAATGAGGTTTTTTAAGCGCATCGGAGCCGTGGCTACTTTCTCCGCATCTTGGATTGGATATAGGGTGAGAACGTGTCGGGCTTCCCGGGCGGCGCGATATCGAAATCAAGCCTGACCGAGTCTGCCGTCTCTTTCGTGTAGACCAATCGAAAGCGAGGGGCGTCGATCTTCGGTTCGCTGAGAAAGGTCCAGGTCGCGCCGTCGGAGGAGACGCTTGCCGCGTATTCGATGACGTGGCCTTCGTTATCGAAATAAATGGCTCCCGTCGATCCTGATTGCTGATAGATGATCATGAGATCATGATGCCGCATGGCCGGCCGGTCCGCGGTCGCCGGGTATTCGGCCAGGTTTTTTCGGACCAGGATGGTGTCCTGAAGGTCTAACGTGAATGTGGAGCCTCCGGCGCCCTGGCCCGGTTCGCCGCCGCCCTCGCCGACCCATTCGCCGAGCAAATACCGCCATGGCGTCCAATCAGGCGTTTTCGTCCGTTGTTGGGCGGATGGATGATGAGCGATCGTAAGGAATAGAACGGCAGATGCGGCTACCGCAAAAGAAGCTCGATGTTTCATGGATTTTCCTTTCATGCAGTCCCTAGTCCGTTCTCACTTTCCACTAGAACATGTAAAAAAACGGCCCTGACGCGGTCCGCGAGCTTTCCGATGTCTTCCTTGCAGAGACCGGCAACAGAGACCGCGGGTTCGATAACCAGATCAACCCGGCCGGGGCGGATGAGAAGACTTCCCTTGTGAATGATCCTGTAGCCGCCTTTCTGGACGATCGGCAGGATGTCCAGCCCCGTTTCCAGGGCCAGGTGGAACCCGCCCCGCTTGAAAGGCCCGAGTTTCCCGTCCAGGGTGCGCGTTCCCTCGGGCAAGATAGCTATGGAATAATCCTTGCGGCTGCGGACGAGGTCCGCGGCCAGCTTAATGCTCTCTCTTGCCTTCAGACTGTTCTTGCGATCGATCGGGACCATGCCCAGGCGGCGGAGAACCGCCCCATAGAGCGGCCAGCGAAAATGGCTCTCCTCCTCGATCCCCCGGGCCAGACCGGGGAATGCAGCATAAAAAACGAGCGGGTCTAAAATATTGACGTGGTTCATCATGACGACGTAGCGGCGGCCCGCTTCGAAATTCTCCTGTCCTCGCACTCTGATACGAATACCGCTCACGAAAAGCACGGACAGGCAGCATGCTTTGATCAAGCCTTCCAGGCGCCGGCCGCGGTAAAAAAGGGCGACCAGCAAAATTGTTAAACAGCTCGTGGCGAAAACGGGCAGAGCGATCACCCAAATAGCGAACGACCGCAGGCGTTCAAAGGCTCTCTTCATGCCAGGATAGTCAGTTCCCGGGGCCGCACCTTTAGCCGTAGGGGAGTCATGCCGAGGAGCTCGCCGTCGGCCATCAGGAGCTGAGGCGGATCGGCGTCGATGGAGATCTCGGCGGCCTTGACGACGTCCACCTTTGGATGGCCCGTGTGTGTCCCGGAAAACACCTTGCGGAAGATATCGATGATCTCGCGACGGTTGACCTCGCGGAAGATCACCAAATCGGCCCGCCCATCCGATGGGTCGGCGTCCGGGGCGATTTTCATTTGGCCGCCGGTGAATTTTGAATTGGAAATAACCATGGCGCTATCGCGGATGGTCCACTTTTTGCCATCGGCTTCGATATCCATGCGGTTGTCCATGCCTTTGGCCAGCCTAAGAAGGACAGCCAAACTGTAGCCGAGCGAGCCCAGGATCTTCAGCCGTTCGTTGGCTAATTTAAGGATGTCGGCGATGAGCCCGACCCCCAAGAGGTTCAAGGAGAATCGGTGTTCGGTCCTCCCGTTCTGCTGATACCAAAATTCCACTACGTCAACGGCATGGCGGCGCCCGGCCACGATGTTGTCGAGCGCCTGGTCGGCCGTAAGAGTGTCGAAATCCCTCAGGAAAGAATTGCCGGTGCCGGCCGGGACGATTCCGATCTCCGGCCTGCGGAGCGGCCGACCCTTGGCATAGATGCCGTTAACGACCTCGAAGGGCGTGCCGTCGCCGCCGAGGCAGATCACCCGGGCGAAGCCCTCCTCGACCGCCCGGCTGCCGATTTCGGTGGCCTGGCCGGGGTATTCGGAGATGCGGACTTCTATTCCGGGAAACTCGGCCAGGATCCGGGCTTCGAGCCGGCGGAAGGATTTCAGTCCGCGTCCATGGCCGCAAACGGGATTGACGACGAGAAGCGTTCTATCCTCGGCGCTCATGGCTTGCTTATAACATGACTCTTGGGAGAATTCAACGCGGCGTTCCTTAGGCTCGAATCCGCGCCTTGACTTCTCTTTTTATGGAAGGATATCATCTGTTGCCGGGCGGTGCCGCCCGTATTAAACGCCATGGCTATAAGCCCTTTCGATCCGCCCCGGACACTCTTTCTGGAGCTCACGAGCCACTGCAACATGCATTGCTCGTTCTGCCCGTCCGATGTCCTGCGCCGGCCGAAGGAGAATCTTTCAGAGGCGCGGCTACGAAAGTTCCTCGACGAGATTCATGCCCTCAACCTCCGAACTCCCGTCCTCCTTAATGTCCTTGGCGAGCCTCTTCTCAGCAAGAAAATCTATGAAGTCCTGGACTTGCTGGAGGCCGAAGGTCATCCCGTGACACTGATCACCAACGTTTCTCTCCTGGGCGATCCGGACGTCCGGCTTAGGCTCCTCCGTCACCCCAATTTAACCCTTGCCCTCAGCCTGCAAACGGTCAGCAAGCGCTCCTATAGAATGCGCGGCTATAATCGTCTTCCGTTCAAGGAGTTCTATGGGACGGTCTTTCAGGTCATCGAAGATAAGTTCCGAACCCGCAGCTCCGTCCGGCTCGAAGTCCACGTGGCTTCGAACTTCGTCCTCTCCCATGATCCGACGGTCCAGGCGGGACGCGGGTTCAATCTCTGGGCCAATTTCCCAAGCGGAGGAGCGGAGCGTCGCTGGATAGCCCGAATGCTCAAGCGGCTGGAGCGGCTGGCTGCAGTCCTTGAAAAGAAGTACCCGGAGGCTTATAGACCGGAGCGGGCAGCGGCGCTCGAGAAGTACAAGGAGCACATTGGGACGAAGATCGCTCTCGACCGAACTTCCCTGCCGCCGGATTTCCATCGCCTCAAGGATGAGGTCTTCTGGGGATACATGGCTCTGCCCAACGTTTTCCTCGTTTTTAAGTCGCTTGAACTCTGGACGCGCGACCGGGATTTCCTTAAAGCCGCTCTGCCGGCCGGGACCTTTGTCTATGTCGAGGAGCGCGAGGAGCCGAGGACCTGCGTTATGGCCGACAACCTCGGCCTGCTGGCCAACGGCGAGTATGTCCTGTGCTGCCTCGATTATGAGGCCGAGATGGCCATCGGCAGCATCGACTTGATGCCGGCGGGGGAGGCGCTCGGCTCGGAAAAGCGGTCGGCCGTACGAAAGAACGCGATGACCGAGAAGGTCTGCCGGCGGTGCAAAGGGAACGTCTTCATTTTTGACACGACTCCGATCTTTTCAAACGCCCAGGACGTCGACCGATTCGGCCGGGGTTTCTGGGAGTTTGAGCCTGGATTATCGGGCCTCGGCGGGAGATGGACGAAGGGGAGGGCCTGGGCCTATGTTTACAGCCGCATCGTGGCGCAAAGCCTTAAGCTGTCTTTCCTCTCGCCTTTCGAAGAGGCAGTCCCGCTGGAATTGGCCGTAGCCGTTTATGACGAACGGATGGACGATTTCCGGGTGTCAAAGGCTTTTGCCTTTTACGGTTGCAAGGGTGCCAGACTTGAATTCGATGCCGTCTTCGATTTCGTCCCGGGCCGGCTTTATCGAATACAGATTGACTCACCCGTATTTGTCCCCGATGAAATCTCTCATAATGGCGATACCCGTCGTCTGGGCATAGTCGTCTTCTCGATGACCTTGCGGACTTGAAGGAGGCAGAGGCCGGTTGTCTCACGGAACCGCTCGTCGAGGTTGAAGGATAGAAGGGGGGGTATCCCCCCTTGGTCAAAGGGCGCGGTTTCGTGCCTTGTCAAGTTGACTTTGCCCCCTTGCTGAAATAAGATTTCGGACGAAATCATATCTTATGGGAGGTTTTATATGTCTATTTCAGGATCCCCTTCTCGGAGAAGCCAAATTCTTGCCGTCGCTCTTCTCGTTTGTTCGACGTTTCTGGCCGGCGTTCCGGCTAAGTCCCCGGTTGCGGTGCCGCCGGACCTGGATGCCTATCTTGCCCGGGTCATGAAGGCGTTTGAGGTTCCGGGCATCGGGCTGGCCATCGTGAAGGACGGGAAGGTTGTCGTGGCCAAAGGCTATGGCGTCCGTAAGCTCGGCGAGCCCACGCCCGTGGATGGACAAACACTATTCGGCATCGCTTCCAACACCAAAGCGTTCACGGCGACAGCCCTTGCCCTCCTGGTCGAGGAGGGCAAACTTGAATGGGACGCTCCGGTCATAAGCTACCTGCCCTGGTTCCAGATGTGGGATCCGTTTGTGACCCGGGAGCTCACGGTACGAGACCTCCTGGTCCACCGGAGCGGCCTCGGATTAGGGGCGGGTGACCTCCTTTGGTGGCCCGAATCGACCTATAACCGTAAAGAGATCGCCAGGCGCATCCGTTTCATCCCGCCGGCCACAAGCTTCCGCAGCGCCTACGCTTATGACAATGTCCTTTACCTGATTGCCGGAGAGGTCATCGAGGCGGTCAGCGGCAAGGTTTGGGAGGACTTCGTCTCTGAACGCATCCTGAAGAAGGTCGGGATGACCGGGAGCCAGGTCCGCCACGGCGCGGTGGCCGGAGGAGGGAACGTCGCGATTCCCCATGCCTCCATCGAAGGCGTCGTCCGGCCCGTAAGGCCGTTCGAGAGCGATAACACGAATCCCGCAGGGGGGATTTGCTCAAGCGCCGAAGATATAGCCAAATGGCTGATCGTCCAGCTCAACCACGGGCTCCTGGCCGATGGAACGCGGCTTTTTTCAGAGGGATCCTACCGCCAGCTGACGACGCTGGTAACCCCCATGCCATCCGACGAACCGCCGGCCGAGCTGGCGGCCCAGCGGATGAACTTCCGGGGCTATGCCCTCGGCTTCGAGGTTCATGACTATCGCGGCAAGAAAGTTGTCACGCATACCGGTGGACTTCCAGGCTATCTTTCCCAAGTGACCATGATCCCGGAGATCGGGCTGGGAGTTGTCGTCCTCACAAACCAGGAGTCGGGAGCAGCGTTCAATTCCGTTTCGAACCGGATCCTGGACCATTATTTGGGAGCAGCGCCGGTGGATTGGGTCGACGCCTATCTCAAAGTCATTGCGCGTCGGCAAGCGGAATACGCCGAGTCCGGCCAAAAGGCGTCGGCAACCCGCAACGCTTCTTCGAAACCGTCGCTTCCGCTCGAGCGGTATGCCGGGACATATAATGACGGCTGGTACGGCGATATTGAAATCTTGTCTGAGAACGGCCGTCTCATCATGCGCTTCACGAAGACGCCGTCTCTTGTTGGCGACCTGGAGCATTGGCAGTATGATACGTTCATCGTCGAGTGGCGGGACCGGGAGCTTCGGGCCGACGCTTATGTGACGTTCGCCCTGAAACCCGACGGGACGATCGAGCAAGCTAAAATGGAAGCGTTTTCACCCGAGACGGATTTCAGCTTCGACTTCCAGGACCTCCTCCTTAAGCCCGTCCGCCATAAGAATTGAACGAGGGCCTCCCATGCCGGATCAAGATTTCAAGGTTTACAAGTACCGCTGGGTCGTGCTGGGCGTCTATATTTTAATCAGCATCGTCATTGAGATCCAATGGCTGACCTTTGCCCCGGTCGCCTCCGCAGCCCGGGCCTATTACAAGGCTACCTCGCTTCAGATCGACCTCCTTTCGATGCTGTACATGATCATTTTCATCGTCTTTTGCATCCCGGCTTCCTACGTGATCGACACGTATGGCTTAAAAAGCGGGCTATGGATAGGGGCCGGATTGACCGGCATTTTCGGACTCCTGAAGGGCGTGTTCGCATCCGACTACGTCATGGTCTTGATCGCTCAGACGGGCCTGGCGATCGCCCAGCCTTTCATCCTTAATGCCCTGACCAAGATCGGGGTGACCTGGTTCCCGCTCGGCGAGCGGGCGACGGCGGCCGGGCTGGGGACTCTTGCCCAATACATCGGGATCATCGTGGCCATGGTCCTGACCCCTTACCTCGTCGCGCCGCTGGGAAACGGAGTCTTCGACCTGAAACCGATGCTTCTGATCTATGGAATCATCTCCTTGGCGGCTGCGGCGATTTTCCTGGTTTTCATGAGGGACCATCCTCCCACCCCGCCCTCGGCTTCAGAGGACGCCCGCCGCTGCAAGGTTTTTGAAGGCATGAGGTCCATTTTCGGCAACCGGGACATGCTCCTGATGTTGAGCATCTTCTTCCTCGGGTTGGGGATGTTCAACGCGATCAGTACGTGCATCGAGCAGGTCTGCCGCCAACTGACAAGTGAACAGGCGGGCCTGGTCGGGGGGATCATGTTTCTGGGCGGGATTGTTGGGGCCGTCATTCTGCCGGCCGTATCCGACAAGGTGCGCAGGAGAAAGCCGGTCTTCATCGTCTGCGCGATCGGAATGCTTCCCGGGATCATTGGATTGACCTTATTTTCCGGCTATGTCCCTCTCATTGTTGCGGGCTTTATCTTCGGTTTCTTCATGATGAGCGCGGGTCCGATCGGATTCCAGTACGGCGCAGAATTGAGCCGTCCCGCCCCTGAATCCACGGCCCAGGGGCTCCTGCTCCTGGCGGGGCAGATCTCCGGGATCTTGTTTGTCTATGCCATCGATAAAGTCGGGATCGGCCTCTCGATGACCGCGTTCATCATCATGACCGCGGCCATAGTCTTCTTCAGCTTCATTATGGGGGAATCCCCCATGTTCCGAAAGCCGCTGGGGAATTCAATAGGGGGTTAAGAAACACCTTGATACTGCTCGAAAGGAGGTGATCATGGCGAAAAAAAAGTCATTCAAGCTCCCTCACACGCTTGTCCTGATCTATATCCTCGTCATTGGCGCTTACGCGATAAGCCTGCTCGTCCCCTCGGGCGAATTCAAGCGGGCGGAGAAGACGTTTCAGGGCCAGTCGAGGCTGATCACCGTCCCGGGGACCTACGGCGCCATACCCAAGCACCGCCTCGGCCCTCAGTGGCTGCTCATAGCTCCCATCCGCGGCTTCCAGGATGCAGCCCCCATCATCTTCCTGATTTTCATCTTTGGCGGGACGTTTGCTGTCCTGGGGAAGACCGGGGCCATCGATGCTGGGATCCATAGGCTATCCCGGCACTTCTCACGGGAAAAGGGTTCTCAGAGAATCGTCATTCCCGTCCTGATGGTCGTTTTTTCTCTGGCCGGGGGGGTCTACGGCATGTCCGAGGAATCCATCGCCTTCGTCCTGATCTTCATTCCGCTGGCCCTTTCGCTCGGCTATGATTCCATCGTCGGAGTATCCCTGCCATTTATAGGGGCGGCCGCGGGTTTCGGAGCGGCCTTTTTCAATCCCTTCACGGTGGGCATCGCCCAGGGTTTCTCCGACCTGCCTCTCTATTCGGGATTGATATACAGGCTTATCCTTTGGGTGATCGCAACCGTTATTTCCATCGTCTTCGTCATGATTTACGCTGAAAAGGTCCGTAAAGACCCGAAAAAAAGCCCTGTCTACGATATCGACAGCCAACGTGGCTATTCGCCTGCCGACATCCAGGCAAAGGAAGTCGCTTGGAATTGGTCGCAGAAGCTCGTTATCCTAACCCTTTTCGGCGGTGTTTGTCTTCTCGTCTACGGAATCCTCGCCAAGGGTTGGTATATGGAAGAAATCGCGGCCCTATTCCTGGCCATTGGGCTCCTGGCCGGCTTTTTCGGAAAGATCAAGCCTTCCAATATGGCTAGGATCTTCGTCACGGGCGCCGGGGACCTTATGAACGTGACCCTGATTATCGCGGGCGGGCGGGCCGTTCTGATCCTCATGAAGGAGGCCGTGGTCCTGGACACCATCCTTCAGGCCACGGCAGGAGTCATCTCGGCCGTTCCCGGGATCATCACGGCCCAGATGATGTTTCTCACCCAATGCGTCATCAATTTCTTTATCCACTCCGGGACGGGCCAGGCCGCCTTAACTATGCCGGTCATGGCCCCCCTCAGCGATCTCGTTGGGGTCACCCGCCAGACCACGGTGCTCGCCTTCCAACTCTGCGAGGTCGTCAACCCGATTCTGCCGACGTCGGCCGTAACCATGGGCGTCCTGGGGGTTGCGAAGATCCCGTGGGAGAAATGGGCGAAGTGGTTCCTGCCCCTTATGCTCATCCTCATCGTCTTCAGCCTCATCGCCCTCGTTCCGCCCGTGTTGATGAAATGGGGTCCGTTTTAGGAGTGGCCGCCATGAAAAAGCGCTTTGCGAAATTCATCTTATTTCTTTTTATTATCACCCCGGCAATTCCAGCTCCCGGACAAGAGGGAGCAGTTCCGGCCTTCAAATTCGAGCCCTGCTCAATCCAACTCTCGCGCCAGGCCCAACCCCTGACCTATTTCGACAAGGTCGGCCGAAAGTTCGCCATTCTCGGATTCGAGGGCGGTTCTTTCGAAGCCTGGGCATATCCGCTCAAACTCTTCCGCAACTTCGAATTCTCTTTCTTGATCGGTTCGAGCACGACACCCGTCCAAGGCCGGGACATCGTCCGTTTCATCGATGTCACGCCGGCACGGACGACACTGACCTATGCGTATCAATCGTTTACGGTCAAGGCTCATTATATCGCCGCAGTCGATGAACCCGGGGCGTTCATCCTCCTGGAGATCGACTCCACCGAACCTCTGACGATCGTCTGCAGTTTTCTTCCCGTCCTCCAGCCCATGTGGCCAGCAGGCCTTGGCGGCCAGTACGCCTATTGGGACGACGAGCTTAAAGCCTATCTCATCTCGGAACCGGCGAGGGGAAACCATGGTTTTATCGGGTCGCCCGCGGCTCTTGGAATTTCTTATACTCCGGCCCATATGCTTTCCGACTCTCCTAACCAGTTCACAATCGCCGTAGAGAAGCCGGGGGCTGTTAAAGGGAAATACTTGCCCATCATTATGGCCGGAGGAAAGGGAATCCGGGAGGATGTCAAACAAACGTACAAAAAGCTTGCCGCTTCGCCGGAAGCTTTTACCCGGGCCGCTGAAAAACATTACAGAGAACTCCTGGCGGGAACCCTCCGCGTCAAGACGCCGATCAAGGACCTGGACTTGGCTTTTGCCTGGGCCAAGATTGCCTATGACAACCTCCTGGTCGACAATCCCGACCTGGGCAAAGGGCTCGTGGCCGGGCTCGGTCCCTCGGGGCCGGGGGGCCGGCCGGGTTTCGGCTGGTTCTTCGGGAGCGATGCCTTCATCAATTCGTTGAGCCTTAACAGCATGGGATATTATTCGGCCACCAAAGACGCCCTCGCCTTCACTCAGAAATGGCAACGCGAGGACGGCAAAATGGCCCATGAGCTTTCCCAGGCCGCCGGCTCAATCGACTGGTGGAAGGATTATCCTTACGGTTACATCCATGGCGATACGACGCCTTTTTACATAGTCGCCGTAGACGACTATTACTCCATGACTGGGGACATCGAGTTCGTCAGGAAGAGCTGGCCGTCCCTCAAGAAAGCCTATGCCTGGTGCCTGACCACAGACGAAGACAATGACGGCCTTATGGACAATAGCCAAGCCGGGCTTGGCGCCCTTGAGTTCGGCGCCCTGACAGGGATCAGAACAGACATCTATTTAGCCGCCGTCTGGACCAGGGCCTGCGAAAGCATCCTGCGTTTGGCTGAAGCCATGGGCGATCCGGACTTGGTCAAGAGGGCTAAAAATGACTACGCGCGGGCCTTGGACGCCTTCAGGAGCAAGTTTTGGGACGAGGAGAACGGGCAATATTCCTACGCCTTCAACGGGAACGGCGACCTCGTCCATGAGCTCACGCCCTGGAGCGCGGTGGGCCTGATGTGGTCCTTGGGCACGCCGGAAAGGAGCGCGAACACCCTGGAACGCCTGGGATCATCAGAGCTCAGCACGGACTGGGGCGTACGCATGCTCTCGGCGAAAAGCCCCCTCTTCGAGCCTTTGAACTACAATTACGGCGCGGTCTGGCCCTTTCTGACAAGCTGGGTGGCCGCGGCCCAGTTCAAACACGATTTCTTGGTCCAAGGCTACAATTCCCTGCTGAGCTCGGTCCGCCACACCTTTGACAACGGCCTGGGCTGCGTCACCGAGGTCTTCTCGGGGGCGGGGAACATATGGCCCCAGGAAGCAGTCGCCCACCAGGGATTCTGTAGCGCCGGTGTCGTTCTGCCCTTCGTCAGGGGACTCCTGGGGCTGGAAGGGAACGCGCGGGCAAAGAGGATCATTTTTGAACCCCGTTTTCCTGCCGACTGGGATAAGGTCAGCGTTGAAAATTTCAGAGTAGGCGTCGAGACCTTTTCGATCCGTTATGAGCGTCGGGCGAGGACAATCGAGGTTGTCGTGGAGTCTGAAAACAAGGCCGGATTCCGAATGACGTTCAGCCCAGCCTTGGGTTCCGGAACAAATGCCTTTCGGGCGCAGACCAACGGGAAGCCGGTCAAAATAGGGACCGGCCCTGGATTATCCCTTCAAGCCGCGCGCCCGACCGTTGAGATCCCCTTAACGGGAAAGGATACGATCGTTCTGGAATTCGAGCCGTCGGCGGAGGTCCTGCCGCCGCCGGTCAGAACGCGGACGGGGGATCCCGACAGGGGCCTCAAGATCGTCCGGACCGAGCTCGCGGGAAACAGGCTCAACATCATCGTTGAGGGCCTTTCGGGAGAGACCTATGATTTGCCCATCGCAAACGCCGCCCTTGTTCTTTCGGTCCAAGGCGCGGAGATGGACGGAGGAACGCTCGTCATCCGAATTCCTGACAAGCCCGAGGGCGGATTCATCCGCCAGGTAATTATTCTCGAGTTGAAGAAAAACGCAAGATAAAACCCGTGGCCTACTTTTTGGTGGCGTCGTACCTCTTGATGACTTCGTCGGTGATGTCAATCATCGGATTGAAGAAAACAATCCCGCTGGCCCCCAGGTCCAAAACGAGATCATAACCCTTCTCCTTGGCGATGGCTTCAATGATTCCCACCATCTCGCCTCGGATTCTCTGGATCAAGGTGTACTGGAGCTGCTGGATCTCCCGGGTGGCATCTTCTTCCAGGCGCTTCCGGGCGGTCGTCTTTTTATCAAGGTCGGACTGGATCTGGATGATGGCTTCATTGGTCAGGGTTATCTGCTGGGTGCTGAGTCTGGTCTGGAGTTGCTTGATATCGTTGTCCAGCTTGGCCAGGTCGGCCTTGATTTTGTTGTCCTTGTCCTGGAGTTGGGCTTGGGCCTTCTTTCCTTCGACCGAAGCGTTGAAAGCGCCCTGGGAGTTGACGACTCCGATCTTGAGCTGCTGGGCGAATCCCGCCGCGGTGAAACCGACGACGAAAAGGGTCACCAGCGGGGCCGTCATTTTCCTGATTGTCATCATGATCTCTCCTTTGCTTTTATTGACCGGCAATATTCAAACCCGCGCCTGATAAAAACTGTTACGGGCGCGGGGAGCTCACTTCCAACCTTTCAGGGCTTCCTCGACGCGGCTCAGGCCGGCGACGAGGTAAGTCTCTTGGGGTCCGTAGCCGAACCGGAGGTAATGATCAACCTCGAAATGGTCGCCCGGGACCAGGAGGACGCTCTTTTCCCGAATGAGCCTCTCGACGAGTCCGGTTGAGTTGATCGCGAGGTTGTAATGGGCGAAAAGAATCGCCCCGGCTTTAGGCGGTCGAAACGTAAAGATGCCCCCCTGCTTTTTGAGCCATGCCTCGAGGATCGGCAAGTTCTTGTTGAGGATCCCCCGGGTCCGGGCGAGGATCCGGTCCTTGTTTTTAGGATCCAGGGCAATCGCCGCAAGCTTGTCGCTGAGAGCGGAGGGGGAGATCGTCGTATAATCGTGGTAGGGCCACGTCTTCTCGATGATCTCTTCCGGCCCCACGACCCAGCCGATTCTCAGCCCGGGCAGACCGTAGGCCTTAGACAGGCCGTTGACGACGAGGACCTTGTCGTATTTTCCCCAGAAGCTTGGTGTCAGGACGCCGTTGAGCTCAGCTCCCTGGTAGACCTCGTCGCAGAGGATCCAGGCGCCCACTTTGGCGGCAACATCGATGACCGTCTTCATCGACTCGGCGGTCAAGACGGAACCCGTTGGATTGTTCGGGTTGGTCAGGACGATGATTTTGGTCTTGCGGGTAACAAGCTTTCTGAGCTCATCCGGATCGGGCTGCCAGCCTGTCTCCTCATGAAGGGCAAAGGGTTTGACCTTCGCCCCAAAACCCCTGAGGAGACCCCACATCTGCATGTAGTTCGGCAACTCGAAAAGGACCTCGTCTCCCGATTCGATCAAGCTCCATATCAGGAGGAAGTTCGCCTCCGAGGAGCCGGCGGTCGCCAGGATCTGCCCGAGGCCGATTCCCGGGTAGAGCCGGGCGATTCGCTCCCGGAGTTCGGGGGTGCCGTTGGTTTGGGTGTAGCCGATCTCAATCCGGCGGACTCGAGCGAGCTCGTCCGGAGTGAGCAGCTCGTTGAGGGAGAGGGGGTGGACGCCGCTTTCCGAAAGATTATATTCCACCACGTTCTCCCAGGTGGACTGCATCCGTTCCATTTTGAAGGTCTCGATCTTCATGGGGACTCCTTAGATTTCAACCTTGAAGACGCCTTTGAATGCCAATCCGAAGATGATGGAGAGGACAAAGTAAATCACGAGCCAGTGAATAGGCAGGCCGAATAAGTTCATGCGGGCCGCCGGATACTTGAGCTCGACCGACTTCGCGAGTGATCCGGAGGGCAGGGGTCGCTCTCCAGGATTGAAGGCCTGGTCGAGGATATTTCGGCCAACTCGAATCGTCGAGATCTTGCTTAGAGGCTTGGCACCGACGATGACGTCCTTGACGATCGTCCTGTCGCCGACGGCAAGCGTGAGTTGCCCGAGGCCGACTTCTTTGGCCTTGACCCTCCAGTCGATTTCAGCTTCGTCTTCGATTCGCAGGGGGGGCGTTTCGATCTCAAGCTGGCGTGGAGGCTCTACGTCGACCGCCACTTCAGACGCGAAGCGGTCTCCACCAAGCTTGACCTTGAGGATGGCGGATTCGCCCGGCTCGAGGGACCGGACGCCGAACCAAAGGTTAAGCTGGATGAGGATGAGGAGGATCGGGACGATCATCACCAGCATCGGCTTCGAGTTGTGACCGATGTATTTGAGGTTGGCCAAGAGGATTCGACCCTGGGCCCTGAATTGGATGCGCATGTCGTCCGGAAACAGGCGGAGTTCCAGGAGGTGGGCTTTGATCAGGCTTTTAGCCTTTATAATCCCCGCCTGATTCGATGTATGCCGGAAGATGAGGAGCATCAGGAAGGAGGTCAGCAGGGATATGAGGATCATTCCCACCCAAGGACTCATATTCCGGAACGGCAAAAACAGGATGTCAAAGAGCTTGCCCACAACCGAGTTAAAGATCCACATATTCATCAGGAAATGTAGCCTAATCCCTTGAGCTTTTTCTTGATCTCCTCCTCCGAATCGGCCTCCTCGATCTTGGCGATCTCCTTTTCCAGGAGGTGGGTGATGAATTCCTCGGGCGAGGTGTAGCCCGACATCGCAGCGAACTTTTTGACCTTGTCGAAAAGGCCTTTCTCGATCTTCACTTTTGCCTTGCCCATAATGATCTCCCTTCTTTATTGATAACGCAGGCTGGAACCTGCGGCTATAATAATACGGCTTTGCCGATCATCTCCTTCGGTTTTTCGATGCCGAAGATGTCCAGGATAGTCGCGGTGAGGTCATAGAGGGCTGGCGACTCCGCCCCGATTTTCCGATTCGTGACCAGGACGCCGGGGAGGACCTCGGCCGCAGACATGTGGTCGCCGCTCCACTTCTGCCTGTTGTCCTCAAGGATCTCCTTCGGAAAGCTTCCGAGCGGCGAAGCCCAGGAGATGCGATATCCGCGGTTGAATCCCAGGATGATGTCGGGTGCCGCGTCCACGTAAGGCCCCTGGTAGACGTCCTTGGAGATATAAGCTTTGAGAATGACCTTCTCGCCGGTCTTTGGGTCGGTGACCTCCTCGAGTTTACGGGCGATCTCCCGGATGAGGTTGTCCTTTTCCGGACCGGCGTTGACGATGCCCTCGTTCTCCCGGCCCCTCTGGTTGATGTAGAGACCGTTCAGCCCGATACCGTAGGCCCGGCTCCGCGACCAGTCCGAGTTCTCGAAGAGCGAGCTGTCCTCCTGTCTGCCCCGTTTGATAAGCCGGTGGTAGCCGTTGTCCTTGAGCCAGGTGTTGAGGTTGAAGCCGCGCCGGAAGGGATTGAAGCCGTGGTCGGACATGACGATAATGGTCGTGTCCTTGTCCATCTTGGCCATCGTCCTGGCCAAGACCTTGTCCATGGCGATGTAAGTCGACTCTATGACATTTCCAAACTTCTCCGCGAGCTTGGCATCGTAGGCGGGATGCCCGGGATCGATGAGCCGCCAGAACATGTGCTGGCGCTGGTCGGTGTTGGAGAAGTAATAGAAAAGGAGCCCTGAATCGAAACGCCCAAACTCATAATCATACATGGCGAGGCTTTCGCGGAGGACCCGGTCGTCCATCTCCAGGAACTCCGCGTCATCCAGCACGCCGTTGTCCAAGGCGCTCGTATCCGTGGGGAACCCCTTGGTGAAATAGGGGCCGAATTTTTTTTCGAGTTCTTTGGCATAGGACCCGGGCGTCGAGATGGGCAGGGCCGGATTGCCCGGGTCTATGTTGACCGGGCTTATGTAGAGCTTGAATTTCGGCCGGACCTCCTTGAGATAGAAAAGGCAAATTCCGCTGACGCCCTGGGTCGGGATGAGCCCGAAGCGAATCCGCTTCCAGCCGCTCCATTCGCCTTCTTTGAGGATAAACTCCTGGTCCCCGATGACAATCTTGGCGACCGGATTCGACGGATCGATATAGACTTTAAAATCGATTGACGTCTCAGGGCCACCTTCCCGGAAGCCGTTGTCAGGCCCCGGCAGCTTGGCTTCGACCCGGTTGCCAATGACATAGACCTCATGCAGGCGGCCGCCGCCTCCCACCTCCGAGGTGATCTGTCTGGATTCGTTGGTGTAGTAATTAAAGATACCGTAGGACCCCTTGATGTCTGGGGCACCGAAGCCGGAGATCGTCCGCTGATTCGTCTCGACCGGAGGATAGTTGGATGCGATCTTGAAAATGGTGGCCGGAATGTCGTGCTCCTCGAGAATCTGCCAGAAAGCCCTGCCTTTACGGAGGTTTCTGACGCTCCCGCCAGACAAGGGGAGGATGATGGATCCGAGCTTAATCGTCCTCTTCGCCCCTTCGGTCGCCGAGGCCGAAAAAATCGGGATATAGGTCTTGGCGTCCCTGTGGATAAAATCGAAGATGCCGTGGCCTCCCGGGTTCGTCCCGGCGATGAAGTTCGACCAGGCTACGGGGGTCTGGGGCGGAACGCTGGTCTGGAGGGCGCTGAGACCCCCCTGGTCGGCGAGCTTTTTGAAGGCAGGAAGCTTTCCCTGGTCTATCCAGATCCGGACGAGGTGGGGATCCAGGCCGTCGAACCCAAGGACGATGACCTTGCGGGCCGTGGCCTTCTTGCCGGCTGTCCGGATCATGGGTGCAGAGTTTCCGCCGAGGGCGAGTGCCGAGGCGGCCCCGAGTCCCAATTTAAGGAATTCTCTTCGGTCAATCATTTTTTTCCCCTCCTGTTTGAAAGGGCTCGGTGGTATCAAGCAAGCTCTTTCCGTCCATTTGGGCCGGGGCCTTCAGCCCAAAAAGGTCAAGGATGGTGGGGGCGATATCCATGATGGATGGGCTCGTCTGTTTCAGCTTGAGGCTCGAAAATAGGACTCCTGGAACGACCTTGGGATCGATACAATGGTCCCCGCTCCAGGCTTTGATGTTATCATCAAAGATGACATCGTTCACTTTTCCGGTGACCGAATCCCAGGAGGCCCGATAGCCTTCGGCGTAGCCGATGACCAGATCGGGCGCGTTGGTTTTGTACGGCCCCGCATAGATTTTTTCGGTGTCGTAAGCCTGGTTGACGGCCGTGGCGTTTTTTGCGGCGTCCTTGAGGCCGCTGAGTTTTCTGACCAGTTCCTCCTTGAGCGCCCCGGCCTCTTCGCCTGGAGCGACCGTGCCCTTGGCCTCGCGTCCCTTGAGATTGAGGTAGAGCCCGCCGAGCCCTAGGGCGTACGCCCTAGTTTTATCCCAATCGACGTCCTTGAACCACTCGCCGCTTTCACTCTTTCCGTCGTTGAGGGCGAGATAGCCGTTTTTCCAGAGCCAGGAGTTGATGTTGACCCCGCGGCGGAACGACTTGAAACCGTGATCGGACATGACGATGAGGACACTCCTCGAATCGAGCTTGGCCCGGACGCGGCCCACGAGGCCGTCCATCCGGGTATAGAGGTCCTCGATGACTTTGGGGCTCATGGTGTTCTGACCCGGCCTCAAGGCCGGGTGTCCCTTATCAAGGTATCGCATAAACATATGCTGGATGCTGTCTGTCGTTTCGAAAACACAGCAGACAAGGCCCTTCCGGGTGTTCTCTATGGCTTTGAAGACCATGCTCTCCCATTCCATGTGATTGGCATAGGTCAGCTCCAGGAACGCTTGCTCGCTGAGGACGCCTTCGTTGAGGGCCCAGGTATCGTTGGCTTCGCCCAGGGTGATGAAGCTCCCGAGGAGCCTAGCCAGGTAAACGGAGTAGATGAAAGGGTGGGAGATCGGCAGGGCCGGTTTCTCCGGGTCGATATTGAGCGGCGTGACGTACATTTCGAAGTGCGGTCTGACCTGCGAAACATAAAACTTGCAAATGGCCTGAATTTTCATCCCTAACCCAGGCTTGAAGGTGATCCGGGTCCAGGGGGAGAAGGTATTTTTTTTCAGGACGATCCTCTGACCGGAGACCTCGATCGAAGCCTCCTCGTTCTTGGAGTCGACCGTTATGGTCATAGGGAGGCGAATCTCCTCCGCCTTCTTAAGGAGCGAGTTCTCCGGCCCGGAGATGTAGGTCTCGATCCGGCCATCGGTGAGGGCAACAGGGACGTTCTGTCCGCCCTCCTTTCTTTCGAGTCTTGCCTTGTCCGTCGTATAAAAGGAGAACGTTCCCTGACTGCCTTTAAGGTCGGGCGCGCACATCCCCGAGAGGAGATGTCCCTTGAACTTCTCCGGCGGGAAGGTGATGGGCACGCGGAGGACCGTGCTGAAGATTCCTTTTTCGCCCAAAATCTTCCAGAAGGGAACGCTTTTGCGCATCCCCCGGATCTCGGGTTTGGACAAAGGGATATTGTATTTCCCCAAGGACAGGACCCTCTTGGGATTTCCGATGCGGGCGGATGAAAGATCGGGAAGGTAGGTCCGAGGGTCGCGGCTCAGGAAGTCGAAAATATTGTGCTTGGAAGGCTCGGAACCGGTCATGAAGGACGACCAGGCCACCGGTGAGATGGACGGGATCGTCGTCCGGAGCCTGGCGTAGGTTCCTTCCTTTTTGAGCCCGAGGAGGTTGGGGAGTTTCCCTTCGGCCATGAACTTTTCGGCCAGAGACGGCTCCAGGCCGTCAAGACCCAGGATGACGATCCTGTTGACTTTGCTCGTCTTGTAGGCGCGTTGTCCCCGGATAGCCCTCAAAATAAATCGGAACGGCCAGGAGAGGAACGAAAAGAGGGCCAGAAAGAAGGTGAGGAACAAAACGAGGAACGAAGAAAGGAAGGCAAAACCGGCCCCCGGCCCGATATAGGCCATGAGAGGGGTCGCTGCGGCCAGGACAAGGAGAGTGATCAGAATAAGATGTTTCTTGGTTTTGGAGTTTTCAGCGTTCATGAATAATTCTTCAGGATGATCTTGGCGAGGTCCTGGATGGCCAGATCCTTTCCTGCCTCCGAGTCCGCCAGAAAAAGGGCGTCGTCCCAGGTATGCATGCCCTGAAGGTCCGACCGGCCAAAGACTTCTTTTTTCTTGACCGAGCCTTTCATGTCGAATCCCCGCTCCCCGAGGACGATGAGGTCCGGCCCCTTTGAGGCCTGAGGCCCGGAATAGACGTCCTCGGCCAGGAAGACTTTCCGGACGACCTTCTTGCCTTCGTATTCCAGCCTTTCCAGCTTCCCGGCGATCTCTGCCTTGAGGCCCTTTCTCTCGGACATGTCTACGGAACCCGACGGGAACTTCTTCCTGAGGTTCAAGTAGATGCGGTTCGGGTCCAGGGCGAAGGCCTTTGTTTCAGCGCCGACGATGTTTTCCAAGCCCACAGGAGACGGAGTCGCGAACTTGAGATAATCTTCCTGTTCAAGCCAGGCGTTGAGGTAGACCTCCTGCTCAATGCCGCAGAATCCGTGGTCCGACAGGATGTAAAGCCCTTCCTCGCTGCCGGTCATCTTGCGATAAGAGGTGAAGATCTTCTCGATAATCCGGTCCACTTGCCGGTAATAATCCAGGAAAGCCCGATGATAGGTATGAGTCGTATCTTCATAGGCGTTCCAGAGAAAATGGTGGAGTCGGTCGGTCCCGGTAATGACGAACTCGAAGTAGTCCCACTCCTCACCCCAGAAAAAATTGAGGGCCTTCTGGCGGCCAGCCATTGTCTTGGCCAGCTCCTGCCAAAGGAACTCGGGGCTCTCTCGGGACCTCAGGGTATCGATGTCGATCTGATAGCCCATCTGTTCCAAAGCGGTTCGATAAGCGGGGGGATAGACGGCTTTGGCCATATCGAGAGACACGAAGCCGGAGATCAGGATGCCGTTTATCTTCCGGACGGGATAGGTCGACGGCTGATTAATAATGATGCTTTTCTTCCCCTTCTCGCCCAAAAAATCCCAGAACGTTCTCGTCTGAAGGTCCAGGGCGTTCGGGAAGCGAATCTCGTAAGAGTTCGGCCTGAAATCGGTGAACCCGAAGATGCCGTGAACCCCGGAATCCTTCCCGGTCATAAAATTCGTCCAGGAAACCGCCGAGATCTCGGGCAGGCTGGCCTTCATCCGGTGGAGGTGCCCTGAATTGATGAGCCTGGCCGCCGTGGACATGATGCCCTTACTGGCCAGGTCTAAAAGCAGCGTGTAAGGGACTCCGTCCAGTCCGATAACGCAGGCGCGATTTCTCCTTTTAATCTTAAAGATGGACATAAAGGTGACTTATTATACCTGGATGCCGAATTTTGTCAATCAACGTTGGGCAGCGAAAAATTGACAACTCCGGATGAGGTTGTTAAAGTGTTACCAAAAAAATTGCCAGGAGCCTGAGCATCAGAATGAACATCGATGGATTGTTGAAAGTCCTCGAATCTGAATATCGGGACAAGACCAGGAAGAGCCTTGAGATCTACCGCCGGGCTGAGAAAGTCATGGTCAAGGGGGGAAGCCACACGCTTCGTCTTTGGAAGCCTTATCCATTTTTTATAGCCGGGGCCAGGGGACCGGAGGTCCAGGATGCCGACGGAAATTCCTATATCGACTTCTGGCAAGGCCATTACGCCAACATTCTCGGACACAATCCAGAGGTCATCAGGGAGGAACTTAACGACGAGATCAGGAAGGGCACTCTTCAAACTGGTTTTGAGACCCAGCCGCAAATCGAGCTGGCGGAAACGATTCTCAGCCAACTGGGCTGCAAGGGGTTTAAGATTCGCTTCACTACGAGCGGAACCCTGGCCACCATGTATGCGGTGATGTTAGCCAAAGCTCATACGGGTCGGGAATGCGTCCTCAAGGTCGGGGGCGGCTGGCACGGGGCTTCGCCATGTCTCCTCAAGGGAGTGAAGCATCATGGCCTGGCAGGATTCGAAGCCGGGGAGTCGGCCGGCATTTCTCAGCAGACTCTGAACGAGATTCTGATCACCCGCTTTAATGACGGCGATGACCTTGCCCGGGTTTTCAGGGAGAAGGGGAAGACAATCGCCTGCTTCATCATTGAGCCGTTCATCGGCGTCGGTGGATTCCTCCTGACCTCGAGGGAATACCTGGAGCTGGCTCGACGCCTATCGGAAGAATACGGGGTTGTCCTCATCTTTGATGAGGTCATTTCCGGGTTCAGGTTCTGTCCGTCCGGGGTTCAGACGCTCTATAGAGTCAAACCCGACCTGGCTACGTTTGGGAAACTCATTGGCGGCGGGCATGCCGTCTCGGCCGTCGTCGGGAGAGATGAGATCATGGAGGAGTGCGAAGCGTCCCGGCCGGGGAGGATGAAGGTTCTTTTTGAGGGCGGCACGTTCTCCGCCCATTCGGAATACATGACGGCCGGGCTCATCATGCTCAAGCACCTGATCGGACGGGCGGAAGAGATTTATCCGCGGCTCGGCCGGACCGGGGAGAGGCTGAGGCGTGGGATTGAAGCCGTCTTCGCGGAGGAAGGCATCGAGGCCCGTTGCACGGGGTACGGGAACGACGTGGTCAAGCAAAGTTCTCTCTTTATGGTCAATTTCCCCCTGATAAAAACGGATTTCAGGAGTCCCGAGGACATCTGGGACCCGGCGGTCTGCGCGGTCCGGCTCAGGGAGGAAGCCTTAAAATTGGCCCTTCTCAACCAGGGCGTTCATGTTGTCCATGGAGGCGGGGCGGCGTCGACGGCCCATTCCGATGAAATCGCCGACCGCACGATAGCCGCCTATCGAGAAGCGGCTAAGACGTTCAAGAGATATATGTAATCGTTATCGCATCATGCCTTATGCGGTACCGTCGAGGCCGCGTCCTTGCATTCGCAGACAACGAAGGCATACGTCCCGCTCATGACATGGAAAGATACGTCGCGGCTGGAATGGCCGACGCTGGCAACGCCCTCGACCGTGGTCTTCGGCGAGCCGTTTTCCCAAATGATCCTCCCACTTTCCAGGACACAGGCTTTTTCCCATAACAGGGGCAACCGGACCTCGGCTGTGACCCCGACGGGAATTCTCGCCTCGAGAGAAAATCGCTTTGCCTCGCTTGACCATAGAACACGGACCTCGCCGCGGACAGTCATCACCGAGGTTTCCGCCGACGTCAAGCCTTTGAACAAAATAGGTGCGATCTTGATTTTTTTCCAGCCCGGTTCCAAAAGGGCAATGCCGCCAATATACTTGTAGAACCAGGCGTCCACGCTCCCGAACATAATATGGTTATGGGAATTCATCCCGGGCCCGGCCAGCTTCTCCCAGCGCTCCCAGAGGGTGGTCGCCCCTTCGCGAACCATGTATCCCCACCCCGGGTAGCTTTCGCGGGTCGCAATCTTATAGGCGTCGTCCGCTCGCCCGTTCTCAGCCAGGACGTCCAGAAGGTAGCGAGTGCCCAGGATTCCCGTATCGACATGATGGTCCGTGTATTTCTGGATGCTCCGGACGAGGGCGCCCAGGACGGCCGTTTTCTTCTCCGGAGGAACCATGTTCAAGTATAGGGGCAAGACGTTGGACGTCTGGTTCGGGTAAGAATCGACTTTGGAAACGCGGATAGAGGCGTATTGGTCTTCTTCGAGGAACGTCCGATTGAAAGCCTCCTGGATTTCAGCGGCAAGGGTCCGCAGGGCTTTCTCGTCATTATGGCGGCTGAGAAGGCCGGCCATCGCCGCCACGAGATTGACGTCATGGCAGTAATACCAGGTCGACGTCAGCTCGACCGGCGTTTTCTTTGGGGTGATGCTTCCAGGAGGACACCAGTCGCCGTATTTCCCGAGTTTGCGGATGATGTGGTCCTCGGCGTTTCGGCCCAGGAACTCGATGTAACGTTTAAGGGGAAGGTAGTGTCTTTCAAGGACCCGGGTGTCGCCATAATACAGATACATCAGCCAAACGAGGATCGCGTAAGCAGAACCCCAGGCCGGGTCGGCAGGATAAAGTCTGGGCAAATAGGCCGGTACGGCATCCGGCAGGCTGCCGTCTTCCTTCTGGGCGAATCGAATATCATCCAGAAATTTTGTGTAAAAGGCCGCCATGTCGAAATTGAGGATGGCCTCCTCGGCCGAGAGGTGGGCGTCGGCTAGCCAGCCCTGCCGTTCGTCCCGCTGGGGGCAGTCCGTCGGGATGCTCATCAGGTTGGAAAGTTGGCCCCAGAGGACGTTTTGGTGGATCCGATTGATGAGGTCGTTCGACGACCGGAAGCTCCCCGTTCGGGGGACGTCCGAATGCACGAATCGGCCTTGGAGCGTGTCGATGCGCGGTTCCCCTGGAATGCCGGTCAGCTCGACGTATCGAAAACCGTGATATGTGAACCTTGGCTCATAGGTCTCGATGTCTCCGCCTTTGAGGATGTAGACATCTTCAGAGTCGGCGTTCTCGTTCGGAAGAGTGTTCAACGTCCCGTCTTCGTTTAAAAGCTCGGCATAGCGGAGCCTGACTTCAGTCCCGCGTTGACCCCTGATGCTGAGCCGGACCCAGCCCGTGAAGTTTTGTCCGAAATCGAAGACATAGACTCCCGGCTTCGGGCTGGCGACCTTGACAGGATTGACCGTCTCACAAATCCTGATGGGCGGCAGCATCTGGGAGGATAGGGGAGGGCCCTGGAGGAAAGACACCTTCTCCCATGAGCTATCGTCGAATCCGGGCTCGCTCCAGCCGGCGGCTTCAAGTCTGGCATCATAACGTTCTCCGTAGTAGATCCCATTCTCGAGGATCGGCCCGTGGGACGTTTTCCAGCCCCCGTCGGTCTGGACGATTTCCTGCGCCCCGGATTTGTACTCGATTTCTATGCGGCAGGCCGCTTTGGGAACGTCATGACCGTAATTCCTGATGTGGCGGCCGTTCCCGAGGATGATCCCGACGGCTGTCCTGTCTTTTAAAAGGTCCGTAATGTCGTAGGTGGAGTACAGGGCGTTCCGGTGATAGTCGGTCCAGGCCGGGTCAAGGACGGTGTCTCCGACTTTTTTGCCGTTCACAAAGAGTTCTGCATACCCGAGTCCGCAGATGAAAGCCGAGGCCCGGAGGACGGGCTCTCGAACCTCGAACTCCTTCCGGAGATAGATCGCATAAGCCTGAACATGTTCGCCGGACGCCTCTCCGAGGAGGACATTCTCTTTAGAACGAAACTCATGGGGGATGCGCATACCGATCCAGACGGTCTTCCAATCCGACCTCTCCAGGAATCCGGTTTCAAAAAAGGCCGGCTCACTCCAGGGGCTTTCTTCGCCCTTTGCGTTCCACCACTTGACTTTCCACCAATATCGGCGGCAGCTTAAGAGCGGTTCTCCGTCATAGGCAACATGGAAAGTTCTATCCGTTTCCAACCAACCCGAATCCCACTGGTCGCCGATCTCTCTCCGGCAGAGATCCGTTTCGGACGAGACGAGGATCCGGCAGGCGGTCTGAATTTCGCCCCGTTCCGGGCTTTCGAGGATCCAGGAAAACCGCGGCTTGGGCACGTCGACGCCCGGAGGATTTTGGAGCGACTCGCATTTGAGGGCGGATGGGGCGGACGGGGTCATGACGTTCGCCTCACTGGGCCTGGGCAAGGAAGTAATCGGAAACCTTAACTCCGTATTTCTCGGGATCGAGCGGCTTCAGGATGGTCCTGAGGTATTTATCCGTTCTCGGATCCTTGTCTGCGAGGTCCACGACCTCGCCGTCGACTTTGTTGCCTTGGGTGTCGGTGATGAGCTTAACCTTCGGCCTGAGGAGATACTGGGTGTCGGGGTTGGTATCGAAGACAATCCCGACCTCGCCCGTGTTCAAGTAGACGAGCGTGCCGATCGGATACGCCCCCATCATATTGACGAACACCTTTAAGATACTCGGGTTGAATTCCGTCCCTGAGCGCTCGAGCATCAGACTTAGGGCTTCGGCCCGCGTGAAGACCTTCTTCCGGTAGATTCTCTTGGTCGTGATGGCGTCGAAATAGTCGACGACCTTGACGATTTTGCTGAACAGGTTTGGCGTTTCCTTCTTGAAATAGCAGGGGTATCCGGTGTCGTCCTCTTTGAAATGATGCTCCAAAGCCACGTGGATGGCCCGGAGGGGAAGGCGTTTAAATTCCTTGAGCTGGATGAGTTTTTCAGCGCCCTGGCAGGGGTGGAGTTCTATGATCTCTCGCTCCTCGTCGTTCAGCCGGGACGGCTTGTTCAAGATCTCGATTGGGGTCTCCAGCTTTCCCAAGTCATGGAAGAACGCCGCCATTCCCAGGTCGACAAGCTCGCCGCGGGTCAGGCCGAGCCGGCGGCCGAGGGCAATGGAGAGCATGCAGACATTAACAGAGTGGTTCAGGGTGTATTCGTCGTAGTTCTTGATGTTGGTCAGGCCGTAAACGAAGGATTCGTTGTCCGTAATGTGGTTGAAGATGGACTGCATGAGGCGCCGGGTCGTGTTGAGCTTTAGCTTTTCATCCCTTCGGTCCTTCTCGAAGACCTCCTTGAGATGGAAAATGCTCAAGAAGAAGAGCCGGGAGGTATTCTTCTCGGGACTCACGAACGTCTCGTCCGGATGAAACTTTGTAAGGACGACATGGTCGATCCCGGCTTCCCGGACCTCCCCGGCGATCTCTTCGAAAGAGGTCGTGGCCTTCTTTTCCCTCTTGGCGAACAGGATCATGAACCGGATGAGCTCCTCCAGAGTCAAGCCGCTGAGGAAGCTCATCGCGCTGATCCCCCTCTTCCTGAACTCCCCCAGGACGAACTTAAAGATGGCGTAGTTGGACAGGACGAACTTGACCCTGTATCCGTTGAAGAAGATGGCGCCTTGACGAACCTTGAACCCGGCCTCACCCTCGCCGATGGTTACGGCCTCAATCCCATCGAAGAGCTGCTTGGCTTGCTCCTGAAGGATATCGTTGTTGGCCTCATAGAGCTTGGAGATCTTGAGGACGATATGAAGACGGATAAGGAGGTCAACGGCGGTCTTCTGGATCGCCTTGAGGTCTTTTTGGTTGCGGGGAGCTTTCGTCCCCGCAGTGCTTTCGGCGTTTTCGTTCATTTCGCTTCCTCATGCCCGGCCGCTTCGGGCGCCGAGGCCATCCGGATAAGAGCTTCGGAACAAGCCTCCCGGATCTTCGCCCGGTGGAACGCCGTCCCCCGGCGAAGGACCTCGATGGCCGGTGTGGTCGCCATGCTTTCCAGACCCGAAACGGCGCATAGGCGCATCTCCAGGCGGCGGGCCGACGGCAGGAACCCCCGTCTTTCGAGGAGGGATTTTAAGAAGCGGAAGGCGACATCGGTCCGCGATCTTCCCAGGAAATTGATGATGGCCTGTTTCTCCGTAAGGCTCTTCTTTCGGAAAGACTTATTCGATACGTCTTGGATGATGGCCAGAATCCGGGATTCGTCCCCATGGTATTTCAGCTTCAAGGCGGCCTGAATCCGCAGTTCTTCATCGAGGTCCTTGAGGAAGCCGGCCAGGATCTTATCGGCCATCTCGTCGTCGATGCGCCCGAGGGCGTGGACGGCTTCGAGACGGATGTCTTTGTTCTGGAAGCTCAGGAACACTGCCAAATGGTGGGCCGCTTTTCGGTCTCGTCCCTCATCCAGAAGCCGGATGATCTCCTTGGATAGGTCGGGTCTGGAATCGTTGGCCAGGTTGACCAGGGGGCCGAGGTCCTTAAGATCGAGGCTCTTGAAAAAGCCGAGGACCTTCAGCCGAAACTCCGGCAGGGGGTAGGCCTCGTAGATATCGGCCGCCAGCGGCAAGGCCTGGTCTCCCAAGAGCCTGAGGTACTCAAAAAAGGCGGTTACGTCCACCGCCGGATTTTTCTTGAAAGTTTCTTTAATAGCGGCCGTTGTCTTTTCGCCCGTGACTTTCTTTAGAAAGTCTTCCAGAGGCTCAGCCCTCTCCGGATTGCGCCCAGAAAGAAACTCTCTGAGCTCCTGGACCTTGTGGATGATCACGATCGGGACCTGGAAGTTTCCGTTCTGGAGCTGGTCGACGTGGTAATCCATCATGACGTCCAGGTTCGCCTGGAACCGGGACGCGTCCTTCTCCAAGTAGAGGAGTTCGACCAAAAGGTTCAGGAACTCCTCTTCGGGCGAGATGGCCCGGTTGTCGTGGATGAGGGAATTGATCGTCTCGACCTCCCGATCGCTGAGCGTCGCGTCGTGGACGGACGCTTCACCCTTGGGAAGGGTTTCCCTGCCGCCCGGCTCTTCTTGGCGGGCCATTTCGAGCACCATCTCTTCGCCTTCTTCCAAGCTCTCGCCAGAGATGTCGATCTTTCCTGTGCTGAACTGGGAAGTATCCACCTTGATATCGATAACCTTAGCAGCCAGCTCCGGAGGCAGGCTGGGCTGCCCGGCTTTCATCTGCCGTTCCGCCCGCTCCTCCAGGATCTTATTCTCCAGGAACTCGTCGGGGGCGTAATACTGGATATTGGTCAGCTCCTTTTCCCACATGGCCGTGACGATATCCGCTTCTTCCAGGGGCTTGTGGGATTCGCGCTTGATGAGCGAGAGAAAATCGGAGATTTCTTCCTTTTCCAGGCCATCATAGAAAAAGAGTTTCTGCATGCCGTCCTTGAAGAAAAAGAAAGGGAGGCTCTTAATGGAGAGTTCGTCCTTGTAGACGGGCTTCCCCATGAAGGAGAAAACAAACTCATCGATGTCGATTTCCAGCTTTCCGTTCGTGTCCAAGAAGTCGATCAGCTTCTTCGCCAGGTCTCCGAGGAAATTCTGGACCGTGGCATGGTTGGCGGGGAAGATCTTCATGGCCGAGTTCGTGTTGGCCAAGGCCAACATGATCTCGCGGACCTTCTCCACCTGCTTCGGATCGGGGGAGATCTCTTCGGGATCCATGTTCATTATTAAAAATAAAAGATTTTCGGGCTTTCGTCAATCTGAAACAAATCCCTTGTAGATGACGCCCGGAGATGAGGATTATTCTCGAAAGAGGATGGCGAAGCTGCCGGCGCTATCTTTTGCTCAAAACCTTCTTTTCATAGTCGGCGATCTCCTCGTGCCAGCGTCCCGAAGGAGGAACGCCGGACCGGAGGCAGTGCTGGTCCCAGACGGGCCCGAAAGGCAGGGCCTTGAGCCTCTCCAAAAGGGCTAGCCGCCTGAAGCTGTCGCCCCCTCCCTCGATCCGGCTCATCTCGCTCGCCGGCTCGAGGAGGGCGATGAGCAATCCTTTAAGCAGGGCGCGGGCACCGATAACCCAGGCTCCAACGCGGTTCATGCTCGCGTCGAAGTAGTCGAGGGCGAAATGGACGCGTTCCAGGCATCCGCCGCGGACGACTTCCTCGGTCAGGGCCCGGACTTCATCGTTAAGTATAACGACGTGATCGCTGTCCCAGCGGACCCCGCGGGATACGTGCAGGAGGAGTTCGTCGGAGAACTGCAGGACGGCGGAGATCTTGTCCGCAACGGACTCGGTGGGGTGGAAATGCCCCAGGTCCATGCAGATCATTTTGCCATGGCGCATCGCATATCCCAGGTAGAACTCGTAGGAGCCGACGACGTAAGATTCGCTGCCGATTCCAAAAAGCTTGCTTTCGAGGGAGTCCTTCATCTGGGAGGGGCTGTACTCAGTCTCGAAGATCTCATCCAGCGATTCTTTGAGGAGCGCCCGATGGGTCCAGCGGTCAAGCGGAAGGTCCTTGGAGCCGTCGGGGATCCAAAGGTTGTGGATGCAGGCGGATTTCAGCTCCCGTCCCATGTAGGCGCTGATCTTGCGGCAACACTTGACGTGGTCGATCCAATATTTCCGGACGTCCTTTTCCTTATGGCTTAACGTGAACCCGGATGAGGCTTTAGGATGGGAAAAGCAGGTTGCGTTGAAATCGAGCTTGAGCCCTTCATTCTTAGCCCATTCAACCCAGCCCCGGAAGTGGCCCGGCTCGATGGCGTTCCGCTCCACAGGCTCGCCGTTGAATTCCCCGTAAATGGCGTGGAGGTTGAGGCGGTGCCGGCCGGGGATGAGAGTTAAAGCCCGATGGAGGTCCTGGCGCAGCTCATTGACGTTCCTTGCTTTGCCGGGATATCCTCCCGTGACCGCCAGCCCCGATCCGGCCAGCCCTGGCTGAGAAATCTCGAATCCTCCGACGTCGTCTCCCTGCCAGCAGTGGAGCGATATGGAGATTTGCCCAAGGGCTTCCAGAGCTTTTTCGGTGTCGACATCGAGCTCGGCATAACGCTCCCGGCTCAGGGCATAATTTTTTGCTGCGGATGAAGGGTCCATTCAACCCTCCTTTCGGGTTCCCGGGTTTTGTTTATAGCTTGTCCCATGCTTGATGTCAAGGAAAATGACCGCTGGTCAAGGCTTCCTCGATTCGTCGCTTGTTCCTACTGTCGTGAAACAAAGGAGGAGACTATTGTCGAATGAGCAGCCTGAACCGCCGGTACGCTTCATCCCAAAAGGCTGATGGCCTGGGTTCGTAAGTCTTGAGGACGAAAGACCGTCGGGTGATCTGCCGGACCTCCTCCAGGTCCCGGACATAGCCGTCGGCCATCGCCTGGACCAGGATGTTCCCGGCCGATGTCGCCTCGGCGGGGCCCGCAACGACTGGAAGTCCGGCGGCATCGGCCGTCAGGTGACAAAGAAGCGCGTTTTGACACCCGCCGCCGATGATGTGGATGGTTTGGAGCGGCCGTTTTCTTATCCGCTCCAGCTCGCCGAGGACGTGACGGCACTTGAGGGCCAGGCTTTCGAGGATACAGCGCGTATAAGCGGCGATCGTATCCGGAGGGGTCTGATCTGTCTTTAGGCAGAACGAAGCGATCGCTTTGGGCATGTCGGGTGGATTGAGGAAGTCCGGGCTGTCGGGATCGATCAACGCCCCTAAGGATGGGGCCGCTTCTGCCGCAGCCATAAGCTCGCCGTAAGTCCATTCCCTCTCTTTTTCCCAACTCTTGCGGCATTGCTGGAGGAGCCAGAGTCCGGCGACGTTCTTTAAGAACCGGATACGCCCTCCGACGCCTCCCTCATTGGTGAAGTTGGCTTCCCGCGACTCGGAGGTGATCACGGGCTCCGGAACCTCGACGCCGACGAGAGACCAAGTGCCTGAGCTGATGTAAGCCCAGTCGCCGCCTTCGGCCGGGACGGCGGCCACGGCCGCGGCCGTGTCGTGGCCCGCCGTCGCCGTGACCGGCATGCCCTCCAGCCGCATCTCCTCGCCGAGGCGCTTTTCGATAGGCCCGATGACGGTCCCGGGCTGAAGGATTTTCTGCAGGATCTCGGGGGAAACGCCCATGACTTCGAGAAGTCCTTTTTCCCAAGCCCGTGTTCTTGGGTTCAGGAATCCGGACGTCGATGCGATTGTGGCCTCCGCGGTTTTCCGGCCGGTGAAGATATAGTTAAAAAGGTCGGGCATGAAGAGAAGATCGGACGCCGTCCCGAGGAGGGGGGACCCCCCCCGGACCAGAGAAAATAATTGGAACAGAGAGTTGAAGGCCATGAACTGGATGCCCGTAAGGTCATAAAGCTTTTCCCTGGGCACAAGATCGAAATAGTCCTCCATGGCGGTCTGGATCCCCGGGTCGCGGTAGGAATAGGGAAGGCCGAGCATCTCTCCGCTGCGGCCGACGAAGCCGAAATCGACACCCCAGGTGTCCACGCCGATGCTTTCCAGCCTATAGCTTCCTGGGGCCTCTTTAAGGGCTCTCTTCATTTCATCCAATAGCCTGGGGACATCCCAGTGGAGGCGGCCTGCGATACTGATTGGACCGTTGGAGAAGCGGCGGACTTCCCGTATTGCGAGCTGTCCGTCCTTGACCGTCCCCAGCACGGCCCGCCCGCTTTCCGCTCCCAGGTCAAAAGCCAGGAAGTTCCGCGCATTCATTTTGTTTGTCCATATCTTATCACAGCATCTTAATTCTTTCTCAGGCGGGCGGAAATGCGGATTCTTTATTTCGGCGTCTAGAAATCAAACGGTATTTCCCTTATGATAAGGAGCAGATCCTGAAAGAAGCGAGATTCGATGGCCATCAAGGATGAGCTCAAATTGTTGAAGAGAGAGCGGGACGCCCGGGACCGCTCCCGGAAGGTCCGGGATACGTGGCAAAGAATCGACCAGGAGGGCGAGAGCCTCACAACGAAAGAAAAGCTGGAACGGCTCATCAGCCTCACCCGCCGGGAGAAAGGACCTGTCAAAAAACCCGAACCAGCCGCAGTCGTTCCGCAACATCGTGAATCCGTCCAGCTCTTCGAAAATCCATATACGCTGAACGCCCGCTACGGCCAGGTCACGATCTCCTTGGGACTCGAGGTTCCGGGAAAAGCGCTTGCTCTTCTGAGCCATGACGCGGCCTTTGAAAGCCAGTCGCTCGAATCGGCCCTTTTTCTCGACTTGGAAACGACGGGTCTCGCCGGAGGAACGGGAACCCTGCCCTTTCTCGTCGGCATGGGCTATTACCGGAACGGCAAGTTCAACGTGGCCCAGTACTTCCTGAGCGAGATGGGAGACGAAGATCGGATGGTCCGCGAACTCGGACGCTTCTTCCGGGAGATGGATTTCAAGTCCGTCGTCACCTATAACGGCAAGGCGTTCGACATGCCTCTCTTAGAGACGCGGTTTACACTCCAGCGGGAGCGCTTTCCGCTCGCGGGCTTGCCTCACTTGGATTTCCTTTTTTCGGCCCGCCATCTCTGGAGGCACAAGTATGAGAATTGCCGGCTCTTCCATTTGGCCCGGGAGATCGTCCGGGCGGACCGGGACGAGGACATCCCCAGCGCTGAAATCCCCATCCGGTACTTTCAATACATCCGCTCAGGGGATTTCTCCCTGATCGAGCCCATCCTCTATCACAACCAGGAGGACATCCTCTCGCTCTTAGGGGTCGTTATTGAAGGCGCCCTTCTTTTCGATCGCGGCCGAAGGACTTCTCAGGACGAAGCGGACGCCATGGACCTGGTCGGGATCGGGAGACTCTACGAGAGCGCCGGCGACCTGGAGAGGTCGGCCGAACTTTTTGAGAAGGCCCTGGAAGGAAAATTATCGGGCGAGGTTTCCATCCACGTTCGGACGAAGCTCGGCCGTCATTTCAAGAAGAAACGGGCCTGGGATAAGGCGGTTCCGCTCTGGCAAAGCGCCGCCGGGGGAGAAGCGCTTTCGAGCTGCCGTGAACTCGCCATGTACTATGAGCACCAGGAAAAGAAGTACGAGGAGGCCGTCCGGGCTGCCGAGGAGGGGCTGGTTTGGGCGACGGGCGTTTCCGTTTCGTACGAGCAGGATTTCAGAAAGAGACTCGAGCGCCTCAAGATCAAAATCCGGAGGCGGCAGGAGAAGTCCGGGAAATAGGGCGGATTTGAAAAATCCGATCCGTTGGGCTATATTAACTCCGCTTCACGGCTTCCGAAAACGTGCCGGACAGACACCTGCGCGCCCGTAGCTCAGTTGGATAGAGCGTCTGACTACGAATCAGCAGGTCGGGTGTTCGAGTCACCCCGGGCGCGCTCCCTTTTTTCCCCTGTTATCCCGAGAAAATCAACGAGTTACGGACCCTTTCCACGAAAAACCGCTTTAAGTCCTTGTGAGTCCTTTTAAGCCTTTTTTAGCGTCCAACACGTCGCAAATCTTGACAGTCCTTTTCAGGCTGATATTTTCTTTAGGGCCCGCTCGTATGCCTTTTTGAGACCGTCCCTCGATTCATATTTTCGATGTCCGCGGTATTCATTCCATGCCCTCGTCGCTTCTCTCCAAAATCTCATTATCTTCTTATCAGGCGGCCCGCCGCGCTCTTTAATGAAGTTGTAAACAGCGTTACCCGTCGATGTAATTTTTTTGGAATTCTTATATTCGACCGGCAAGCGCTTGTAGTAATCGAGGAAATCCCGGACAGTCACGGGCCCGTGGAATTCGATGTCAAAAAGCCGGCGAGTCGGGATGACGCCGATAAACATGAAGGCGAAGAGCGATTGCATGCTAAAACGAGATTGTTCAGACAGCTCCGCGACAACTTCCGAAAGCATCCTGAGTTTGGTTCCCGGGTAAGTATCATAATAATTTCCGAGCGCTACCGGAACGGCACGATCACGCTTCAGGATCCAAGCACGCGGAGAGAGAGAGTTTCTTTCTTTTAACAATCGCTCGATCTGCCCCTCTAATTCCCATAAGCATCGCCGAGTGTCTCCGTTTTCCTTGAAAAAAGACGTCTCCTCATCGCGAGATTCCTTCGCGAGCCATCGCCGGGCGGAGATGATCGAGGTGAAGGGCGCAGCACGTTTCCCGAAAAACCCCTCGCGTAATGCCTCGACCTCAGGGAGAATTCGTTCTAATGCCTTTCTTGAACGTGCCAAATGGTCTACAGAATATTCGGATCGAGGGCGGATGTTTTTGCGGGCCTGGTCCTCTTTCTGAGCAGAAAAAAACTCGCCCGCGATAGATTGAATGGCTTCCAGCAAGAAGCGGTCGATATAACCGCTCGGCCTATAGTCGGGATTGCTCGTAATGAACGCCTTGAAAGCTCGGCCAACGTAGGGCGAAAGATCCGGGCCGATCCTTTCTTTAATGCCGCTTTGTATCCAGTCCGAGATCATGGCTTTCTCCTAAGTGTAGACAATTATGTTATTCAGCCTGTCTATAGTATACAACAATTATAGGAGTAAAGCAATGGCACATAAAGACGGCGACAAAATCACCCCCGCGGCCATGCTCCGCGATCGTGAGCTCTATCGAAAAATAATTCGGCGGATCACATTCGAGGAACGCCTGGCACTGCTCGATTTTTCTGGAAACTATCTGACTTATCAACGATCGCTTCACAAGCTGGCCAAGCGACACGGCGTCGAGATCCCCACCGCGAGGTAATCCATGCCCTTCCCTCGTCGATTTCTCTCGCCGCGTGAAATCTCCGAATACACCGGTCTCCATGTCATGACGGTCTATGCCATGATCGCCCGCGGCGAGATCAAGGCCTCGCGTCTCGGCCGGAAGATCTTAGTGGACAAGCGGCAATTGGATGCCCAGCTCGAAGGCCCGTCCGCAGCCGGCGTCGGTGATGGGAAGGGAGCTCGGCCATGAGCGCTGAACTCGAACGTGCGATTCTCGGCGCGCTGATTCTCAGCCCGGCGCTCCTTGAAACCTGCGACTTGCGAGACCTTGACTTCCCGGCCGGACGTTTCCGGAAGACATTCTCCGCTATTGTCGCTTTTTTGGAAGAGACCCAGCCAACGGAGATCGACCCCGTGCTTCTTGTGGAACGCGTCGGCGGTGACGGCGCTAGTATCTTTATCGGCTCGCTCATGGACGGCGCGGTCAAGTTAGACGAATCCACGTTTCGGGCGCGGGTTTCAGAA
>CAZJBD010000006.1:0-38956 GCA_964544265.1 uncultured Eubacteriales bacterium
AATTCGCCGGGGTGGGCGTGCCTCGCTCCCAGCCTGACCCCAAGCCTGACGACCTCCTCAAGGATGACAGGGCTCCCATGGCAGCTTATCTCGACGACATCCTCCCGAGTATAGGACCGCGGACCTTCAAAATAAGTCAGGAACGCTTCATCCAGAGGCCCGCCCTCGTTCGATCCTTGGATAACCCCGAAGATTGGTTTCCTCACGGTGATCCGGCCTTTGCGAGGCCTGAACAATTTCTTCCCGATGATCAGCGCTCTTTTTCCACTCAGCCTAACGATCCCCAGCCCGCCCTGTCCAGGCGGCGTCGAGATTGCGATGATCGTATCCTCAAACATATTTCGCATCCTCATTTGGAGGCGTCTTGTTTCGTGGGAGAAGGAATTCGGGTTCCGGGCATCGCCCCTGCGCTATCTTCTATCTCATACGAAAAGAAATGCTCCCTCCTCATTTTAGGCAAGTCGCGAGCCGGAGTAAACGGTTCTCTTCCCGTGACCGGAGGGCATGGGGAAAGGTCCGAGCGACCGCGCGAGGAGTCTGGCGTTCGTTGCCCGGGAATTATTTCGGCACAGGAAAGACTTTAACCTTTTTCAAGAATCCTTCGCCGATGCTTTCGCTGGTGATGCCGGAGACCTGGTTGACCGCGATGTGGATGATTCGGCGCTCGTAGGGATTCATGAAATCAAGAATCGCATCCTTACCGCTTTGCTTGACCTCCTGAGCGACCTGGAGGCCGAACTCCCTAAGCTTCTTTTCCTTCCTCTTTCTAAAAAATTCGCAATCGACCTGGACCTTGATAGGGGAGATCTTATTCAGGACGTGCTGGAGGGAAAGGAGAAGGGCGCCTTCGTTCCACAAGAGCAGGTTCTTATCCTCGCCGCTGAAGATGACGTAAATGATGTCGTTCCTTTTCTTGACGATGTAGGTCAAATCCAGCGGGAAGACCGGCATGAGCTTGGCGAGAAAATCGGCCGCTGCGTTCTCCTCGGACTCCTTCTTGGGCCAGGCCCGGATGACGATCTCCTTGCTCTTGATTCCGAAGAGCTTGGTTTTCTCTGTGACGATCTCGTAATTAAACTGTTCCCGGGGAATCTGCAAAACATGCTCGGCCAGACTGATGACGTCTTCGAGGTTTCGGCCCTTGAATTCCTGCCTTTCTTCGGGCTTAACTTCAGTCTTTTCTTCGTTTTCCATGGGTTTCACTCTTTTTTTTGTTTGCCATCCGGTTCATAAGGACTTGTTGACCGATCTGCAGGGCGTTCTGGGTCAGCCAATAGAGGATGAGCCCGCTCTGGAAGTTCATGAAGAAGACGGTCATGACCACGGGCATGATCATCATCATCCGGGCTTGGGCCGGGTCGGCCGAGGTCGGAGTCATCTTCTGCTGGATGAACTGGGTTATCCCCATGAGGATCGGAGTGATGTAGTAAGGATCCTTGACCGAGAGATCCTTGATCCAGAGACCAAACGGGCTATGGCGGAATTCAACGGCCACGACCAGCATCCGGAAGACGCCCCAGAATACGGGTAACTGGATGAGAAGGGGCAAGCAGCCTCCGGCGGGATTCACGCCGTGCTCTTTGTAGAGACGCATCATCTCCTCGTTCATCTGGCGGCGTTGTTCGATGTCCTGCTTGGCCTTCTTATACTTCGCCCGTAGGGCCTTGATCTTCGGCTGGAGCTCCTGCATCTTGGCCATCGATTTCATCGAGCTGTAGGTCAGCGGGAAAAAGATGATCTTGATGATGAAAGTCATGATGATGATGGCGATGCCCCAGTTAGGCACCCATTTGTGGATATACTTGATGGATACGAGAAGAATCTCGGCGATGGCCCCGAAGAATCCAAAGTTGATGATCTTCTTGGCGTCGTGACCATAAGCTTTAAGGGCATCGAAGTCCTTCGGGCCGATGAAGGCCCGTTGGGGCCGACGGACGGCCAGGTAGAAGCTCGCGGTGTTTTCCTTAATCTCCTTCTGCAAAACCGCAATCCCCTTCTGCGGGGGCAGGACGAACAGGGCTGCGAAGTAGTTCTCTTCGTAGGCCGCCCAGTCAGCGAAATTGAAGGAATTCTGTTCCGGTTTGTACTTCCTCTCGTCCAGGCGGTAAACCCTGCCGGAAACGAGCACGGCCGCTCCCGTGGAGGAGCTAAACCTCTGCTTCATCTCGGCGGGGGAGGGGTTCCCGATCCCCGGACCCCAGAGGAGCCCGGGCTCGACTTCCAGCCCGCCCTTCCAGGCGTGAACCTCGATCCCCACATCGTAGGTCCCTCCTGTTAGGACAAAGGTCTTCTCTATCCTCAGGTTTTTCCCGTCGGAATATTCAAACTTGACCTCTCCTTTTTGGCCGTCCTGGAGGGTGGTCGATGCAGCTATCGTCTTGTAGAATGCGGCGTTGGCGGCATCGGAGACGGCTGCCTCCTCGGTCTGAAGGGCAAAAGGAAACTTCCCGGTCTCGAAGGCTTTCTGCGGTACGAGTTCCAGGTCTTCTTTCTTGTCATTTTTGTGTTTTTTAAGCCGCCAACTGAGCAGGACACCGCCCTTGTTGCTCCACTCGGCTCGGTAAAGGGAGGTATCGATGACGACCTTCTCTTCTACTCCGGACGCAACCGCCTGAAGGTCCTCGGCCGGAATGGAGGCCGGCGCCGGCTGTTCTTTTTCCGGGGAGACGGGGGGCTTCTTCTCTAAGGCCGCCTGTTCGGACGTCTCCGTCGGCGGGACCGGCTCGATCCTCTGACCTGATTCAGGTTTCTTGACCATCAAAGCCTGCCAGAGGACCAGAACCAGGATCGAAAGGACAATGGCGATGATGAGTCGTTTTTCCATATATCAACCTCTTACGGGACTGGATCAATCCCACCGGCATGAAAAGGGTGGCACCTAAGAAGCCTCTTCCCCCCCAAGAATGCGCCCTTTAGGAAGCCGTATTTCCGTATGGCCTCATCGGCATAGGATGAACACGTCGGGTAATAACGGCAGTGGCTTCCCAGGAAAGGGGAGAGGACCTTTTTATAGGCGTGGATCAAGGCCAAAGCGATGGATTTCATCGGGCCGGCTGCTTCCTGAAGATGGTTGCCAAGGCCGAGAAAAACTCGGCAGCCAAGTCGGACACCGAAAGATCCCGGATCTCTTTTTTGGCGATAAGGATGATGTCCATGGGCATCTTAAACAGAGGCTTGTTCCTGCGAAATAACGCTCGAATCCGTCTTTTTATCCTATTTCTCGTAACGGCGTTGCCAACTTTTTTGCCGACGACGATGGCCAGCCGGGAAAACTCAAAAGAATTGGCGCGGTAGATAAGATGAAAATATCTTCCTCGGTAACGGCTGCCCGTTCTGTATAAGGTTAAAAATTCCTTCTTCTTGCGGATCCTCTCTTGAGGAGTGAGACGTTCATCCATCAAACGGACAGTTTTTTCCTGCCCTTGCCCCTTCTGCTCTTGAGGACTTTCTGGCCGCCTGCGGTCTTCATGCGGACTCGGAACCCGTGCGTTTTCTTGCGCCTTCTGTTGTTCGGTTGAAATGTTCTCTTCATGGCACGCGTCTTTCTTCACTATTAAGGTAACTATGTTAATAAAGAGGGGGTTATCTGTCAAGGGTCGTTCCTGATAAACATTGACCCCGGGGCCCCATTCGGGTATAATGGAGTCCGAATGAATTCATTGAAGATCGGGGATAAGGTCATTTATCCCAATCAAGGCATCGGCGTCGTCGAGGATATTCAAGTCGGGTCCTACAACGGGGAAAAGTTCAAGGTTTTTCACGTTAGGATCCTCTCCAACAATACCCTCGTCCTCATCCCTTGCTCGACCGCCGAGGAAATGGGCATCCGAAGGCCCATTTCTGAGGGCTCCATCAAGAAGGTCTTCCACTTCATGAGGAACGGGCCCGTCGACATCACCATGAACTGGAAAGGCCGTTACAAAGAACATATCAATCTCATGAAGTCCGGAACGCTCCTGGACATGGCCCTTGTTTTCAAGAGCCTCTTCTACCTCAGCCTGATCAAGCCCCTATCGTTCCGGGAGAAAAAAATGATGGAGCGGGCCAAGGAGCTTATCGTCACCGAAATCTCCGAAGCCTCCTGCGATTCCTGCACCAGGGTCGAGCACCGGCTCCTCGATACGCTGTCCCGCTGCTTTAAGGACGTCAAGCCCCGATTGGACATCTGACCGGAAATGTTCCTGTCCGCCCTCTTGCTCTTTCTGTTGTTCCTTGTTCTGAGCGCTTTTTTTTCCTCTTCAGAGACTGCGTTTATCGCTTCTAATCCCTACACTTTGGAGTCCATGGAGAAAAGGGGCTCGAAGAAGGCCCGGCTCGTCCGCCAGGTCGTCGGCCGCATCGACGGGCTCCTGGCCACCATCCTGATAGGCAACACCTTGGTCAACGCCGCGGCGGCGTCCGTGGCGACCTACATCTTCGTTTCCCTCGTCCCCAGCAAGAACCAGGCGGTGCTCCTGGCCACTCTCACGACAACCGTCCTCCTCCTTTTTTTCGCAGAGATCAATCCCAAGACCTTCGCCGCCCACAATCCCGTCAAGACCGCCCTTTTATTTGTTAGGCCCGTCCGCTTCCTCATGGCGGCGTTCAGCCCGCTGGTCCGGGTCTTTGCATTCTTGTCCAGGCTCTTCTTCCCGTCCACCCGGGGCAAGCCGGAGAGGATTGCCGGCAGCCTGGGTGAAGAGGAAGTCCGCGTCCTGCTCAGCACGGGTGTGCGCGGACTGTCATCGCCGCGGCGGAAGATGATCTCTGGCATTCTGGACATCGGATCGCGGCCGATCAAGGAGATCCTTGTCCCCAGGCCCCAGGTTAAGTCCATCGAGGTCGAATCCACCTTCGACCAAATCTTGGAAGTCGTCCGCTCGGCCGGGTTCTCAAGGTATCCCGTCTACCGGGGAAGACCGGACAACGTCGAGGGTCTCCTCCACGCCAAGGACATCATCCCCTTCATCACGGACCATAAAGATTTCAGCGTCCGGTCGGTCCTCCGCAAGCCATTCTTCGTCCCGGAATCGGCGTCCATCGAAAAAGTTATGCTTCACATGCAGGAAAACGCCGTTCACATGGCCTTCGTGGTGGACGAGTTCGGGAACATGGAGGGAATCGTCACCCTGGAAGATATCATCGAAGAAATCGTCGGGGACATCCGGGATGAGCACGACGACAAATCCGAAGAATGGTACACGCAGCCCGAAGAGGGTCATTTCATCATCAAGGGCTCCTCGGCCATCAAGGAAATCAATGAGAAGCTTCCCCTGAAGCTGCCGGAGAAGAGCGACTATACGACGCTGGCCGGATTTTTCCTGTATGAATTCGGCCGCATCCCGCAGGAAAAGGAGTCCTTTGAGTTCGAAGGCCGCCGCTTCATCGTTGAAAAGATGAACAAGCGGCACATCAGCCTTATCAAGGTCGTTCCCGGAAAGGGAAATGAGGGGCCGCCGACATGAAGGTCGTCGCCATCAACAAGGCCGCTTATCACAGCTACGAGATCCTGGAAAATTTCGAGGCGGGCATCTCCCTCCTGGGGAGCGAGGTCAAGGCGATCCGGGAAGGCCGGATCAGCCTCAAAGAGAGCTACGCCGAAGTGAGGGACGGAGGCATCGTCCTCGTCAAGTGCCATATCAGTCCCTATGAGGCGGCCAATATTTTCAATCATGATCCCCTCCGGGTGCGCCACCTTCTCCTTCACAAGCGGGAGATCCGGCGTCTTACGGGAAAGGTCCGGGAGCGCGGACTGACGCTGGTTCCCACAAAGGTTTTCTTTAATGACCGGGGAAAAGTCAAGGTCGAGCTGGGGCTCGCCCGCGGCAGAAGAGCCTACGAGAAACGGGAAATTATCAAAAAGAGGGATACCGACCGCGAGATAAGAGCCGAAATTAAGAAAAGACTAAGATAGCTCGACGGCCATCCGGATGGCCGCAACCAGGCTTCTGGGATCGGCAGTCCCCCTGCCCGCGATGTCGTAGGCCGTTCCATGGTCGGGTGATGTCCGGATAAAGGGCATCCCCAGGGTTGCATTCACTCCGGTCTCGAAAGCTTCCAGCTTGAAGCCGATGAGCCCTTGGTCGTGATAGAGGGCAATGATCATTTTATCCGGGCGGCCGAAGGCCTTGAGGAACACCGTATCCGGAGGGAAGGGACCGCTCGCGGAAATCCCCTCCTTCCGGGCATCTTCAACAGCCGGCCCGATCTCATCGTCCTCTTCTGTACCCAAGATGCCCCCTTCGCCCGCATGCGGATTCAGCCCGGCAACCAGGAACTCCCGGACGCCGGATTTCGTCCGGCCCAAGCTGTGATCTAGCCTTCGGAAGAAATCAAGAAGCGTCCCTTTCTTAACCCGCTCCAAGGCTTCCCGCAGGGGCAAGTGGTGACTGAGGAGGGCAACCCGTAATTCCCCCGACCAAAAAGTCATGATCGCCCCGGGGAAAAGGCTCTCCAAGTATTCGGTGTGGCCCCGCCAGCCCAGGCCGGCCAGTCGCCAGGATGTTTTGGAGATCGGGGCGGTGACGACCGCCTGGATAAGGCCGGCGCGGGCCATTTCGACGGCCGCTCTGAAAAACAGGAACGAAGCCTCCCCATTCCCAGCAGAAGCTTTTCCCATGGCCAATCCGGCCGGAGGCCTTCCGACATCCCGGAAAAACAAGCCGGGGCCGCTGGGCAGCTCCCTGCCCTCCCATGCAACGAAGTCGGGTCGAAGGCCGATGGCCTGCGCGGCCTCTTCAAGGATAGGCCTGGCCCCAAAGATGATGTAGCGGGCTTCGGGAAGCGAAACAGGTTCGGAAAACGCCTTGAGGATGATTTCGGGCCCCACCCCCCCGGGATCGCCCAGAGAAATCCCGATTGCGGGAAGGGTCATTTTCTCTTTTTCTCTTCGCCCTCGGCGGACTCCTTGGGCTCCCCGGTCTTGTAAATATACTTGATATGATTCTTGTAAATGAGCATGTTGGGAGCGTGATCGCGGTTGAGCTTGACGCAGTTGCGGTCGTACCACTCGATGGTGCCCTCAACGACCTGGCCGTCGGTGAAAACAACGGCCATCGGAGTTTTTTTGTTCATCTGCTTTAGGTAGTAATAATTCTCGGCGAAAGTGTCCGTGGGCGGGTGCATCTTCCGCTTGTCTACGTCCTTCTCCCGATTCATCTTATCCTTGATCTCAGACAGATTGGGTCGAATGAGTTTCCTGTTCATAGATTCTCTCTCCACGGTTTTTTTGCTGATCCAGAGAAATTGCTTGCTTAACTATTATATTAGCACCGTTTCCGGCAAAACGCAAGCAAAAAACTGGAAGCCTCTTTTCTCGTGTGAGAAAGAATTCAGGCTCGGGGCGTGCCCTCCGTCGGCCGCGGCCTGTCTGTCATTCGTGGGCTCTTCAGGCAAGGCTAGCGACGGACCAGCCGCGCGATCAGGGGCTTGATGGCCGCGTGCCAGTTCCGGGCCATCGCCCGATAGCCTTCCGGGCTGGGGTGGACGCTGGGGAGAAGGCTCGGGGAACCGGCGAAAAGCGAATAATTATCGACGAAAACGGCATGTGTTTCCGTGCAGACGGCCTGGATCGTAGGATTGATCTCGGCGATCACTCTTGGGCCTGATTCCGGTCCGAAGGGGAACGCCATCCCGTCTGGGACGGGCGGGATCGAAGCCAGCAAGATCGCGGGACGCTTTCCCGACCTGGTTTTAAAATCCCGGAAAAGACCGACGATCTCCCGGATATTCCTATTGAACTCTTCCTTGGAAACCCGGTCCCCATCCACCCGGACATCATTCGTCCCCAGTTCGATAAGGACGATGTCGGGCCGCTCATCCCGGAGCGTATCGAAGTTTCCCTTGAGGAATCTCAAGTACTCAGCCGAAGTGTTCCCGCTCCGGCCGTGATTGAGAACCCGGGCCTTGACACCCTCGTCCCGGAGCGACCCCTTAAGGAAGCGGGGATACCCCTGCTCGGTGATGCTGTCGCCCGCGCAAAAAACGATAATATCGTCCTGACGTTCCCGGCAAGAGCTCAGCGCGGCAAGAACGACAAGGAGAAGCGCAGGACCCAAGCGCCGGACGCCCATGCGGCCATTCTAACTTTTTATCCATCCTCTTTCCAGCAGCGGATCTCATAAATAACTTGCTTGGGAAACAATACGGAAAGACGGGTCACCGCAGGGGAGATTGAGGTGAGGGGAGGGGGCTTCCGAATTCGTCCGGGTCGCTGGGAGAGGAGTGAAAGGGAATCGACGGAATCGGTTCCCGGCAGGCGGGAAAGTGAGGACGGCTTCTAGGATATTGACAGGTCACGATTTAACAATTAATATGGAGTTTAATTGCTATGCGCAGACGCAACGGGTTCTCGGCCTCCGCGGTGCCCATCCTCGGCTCCGTCCTCGTTCTCTTCTGCCTGAACACGATCTCCCACGATTTCTTCTGCCACGAAGAGCTCCATGGCGTTTGCAATCCCCTTCACTGGTCCTCGACGGTCACCGAATCGGTGTCCGCCTCGGCTGTGCCCCAGACCCCAAGGATGATCACGAACCTGTCCCGGCCCCGGGAGCAGGCCGTCATCCCTGGGTTCATTAAAAATATCTTCCACCCGCCCAATTGAGTCTTTGTCTCCTGCCTTGCTTTCTATTTTAGGCTCCCATCCGGCTTGGAGGTTAATATGAGACGTTTACCGACCATTCCAGGAATATTTCTGATCCTCATCGCGGCGGTCCCGTTGCCAGCTGACGACGGATTCACTCTAGATCAGGCCGTCGCCATCGCCTTGAAGAACAATCCCAGGGTTCTCTCCGCCCTCAAGGAGGCGGAAGCCTCCCTCGGCCGGAGGCTCCAGTTGGAGGCGATCCCCGATCCGGAAATCGTCTTCAACGACGAGGGTCTCGGACTGGGCCGCCGTCGAGATCCTGGAGGCGAAAAAGAGATCAGCTTCGGCATCCAACAGTCGCTCGAATTTCCAGGAAAGAGGGCGCTCAGAAGCCAGGTGGGAAAGTACGGAGAGCGCATCGCCCTGCTGGAGATCGAAAGGGCCAAGCTCATTGTGGGGACCGCGGTCAAACGGGCTTACTACAAGACCGTCCTGAGCTCCAAAACAGTCTCCTCCCTGGAGGGGACGCTCGCCCTTCTCGACCGCTTCATCGAGATTGCGGCCGCCCGATACCAAGCGGGTGCCGTCCCTTACCTCGACGTCCTCCGGGCCCGGGTCGAGAGAGCGCGGGCCGAGAATGAGCTGCTGGAAGCACGGAACGAACTCAGGGGCGATAGAACACGGCTGAACCTCCTCATGGGGCGAAGAGGGGACGACCCCCTTGAGCTCTTAACCGGGCTGTCCTTTGCCCCCCCGGCCGGGGATCTTCGGGCCGTCCAGGAGGCGGCCTTAAGGACACGGCCTTCCCTCAAGATCGCGGAACTCAAGCTTGAGCGGGCCAAGGCCGGTTTGGTGCTCTCCAGGAAAAACCTTCTACCCGATTTCTCGGTTGGGCTATTCTCCCCGAGCCTGAGGACGAACGCCTGGGGTTTCGAAGTCGGAATCACAGTCCCCCTCTACTGGTGGAAGAAGCAGAAGGGGGAGGCTATCGAGGCCGCGGCAGAAAAGGACATCGAGTTCGTTTCCAGAGACTCGGCTGAAAGGCGGCTCCTGGCCCGGATCGAGGAGGCTTATTCGAACGTGACGACCTCGGCAGAGCAGGTTAGGATCTTCAAGGAAAAGCTGCTCGGCGAGATCGAAAGCGAGCTCGAGCTCAGCCTGACGAGCTATGGATTGGGCAAGACGGAGGCCCTTGACTTGCTCGATATCAGCCGAACCTACCGCATCACACAGCTCGAATACCTCAAGGCCCTTTATCTTTATCTCGTATCCGCGGCCGAGCTTGAGGCCGCGGGCGAAGACAGCGAATGAGCGAGGAGGCGTGAGATGAATAGACGCTTGATAGCGACCACGATATTCATGATGGCCTTGGCGATCTTGATCGGCGCCTGCAAGAACCGCGGAGCCGTCGACCTCGAGGCCAAAACGGACGAGGAAACGATATCCCCTACGGTTACCCTAAACGACGAGGCCACGAAGGTTGCCGATATCCAAATCCAAACGGCCCGGTTTGAAGCCCTTCCGCTGAGGGTCCAGGCTGCAGGGGATGTCGCTTTCAACCAGAAGCGCTATATCCACATCACGGCCCGCGTCGCCGGCAGGGTCGAGGAGATCGTCTCTTATCCGGGAGACAGGGTGAAGGCCGGGCAGGTTCTCCTGACCCTCTACAGCCCCGAATTCCTCGCCTCTCGGGCGGAGCTCGTCCAAGCGCGCATCCAACGCGACAATGCCTTAAAGCACGGGACACCCCAAGAGGTCGTCCATGCCGAATCTATGTTCGAATCCGCCCGTACGAAGCTCCTTCTCTATGGGCTTACCTGGGAAGACATCGAGGCCGACAAGGATACCATTCCTCCCCAAACGCTCATTCCCGTGCGGGCCCCGTCGTCGGGAACCATCATCGAGAGTTCCGTTGTGCGCGGGGATTACGTGGAAACCGGGGCGAGCCTCTTCCGGACGGCAGACCTCTCCCTCCTCTGGGTCAACGTCCATCTTTTTGAGAAAGACCTGGCCTGGATCGGGCCCGGATGTGAGGCCGTGGTCCGTGTCCAAGCCTATCCCGGCCGGGAGTTCAGGGGCCGGGTTACCCTGATCGACGCCGCCCTTGACGAGAAAACCCGGACCGCAGTATGCCGCGTCGAAACGCCCAACCCCGATGGGTTGCTCAAGCCCGGGATGTACGCCGAGGTCGTCCTGACGTCCGCTTCCAAACGGGAAGCCATTATCATCCCTGAAGGCGCGGTCCAGGACCTGGAATCAAAGAAGGTCGTCTTCATCCCGATCGGAAGGAACACATTCGCCTGGCGCGAGGTCCGAACCGGGGGACTCGTCGACGGCCGACTCGAGATTCAAAGCGGGCTCGCTGCGGACCAAACCTTCGTCGCCGAGGGGGCCTTCCTGCTCAAGTCCGAGCTCCTTAAAAAGAGCCTAGAGGTCGAGTGACATGATTGAACAACTCATCTCTTTTTCATTGAAACAGAAACTTCTCATCGTTATCTGCCTCATCATCATCGCCGCGGTCGGCATTTCTTCGTTCCTGAGACTGCCCATCGACGCCTTCCCGGACGTGACCAATATTCAGGTCGAGATCCTTAGCTCCGCGCCCGGCCGGTCGCCACTCGAGGTCGAGAAGTTCGTCACCTATCCCGTGGAGATGAGCCTGCGCGGTCTGCCCGGCTTGGTGGATCTTCGTTCGGTCTCCAAATTCGGGATGTCTGTCATCACCGCCGTCTTCGGAGACCGAACCGATATCTATTTCGCCCGCCAGCTTGTCCTGGAACGATTGATCGAAGCAAAAGAACAGGTTCCCGAAGGCGTGGAGGTCTCTATGGGGCCGGTGGCCACGGCCATGGGTGAGATCTACCAGTACACGCTCGAGGACAGGACCTCCTCGGGGAAAGGGGACGACGCCGATCGTCTCACGGAACTCCGGACTCTTCAGGATTGGACGATCGCCCCCCTCCTGAAGGCCATCCCCGGCGTTAACGAGGTCAACTCCTTCGGCGGCTACATCCGTCAGGTTCACGTCTTGGTCGATCCTGACAAGTTGCGCAAGTTCGGCATCCCCCTCAGCGGTGTCGTCGAGGCTTTGAAAAAGAACAACCAGAACGTCGGTGGAAATATCATCCAGAAAGCTTCCCAGCAATTTCTGGTCCGCGGCATCGGACTGCTCAGGAATCTGGATGACATCCGGATGATCGTCCTGAGGACGGAGGGCGGCGTCTCCGTCCTCATCCGGGATGTGGCTGCAGTCGTGAGAGGGACAGCCGTCCGCCAAGGAGCCTCCGTGATGAACGGAGAGAAGGAGGTCGTCGGCGGGATCGTGATGATGCTCCGCGGGGCCAACGGCCGCGAGGTCGTCCGGCTTATCGAGAACAAGGTCACCGACATTAACGGCAGCCGGGTCCTGCCCCAAGGTTTGAGGATCGTCCCCTTCTACAGGAGGTCGGACATCGTTAGAGAGAGCATCCACACCGTGTCCGAAGCCCTTTTCATAGGCGCCGTGTTCGTCATTTTCGTCCTTTACTTGTTTCTAAGAAACTTCCGGGGCTCGCTGATCGTCGTCCTGGCCCTCCCCTTGGCCGCCCTGGCCACGTTCGTCGTCATGAAGCAGGCGGGCCTTTCTGCCAACCTGATGTCGCTAGGAGGCCTGGCCATATCCGTCGGCATGATCATCGACGCCACCATTATCCAGGTGGAAAACGTCCAAAAGCATCTTTCCATTGCGGGTGCGTCCGGACACAGGCTCTCCACCGTGCTGAGGGCCGTCCTCGAGGTGAGAAAGCCGACGATCTTCGGCGAACTCATCATCGCCCTGACGTTCATCCCCATCATGACCCTGCAAGGGATCGAGGGGAAGATGTTCTCGCCCCTGGCCGTGACCGTGTCCATCGCCCTCTTCGCCTCGCTCGTCCTTTCCATTTTCGTCATCCCGGTCATCTGCCTCCTCGTTTTAAAACCGGCCGCTGAAAAAAAGAGCCTCGTCGTCCATCTCGCCACTAAGGCCTACCGGCCGGTCCTGCGGTGGGCGTTGGACCATCGGTTTTTGGTCCTGACGGCGGCCGTCATCGGCCTCGGCCTTTCCCTAACCCTCATCCCCAAGCTCGGAACGGAGTTCATCCCGGTCATGGACGAAGGCGCCTTCGATATGGATATCCAGCTCCTGCCGGGGATTTCCCTCGACAAGTCCGTCGAGATCAGCCGCAAAGTGGAACGCGTTCTCAAGACCTTCCCCGAACTCGAGACCATCGTTTCACGGACCGGGCAAACAGGAATCGCCCTCGAGGCCAGAGGCGTTGAGAAAACCGGCTATGTCGGGACCATTAAGCCCAGAAAGCTATGGACCTCCGCGAAAACCCGCGATGAGCTGACAAACAAGATGCGCAGGGCCATGTCGGTTTTCCCGGGAATGGCCTTCACCTTCAGTCAACCGATCGCCTGCCGGATCGACGAACTGGTGGCTGGGACCAGGGCCCAGGTCATTATCAGGCTCTTCGGAGAGGATCTGGACGTCCTCAAGGAAAAATCCGAAGAAATCGCCAAGGTCGTCTCCACGATCCGCGGCGCCCGGGATCTCGTGGTGGAGCGGGGCTCCGGACAACCCTACGTTTCCATCGAAATCGACAGGGAGAAGATCGCCCGCTACGGCATGAACGTGGATGACGTTCAATCGGTCATCGAAACCGCCGTGGGTGGTAAGCCGGCGACCCGGATCTTCGAAGGGGAAAAGGCCATTGATGTCGTGGTCCGGTTTCCTGAGGAAGACAGGAACTCCATCCCCGGCTTGGAGAATATCCTGGTCGAATCGCCCCTCCGCTACAACGTCCCCCTGACCGGTCTGGCGGCCCTGCGTCAAGTGGAGGGCCCGGTCCAGATCAGCCGGGAATACGGCCGGCGTCGCATCGGTATCGAATGCAATGTCTCGGGTCGAGACATCGGAGGTTTCGTCCGGGAGGTTCGGCAGAAGATCGCCTCCCGGATTAAACTCCCGTCCGGATATGACATCACATGGGGAGGCCAGTTTGAGAATCAACAGAGGGCCATGAAGCGACTCGTGCTCATCGTCCCCCTGACATTCGGGCTCATCCTCTTCCTGCTCTTCGTGACTTTCGGCTCCCTGCGCCTTTCCGCTCTGGTCATCCTCAACCTTCCGTTCGCGCTCGTCGGGGGGATCGTATCACTCTATTTATCAGGTCTCTACCTGTCGGTGCCGGCTTCGGTCGGATTCATCGCCCTTTTCGGCATCGCCGTCCTCAACGGGGTCGTCCTCGTTTCTTATATCCACCAGCTCTATGCCGATGGGCTTCCTCTTCGGGAGGCCGTCGTCCGGGGCTGCGAGCGCCGGCTCCGGCCCATCCTGATGACGGCCACCATAACGGTTTTCAGCCTCATACCCCTCTTGTTCGCCCAGGGGCCCGGCTCAGAGATCCAGAAGCCGCTGGCTGTGGTCGTGGTCGGGGGGTTGCTGACCTCGACCCTCCTGACGCTGGTCGTCATCCCCACGCTTTACGGCTGGTTCGAATCAAAGAGAAAGGCCGCTGCGCCTGAGGATTGAAATGGAAGGAATCGCTAAGATTATTCGTAAACCAGGATCTCCACGCGCCGGTTCTGGGCTCTGCCCTCGCGGGTGCCGTTATCGGCCACGGGCATGGAGCTACCGAAGCTGATGGCCTCCATCCTGTGCAGGGGGACGTGGTGCTTCCTGTAGAGGTAATCCATAACCGCGTCGGCCCTTTTCTTCCCTAAAAGAAGATTGTAGTCATCCCCGCCTACATTGTCCGTGTGGCCCTGAATCTCGAGATAACGACCCTTGTCCTGGGTAATGAGCATCTCGACGAACTTGTCCAGCGCCACTTTAGCTTCGTCGCTGACTTCAGAGACGTCGAATTTGAACTTGGCGTCATTGTTCCGTAGCGTCTCCTGGAAAATCAGCGTCCCGCGGGCGAACTTCTTGACCTCGTCGATCTTGCCGTCGACGGCGCTCAACTGCTGGCCCTGCTGGGTGATGAGGCTTCCGATCGAAGCCAGCTGCTCATCGTGTTCCCTGAGCCTTTTCTGATTGGCCTCGACCTCCGTCTCGATCCCTTCGACCTTCTGGTCGATCGCGTTCATCTCGCCGGCTACGAACTTCTTGGTGGCGCAGCCGGTCGAGGCGATCATGCCCGCCAGGATGATCGCTCCGGCAAGAAAAACGATAATCCCCTTCATTTTCATTTTGACCTCCGTTTTGATATCCGTTAATCCTTAATTTAATATTATAACCCAAAAGACCGCGAATTAAAAGCTCTGTTTTCCCGATCAGGATTTCAATAACCCTGCCGGGTCCGCACTTTATATTTTTTATGGGGCGTAACGACCCGGATCCTCCGATACTCATCGGCTGTATCCACGTAGGACGTGTAGCCTATGATGTACTGGTGGCTTAGCTCGCTGCGAATCTCCCTCAAAGTCGCCAAGAAATCCAGCATTTGCTCCAGAAAATAGGCCTTCCCCCCCGTCGCCAGTGAAAACTTGCTGAGAGTGGCCACGATCCCGCCGGCGGTTAGCTCTGGGGCGCGCTTTTGCCCCTTCAGGGCTTGGTCGGTCAGCGGGATTTTGTATCCGATAACGAAGATAGGCACGTCCACCCGGCGGGCGATTTCCAGAGCTTGATCGGGGGTGCTTTGGCTGTCGTTCTCGATGCCGTCCGTGATGAGCAGGAGAGCCCGTTTCTCATTTTTCCCTCTATTAGCGAATTCCGGCGATACCGCGACGGCATCGTTCAAAGCGGTCTGCCCATAGGCCTCGGTTTTGTCCAAGACCGAAAGGAAAGAGGTCTTATCCGTTGAAAAGCCAGAGGCAACCTCAACCTCGCCGTCGGCAAAAATCAACAGGGAAACCTCGTCCCGGGAGCTGAGCAGCGACGTGACCAGATAGCGGAGGGCCTCCCGGCTCTCCTTGAATTTGTCCTGAAGGGCCATGCTTCCGCTGACATCCAGGAGGACAGTTAGGCTGATCGGCGCGCTGGAGTCCCAGTTGAAGTAGGTGATAGTCCGCCGGACGTCATTTTCATAGACTTCGAAATCCTTCTGCATGAGGTTATTGATATACCTCCCGTCCTTGTCCTGGACCGTGACGGAAATCGTAACGGCGGTGACCGAGACGTCGTATCGAGCGTCTTCCTTTTGCTTTTTCTTAATCCTCTCCTGGCCGGAGGCCTGGGCAGAGGCGACCCAGAAAAAAGCCGTTGCTAAGAACAAAAGGGCGACGGGGGACGAGCGAAGTTTCCCTCTTGTGTTCAGAATGGCGGCCTCCTTGCAGCCCTCGAATTCCCCCTGGGCCCTCGATAGACAAAATAGCATGTTAAAAATCCGTCGTCAACGAAATGGCGGGTCAATCTCGGCCTCTTTTCGATGCCCTCGATGAGAGGGCATGGAGAAGGGTCTTGCTCCCGGCTCCTCAAGCCCAAGACTCCAGGCAAATCTAATAAGCCCAAGGAAACCCGTTCCTCGGAGGCCTTTGGCTGCCCTCGTTGGACACTCGCCTCAGGCTGAACTCCGTATGGTTGCTGCAGCCCTTCCCCATGCCCTCTTCTAGGCTAAGTGGCTGAAGAAAACCAATAGAAATAGAAGAGGTCAAGCGGGCGCAAGTCAGTCTGCCCTGGCAAAATCCGAGACCTTCATGTTCTTGTTCTTGAGGCTCAAACCGAGCGCCCTGTCCAGGGCAGCCGTGGAGAGATTATAATCGACGATGGCCCGAAGCTCCGTGCTGCGGGCGGTGGACAGATCTCTCTGATACTGGAGGACCATATAGTTCGTGCTCAGCCCGACCTTTAGCTTCTCTTCTTCCGCGGCAAGCTTCTGCTCGGCCAGTTCTCGGGCGATCCGATAAGCCTGGATGCGCTTGTAGTTGGTTTCGACGGCCCGGACGGCGTTCTTGATCTCCAGGAAGATCTTCTGCTCCTGGCTCTTGAGATTGAGCAAGGCTTGCTCCATATTGAGCTTGGCCTGGGTATACATGGCCCTTGACAGGAAGTTATTTAAGGGGAAGGTCAGGGTCAGTCCCACGGACCAATTCTGATACTTGAAATGGAACGTGTCCTTCATGGCGGCCGAAGAACCGCCGGGGAGCCTTCCGATAACAACCCCGGTCAGAGGATTATTATCTAAATAGAGGATTTGTTGGCCCGAGACACCGGGGCTCCAGTAGGATGCCGTCAGGTTGAGCCCGGGAAGGAGTTGGTTTCTTGCGTAGGTGACGTTAAGCTCCTGGTTCTTCAAACCAACCCGGGAAGCTTTAAGCTCCGGACGGTTCTCCATGGCGGTCACCAGGGCCTCGTCCAGGGCCATTTTCGTTTCCTGAGATTTCGGCTTATCCTTAGGGAGGATTGACGTAAAGGCCTTTTCTTCCTCTACGGAGAGGTTGAGGACCATTTTCAGTTGGTCTTCGTTGTTCTTAACCTGGGCCTCCGCCTGGAGGATGTCCGCTTCCCGGGTTGCCACCTCGGCCTGGGCGCTCAGAACTTCGATCGGGGCCAGCTGGCCGACCTCGACGGACCTTCGGTTCTTGTCCAAAAGGCCCCGGGCCAGCTCCAGGGACTGCCGTTTGACCTCAAGATTGTCGATGCTGTAGACAAGGTTCCAGTAGGCGTCTTCGACTGAATAGATCGTCTCCATGAGCGTCTGCTCAAGCTGGCTCTCCGAGATCGCCAGGTTGTTCCGGGCGATGAGGATCTCCCTGCGGCTGATGTTCCAGCCGAAGTCTTTCAGGAGCGGTTGGGTGAAATCAAACGTCAGAGTGCTTCCGTAGCGGGGATTGATGGTTTGGAAGCTTCTGTTGGAATCGTTCCTGTTGCTGTCCAGGGACACGCCCAGCGACCCTCCTCCGGGGATCGTCTGGCTGATCTGGGCCGTGTAATCATTCAACTTGGTCGTGACACTTTCCGCCGCGTCCAACCAGGAATAGGATGCCGTATCGGTATTTCTCTTATTGAAACTGAACGAGAGCGTGGGATAAAACTTCTCCTCGGCCCCGGAGACCGAGGCGCCCGAGATCTCCGGATTCAGGACTTGGATGGCCACCGCGAGATTATTCTTCATCGCCCTGAGGACGCAGTCTTCGAGGGAAAGCAGGAGGGGATTTTCCTTTTCCTGGCCCCAGGCGAACGTTGCGGTAGCCAGCGCTAGGAGGGTCAGGGTTTTTAGGGCACGAGGTTTCATCTTGTATCTCCTTGTCTCATACCAGCGGTTATTCGTAACGAAGGGCCTCGATCGGGTCGAGCTTGGAGGCTTTGCGGGCCGGATAGAAGCCGAAAAAAATTCCCACGGAAGCGGAAAATATAAAAGCCAGGGCGATGGCCGAGGGCGACACAATGGTCTTCCACCCCGAGAAAATGGGGATGAACTTCATCAGCTTGGAGCTTCCGACGCCGAAGGCGACCCCCAAGGCGCCGCCCAGAACGCTGAGGACCACCGCCTCGGTCAGGAACTGGAGGAGGATGTCCTTCTCCCGCGCCCCTACGGCCATCCGGATGCCGATTTCACGAATCCGTTCGGTCACCGAGACCAGCATGATGTTCATGATGCCGATCCCGCCCACGAGGAGCGAAATGGACGCTATGCTCCCCAGCAGGATGCCCAGGATCTGGGTGGATTGGGCCGCACCCTCGGCGATCTCGGACATATTCCGGACCTGGAAGTCGTCATCGGCCCCGGGAGCGATCTTGTGCCGGATGCGGAGGAGCTCCTCGATCTGGCGCTTGGCCTCAGCCGTCTGGTCCATTGAAACCGCCTGGATATCGATGCTGTTAATATGGTCCTCGTTGGTAAGCCTTTTCATCACCGTCGTGTACGGCACGACGATGATGTCATCCCGATTGAAGAATCCACCGGCCTCGCCCTTGGACTTCAAGACGCCCAAGACCTGGAATGGGATCTGCTTGACCCGGATGATCTTATTGATGGGATCTTCGTCTTCGAAAAGGGACTTTTTGACCTCGCTTCCAAGAACGCAAACCTTGGCCGCAGCGTTGACCTGGGTTTCGTCGAAGAAGGTTCCCGCCTCGACCTCCCAGTTCCGGATCTCGGGATATCGGGCTCCCACCCCCTGGATGGATGTGTTCCAGTTTTTATTCCCATAGATGACCTGGGCTCGGCTGTTGGCAGAAGGCGATACGTATTTTACGGCGTCACACTGGGTCGCGATGGCTTCTGCGTCTTCCACCTTGAGACTTTGCCAGCCGCCGCTGCCGGTACGGATCCCGCGCCAGTTCCGGCTTCCGGGGAAAACATTCAGGAGGTTGGTTCCCAAGGAATTAAACCGATCCTCGACCCCTTTCTTGGCGCCCTCGCCAAGGCTGACCATGGCGATGACGGCGCCGACGCCGATGATGATGCCCAGGGCGGTTAAAAACGACCTCATTTTATTCCGGGCCAGAGCCCGAAGGGCGATCCGGATCGTGCGCATGATGTTCATCATATTAATCCTCCCGGATGATCTGGCCGTCCCGGACGTAGATGCGCCGGCGGGCGTAGCAGGCGATGTCCGGCTCGTGGGTGACCATGACCATGGTGATCCCCTTCTCGACGTTGAGCTTGGTGAAGATGTCCATGATCTCGCTGCTCGTCTTGGTGTCCAGGTTTCCGGTTGGCTCGTCGGCAAGGATCAAGGTCGGATTATTGAGGAGGGACCGGGCGATCGCGATCCGCTGCTGTTCGCCGCCGGAGAGTTGGTTCGTCTTGTGCCGGGCACGGTCCTTGAGCCCGACGGATTCGAGAGCCTCCAGAGCTCTCTCATGCCTCGCCTTGGTGTGGACGTTCGAATACAGAAGAGGAAGTTCGACGTTCTCCAAGGCCGTGGTCCGGGGAAGAAGGTTGAAGGTCTGGAATACGAACCCGATCTTCTGGTTCCGGATGCGGGCCAGCTTGTTCTTATCGAACGTGGAAACCTCCTCGCCTTCCAGAAAATATTTACCCGACGTGGGCTTGTCCAGACAGCCTAGAATGTTCATAAGGGTGGATTTCCCGGAGCCGGACGGGCCCATGATGGCCACGAAGTCTCCCTCCGAGACGACGTAAGAAACCCCCCTCAGGGCATGGACTTCCGTGTCGCCGATCTTGTAGATCTTGACCAAGTTCTGGAGTTCGATGACTTTGTTTGACATGAGATGATCCTGAATTTCCGGGGATACGCTCATCTGGGAGGAGGCAACATCATCATCCGCGGCCGGTTCTGGCCTGTCTGAGTTGCCGTGCTCGTGCTGGAGCCGATTCCGATGATAACCGCTTGACCTTCTTTCAAGTCGCCTCGGACCACCTCTGTATAGGAATTGTCCGAAACGCCGGGCTTGAGGAAAGCAACCTGGAGCTTGCCGTTTTCATCCTGGAACCAGACGTGGGAGGGTTGTCTCTGCCGTGCCCCCTGGGCCGGCGTGCCCCCCTGTCCCTGGCCGAGATTCACGGACTGTGGCCCGCCTTCCCCGGTCCGGGTCGCTCCGCCCGGAGAGCTCTGCCCGAGGGTGCTGGCTCCAGAGCCGCCGGGCATTTGTCCCTCCCGCCCCTCCTGTTGTCGTCTGGCCGCCACCCTCTCGCCCGCTTCCTTCATAATCTTTTGAATCTCCTCGGTGGGCAGATTCGGCGTGAACCGCAGGGCGGCATTGGGAATCCGGAGAACGTTCTTGGCCTCGCCGGCGATGATGGAGACCGTGGCCGTCATCCCCGGCCTCAGCTTCATGCCGGGATTGTCGACATCGACGATCGTCGTGTAGGTGACGACATTTGAGGTCGTCGTAGGGGAATAGCGGACCTGGTTGACGGTCCCGGAAAACATTTCATCAGGGAAAGAATCGACCGTAAACCGGACTTTCTGCCCTTCCTTGACCTTGCCGATGTCAGCCTCGTCCACGGCGCATTCGACCTGCATCTTGCTGAGGTCGTTGGCGATCTCAAAAAGCTTGGGGGCCTGGAAGCTGGCGGCGACGGTCTGGCCGATGTTGACAAGCCGGTTGATGACGATGCCGTCGATTGGGGAACGGATCGTGGCATAGGCCAGATCGACCCGGCTCGAATCGAGCTGGGACTTGGCCTGGGCCAGCCTGGCATTGGAGGATTGGACATCGGTTTTGGCTTCAAGGTAAGCGGCCTCGGTGGCCTCCTTTTCCTCGAAAGAGATGAGGTTCTTATCAAAAAGACTCAGGGCTCTGTCATATTTTTTCTTCAAATTCTCCAAGGTCACCTTGGCCCTCTCCAAGGAGGCGACGGCACTCAGGTAATTCGCCTGGTTCTGGTCGATTTTCGCCTTAAGGAGGGACTGGTCGAGCTCAGCCAGGACCTGGCCTGCCTTGACTTGAGAGTTGAAATCTACGTAGAGCTTTTCAATTTTTCCCGAGACTTGGCTCCCGACCTCGACGAGGCGGACCGGGTTGAGGGTTCCGGAGGTCACCACCAGGGCCTCGAGATCTCCCTTAGCCAAGGTTTCCGTCCGGTACTTCACACCCCCGTTTTTATGGCCCTTAAAGACGGTGAGTCCGAGGATGGTTCCGGCGACAACGAGCACGGCGATTATCAGAAGGATCTTCTTTTTCATTTCTTATCTCCTTGTGTCCATATGGCGAGAAGGATCTCCCTTCATGAATTCGTTGATCATGGCCTCCAGCTTCTGTTTCTGCTCCGGGGTCAGGACGGCGTCAATCTCATTCTTGAGCTGGGACCGCATCTCGCCGAGGCGCTTGTGGAACTCCTCCCCAAAGGCTTTGAGCCGGTCTTCGTTACGCTTGAAAATCTCCCGGATCTGGTCCTGCTGGACCTGGCTCAAGCTGAGCTCTTTGGCCAGAATCTCGACCGTCGGGAAATGCGGGCCGCGCCGATCTCTTCCCCCCGCCCCCATCTCGTGCCTCTTGTGGACGAGATAGCGTTCGCCAAAATAGCCGGCGGCCCCTCCGATGATGAAGACGGCAACGAGGGAAAAAATGATCCAGAATTTGACTTTGGCGTTCATGGAATTGGCCTCCTCGCGGGCTCGCGTTCATCCGAAGCGGCAAAGATAAACCGGATATTCCGGTCTTCGCCCGGCTTTTCTTCGAAGACGGATTGGACGTCCGACATCGGGGCCTTGTCCCTCATAAGGAGCAGCTCGGACTGGGTCATCTGGGTTTGGCCAGGAGGGGCAAAAAAGATCAGCGCCACGCCGCAGGCCAGGACGATGCCCAGAAAAACAGGGATCGCTTTCAAGCACCAGTGCTCCCATAGGAGGAGGGCAAACGATTTTCTCTCCTGGACCAATTTGGACTGCAGGCGCTCCCAAAAATAGGGGAGGGGTTCGTCTTTCGTCTCGCTTCGGAGGATGCTGAGCATGGCCCGGTACTCTTTCGCCATCCGGGAACAAGACGAACAGGCCCGAAGGTGTTCCTCGAGTTCGGCCGTTCGGACGTCGTCCAGGCGGCCGTCGCAGGATCTGAGAAACCACTTCTCAGCTTTATGACAGCGCATGAAATCCTCCTTCCAAGCTTAAACGCGGGAGGAGCTTTTTTCGAAGCATCTTCCTCGCCCTGTGGAGCCGGGAATCCACCGTGCCCGGGGAAACCTTCAAAACCCGCGAGATCTCATCATAGGCCAAGCCCTGGATATCCCTGAGGGTCAGGACGATCCTGTACTTAGGGGGGAGGGTTTCAACGGAGGCGCGGAGAAGCCTCTTTCTCCTCTCCTCCTCCCGCTCTTTCTCCCTTTTCTCGATGCCCTCATCAGAGACGGAAATCTCCCCGATCTCCTCTAAAGAAACTTCCTTAATCCTCCCCTTCTTCCTGAGGAAATCTCGCACATGGTTCAGGGCCACCCGGTAGAGCCAGGTTCCGAACTCGGACTTGAAACGGAACTTGGGGAGCGCCAAGTAAGCCTTCAGGAAGATCTCCTGAGACAGGTCGTCTGCCGTTTCCCGGTCCCGCGTGAAGTTCAGGGCCATGCTAAACACCTTAGACTGATACCTCCTGACCAGCTCCGAAAAAGACTCTTCGTTCCCTTCCTGAGCCAGCTCGATCAGCTTTCTGTCTTCCATCCAGAATCACTTGTGCTATCCTCCGTACAAGCTTTAGACGGAGGCGCGTTCAAAATCTTCCCTTCGGGCAGGATATTCTCTGTAAAGAACGCTATCGGCCACCCTTCCGTTTCATTAGGGAGGAGGCAGAATCACTGTCCGGAACGGGGAGGATCAGGCGGCGTTCCTCTTGGCCGTCCAGGCAGATGCCCCGATTTTCCCCCTCCGAACGATCCCGGACATAATATCGCCCTCGACCACCCCTTTATAGGCCATTTCCAATTCCCCCTTAGGGGTTGAAAGCTTAACCGTCCACTCGATCGCCGTCTCTTTCAAAGTGCCCGTCCCTTTGGTCACGCCGCCCTTGGGGCCGGTCATCGTCACTGTCAACGACTCTCCTTCCTGGGCAAAAACGACCTTCCAGGTCGCTTCGCCGCTCCGCGTTTGGGCCACAAGCTCCCATTCTCCCTCGACCGACACCTGTTGGGCCATAAGACTCAAAGGCAAAGTAAGGATAGCGGATAAAGCGATCGCTATGAGGTTCGGCCTCTCCATGTCTCGCTCCTTATAGCCAAAGTATTATACCCTAATTCAGGAGCCGTTTTTTAGGCGATTGAATGGCCCGCGGGTGTAACTCTTTTTATGCCCTCAGCACGAGCGCCGTTGCCCAGCAGGCGACTGCCTCGCCCCGACCGATCGCTCCGACGCCTTCGTTGGTCTTGGCTTTGATGCCCAGGCGGTCGGGGGCGATTCTCAAAAGAGGACAGAGCGCGCGTTTCATCGCCGGAACGTGGGGCGCGATTGAAGGTCTCTCGGCCACGATCACGGAATCCACGTGGACGACCTCAAGCCCGGCCTTACTGAGGCGCTCCATCACGGCCGCGAGCAACTTCGTGCTCCTGGCATTTTTATAAGCGGGGTCCGTGTCCGGGAACAGCTGGCCGATGTCACCCTCCCCCGCCGCTCCGAGGAGGGCATCCATAACGGCATGGACAAGGCAGTCGGCGTCCGAGTGTCCAACGAGCCCCAGAGGGAAGGGAATCTCCACGCCGCCAAGCCGCAGGGTGCGGCCCGGACCGAGCCTGTGAAGGTCATAGCCGAGTCCGATCCTAAAGTCCAAGTATCGCCTCCGCGATCCTGATGTCCAGGGGCGTTGTGATCTTGATATTCCGGGGGTCGCCGTCCACGACGTTCACCCGCCCTCCGTTCCTCTCGACAAGCATGGCTTCGTCAGTTCCGTAGAAGCCATCCCGGGCCGCCGCCTCAAAGGCTTTGTTCAAGATGCCGTATCGGAACCCCTGGGGCGTTTGAACCCGGAAAAGCTTGGACCGGTCATGGGTGAGGGCAACCTTTCGGTTCCGAACCTCTTTTATGGTGTCCTCAAGAGCTAAAACCGGGACAACTGCCCCGGACCGGCCCGCCTCTTGGATGACTCGGTTGATGAGGGCTCCATCAACGAGCGGCCTGACCCCATCGTGGACGAGGACGACGTCCTCTTCCGACGCCCGGAGCTTGAGAAAGCCGTTCCGGACGGAATCCTGCCGCCGGGGCCCGCCCTTGACCACGGCTACAACCTTCCGGTAGTTCCCTTTGAGTAAGTCCCGCTGTTCGGGGTCCGGAAGGATGAGGATCATCTCGTCAACGGAGCCGTTCATCTCGAACGCCCCCAGGCACCGGTCAAGAAGCGTTTCCCCTTTGAGGAGTGCGAACTGTTTGGCCGTCCCGAAACGCCGTCCTTCGCCGGCCGCGACGATAAGGACGGATACCTTGCTCATCGGGATTCTTCGTTGAACCTGCCGAAGATCATCTTGCCGACCGTGGTTTGGAGGACCGAGGTCACCGTGATATCGACGGTCTGCCCAATCATGCGCCGGGAGTTATCCACGACGACCATGGTCCCATCATCGAGGTAGGCGACACCTTGGTCCTTTTCCTTCCCCTCCTTCAGGATAAAGACCTTCATGACCTCGCCGGGAAGGACGACCGGCTTCAAGGCATTAGCCAGCTCGTTGATGTTAAGGACGGAGATGCCCTGGAGTTGAGCAACTTTATTGAGGTTGAAATCGTTGGTGATGATCTTGGCGTTGAGGTTCTTGGCGCACTCGATGAGCTTGGAATCGACGTCCCCGGCTTCCGGAAAATCCAGCTCGGAGATGACGACAGAGACCCGGGGGGACTTCTGGAGGTTGTCCAGGACCTCAAGGCCGCGCCGTCCTCTCTGACGCTTCAAGGTGTCCGGCGAGTCTGCGACGAGCTGAAGTTCCTTGAGGATGAACCGGGGCACGATGAGCGTCCCGTCGACGAAGGACGTGCCGCAGATGTCGACGATCCGGCCATCAATGATGGCGCTCGTATCCAGGATCTTGGTGGTCCGGCCGACGCTTTTCTCCCTAAAAAAGGTCAGGAGGTGGGCGGGATCCAGCCATTCGGATTTCCGGGTGCCGATGATAAAGCCGATATAGGGCATGATGACCAGAAAGAAAATGCGGATGAAGGAGGCCGAGGTTTCGCTGTGGACGGCGGTCTGGAAGATGCTCCCCAATATCCAGCCTATGACGATCCCCAGCATTGTGCCGATCGAAGCGCTCCACATGACTTTGAAGCGGGCTCGGCGAACCCTGCTCTCGAGGAGCATGATCAATCCCCCCAGGACAAAAGCTGAGGCCGCGCCTAGCTCTCGGCCCAGGGTAAAGGGAGGATACAAATATCCCCCGACGGTCAGCAATCCGATGATGAAGACGCGAAAAATGAAGAGGCCCATCCCCTTGATCCTTATTATGAATTCAGGCGGAATAATTAGAACACATATTGGAGCGCCTGTCTAACGTTTTGCGCGCCCAGACAGTTTATGGAAGGCAGGTCTTTCGCGTCGATCTGGGCCAGGTTGCCGGCCGGAAGGAGGACGGTCTCGAAGCCGAGGGAATGGGCCTCCTTGATCCGGGCCAAAGGCTGCCCCACGGAACGGACCTCTCCGCTGAGACCGATCTCGCCAAAAACGGCCATCCCTTTGGGAATGGCCTTGTTCTTCAGGGAAGAAACGACGGCCAGGACTACCCCCAGGTCGGCCGCGGGCTCCTCGATGGACATCCCGCCGGCGATGCTGATGTAGATGTCCTCGCCCGCGAAGCTGTAGCCGGCTTTTTTTTCGACGAGGGCCAAAAGCATGGCGGCCCGGTAATGGTCGATCCCGATGGTCATCCTCCTGGGATTGCCGGTGAAAAGCGTCGATGAGACGAGGGCCTGGACTTCGGCGAGGAGCGGCCGGGTGCCTTTGATCGTGCAGACGACTGCGCTCCCCGGCTCCTCCTTGGGCCGTTCCTTGAGGAAAAAGGCGGAGGGATTGGAGATGGCCTGGAGGCCGCTTCCGGCCATCTCGAAGATGGCCAGCTCCGAGACCGGGCCGAACCGGTTCTTCAGAGCCCTGAGGATCCGGTGGCTGTGGTCGCGTTCCCCCTCGAAGAGAAGGACGACGTCGACCATGTGTTCGAGGGACTTGGGACCGGCGAGGGAACCTTCTTTGGTGATGTGGCCGATAAGGAACGAGGGAACCTGGCTCCTCTTGGCAAAGCGGAAGATCTGGTTGGCAACCTCGCGGACCTGGCTGATCGTGCCCGGGCTCGAGGTCAGTTTGGAAGAATAGACCGTCTGGACAGAATCCACGACGATGGCTTTGGGTTTCAGCCGCTCGGCCTGACTGAGGATCCGTTCCAGATTGGTTTCGGCCAGGAGGTAGAGGTTGCCGTCCCTGACCCCCAGCCTGTCGCCCCGGATCTTGATCTGCTCGAGGGACTCTTCGCCCGAAACATAGAGAACGGACTCGCCCTGGAGGGCGATATCGCGGAAAACCTGGAGCAGGAGGGTGGACTTGCCGATGCCTGGCTCGCCCCCGATGAGGACGACGGAGCCGAGGACCACCCCGCCCCCGAGGACCTTATTGAACTCCTCGATCCCGATCTGGATCCTCGCTTTCGGTAACTCTTTGATTTCCTTGTAGAGGACGGGCTCGGACGTCGGGAAGGAAATTTCAGAAACGGCGAGCTCCTCCTCCATCTCCTCGACCAAAGAGTTCCACTCCCCGCACTGGGCGCATCGTCCCATCCATTTCGGGAAACGGGAACCGCAGCTTTGGCAGATGAAAACCGTTTTGTCTTTCATCGGATGCCCACTCCCAGCCCGAAGAAAACCTCGCGCTTGGAAGCGAGAGTGAAGTCGTCCACACCGAGCACGACAAAAAAGTTCTTCAGGGGATAGTATCTCCCATAAGCCCGGAACTGGGGCCGGGGAGAACGGTTGAAATCGAAACCCTCGACACCCACGGTCAGCTTGTCGTTAAGGGTGTAGTAATCCAGTCCGGCCCCGAACTCGGATTCGATAACGCCGGCCCGGGGGACCAGGCCGCCCCAGCGAAAGCCTCCCTGGAGAGAATAGACAAAACGGTCTCTCCAGGGGTTATGGACGACCTGGGCCTGGACAAGCTTGTTTTTATCCAACCAGAGACCGAAGGATATGGCGCTCTTGAGGAGGTCGCTCTCTCCATAATATTCTCCGCGAAAATCCAGGCCGGCCTTGAGGGACGAGACGGGGCCTGAGATCTTGCGGACGTCAGCAACCGCCCCTTCGATCTCGTCGTAAAGGGCCGGATCGTTGACCAATTTGCCCAGCGAACCTTCGCTTCGCTGAACTTTCTCCAGAGACGTATTCAGGCGGTCGACGGCCTCCCCGATCTTGTTCAGGAGCTCTTTGATCCTCTCCATGTTCTCTTTGACATTGCCCCGGTTCTCATCGACCAGGGCTCCCATTTCGGTCACCGTTTTATTGAGGTTGTCCGCGATCTCGCGAAAGCGCTCGTTGAGGTCTGTGACGGCCTGGGAGGAGGTCCGAAGGGTTTGGCCCAGGCTGTCTTTATTCTGAGCGATGAGATCGTTGAGCGCAGCCGCCAGGGAGGAAAGATTCTTGAGGGTCCCCCTGAAGTCCGTACCCGTGTCTTTTCCCAAGAGGTCCCGCAGGGACCCGCTCAACTGCTTAATCTCGTCACCGATGGACACGAACAAGGACCCGATCTGGTCAAAGCTGACGGCCGGCAGGCCTTCCACCGTCTCCCCGGGCAGGAAGTAGTCCTCCTTGTCGCTGGGGACGATGTCCATGAAGCGTTCTCCCAGCAGGCCGAGGGAGGACAACGTCGCCTTGGACCCCTTGGGGACCTCGAACTGGGGGTAAATGCTCATCACGATCTGGGCCCGCCTTCGGTTCAAGAGGATGTCCTTAACGTATCCGATCTTGATCCCGGCCATTTTCACCGAGGAGCTCTTCTCGAGACCCAGGGCTGAGTCGATCATGACGTTGAGGGTGTAGCCGGGCTTCTTAAAAAGCTCGGCCATGTCGCCAACGATAAAAATGAAAGTCGCAAGGATGATAAGGGTCCCCGCCATGAATATGCCGATTTTAAGCTCTTTTTTCATAATCCCCTCACTTCTCACCGGTCGGTGATCGGGCCGCGGGCCCGACCATGGATGAACTGTTGGATAATCGGGTTCGATGAAGCCTGAATTTCTGCCGGGGTCCCGATTTCGATGATCCTCCCTTCATAAAGCATGGCGATCCGGTCGGCCACTTTATAGGAGCTGACCATGTCGTGGGTGATGACGACCGAGGTCACTCGGAGGTCGCGTTTCAGGTCGTTGATCAGGTCGTTGATCGAATCGGCCCGGATAGGGTCGATGCCCGTTGAAGGTTCGTCGTAAAGGATGATCTCCGGACCATAAGCTATGGCCCGGGCCAGCCCGACTCTCTTCCTCATGCCACCGGAAAGCTCGTAGGGCATGAGTCCTTCGATTCCTTCTAGCCCGACCTCGGTCAAGCTCTCGGCCACGATCCTCCCGATCTCGGCGGGGGAGTAATCGGTGTAGCGCTCCAGGCCGAAGCTCACGTTCTCGCCGACGGTCAGGGAATCGAAAAGGGCGGCGGATTGGAAGAGCATGCCGAACTTTCGCGAGATCCGTTGGAGCCCTTCCTCCCCGAGGCGCGTGATCTCCAGTCCGTCGATCATGATTTTGCCTTTGTCGGGCTTGAGGATGCCCATGAGGTGCTTGAGAAGAACGCTTTTGCCTGAACCGCTCTGGCCGATGACGACCATCGTCTCTCCGGCTTCGATCTCCAGGTCGACCCCGCGGAGGACCGGCGTCTTTCCGAAGGACTTGTGAAGGTCAACGATTTTGATCATCGTTTTATATCGTCTTATATCGTCGAGGGCAGGGCCCTGCTCAGGAAAAAGTTCACGATGAGGATCGTGATGCTGGCGATGACCACGGTCCTGGTCGTCGCCCGCCCGACTCCCTCGGCCCCCCCCCTCGGTCTTCAACCCCTGCCAGCAGCCGATGACGGCGATCAGGAGACCGAAGACGGCCGCCTTGATCAAGCCGCTCGCGACGTCCCAGATCTCAAGGTACAAGAGCGTGTTCCGCAGGTAGATGATGCGGTTTACGCCCATGATAACGGTGCTGTAAACAAACGCGCACGCGATCCCGATGATATCCCCGTAGAGGGTCAAGCAGGGGAGCATCAAGACGGAGGCCAAGGTCCGCGGCACGACCAGGTACCGGTTGGGATCGGCCCCCAAGCTGATCAAGGCATCGACCTGTTCGGTGATCCTCATCGTTCCGATTTCGGCCGCCATGGCCGACCCGACTCGCCCCGAAACCATCAAGCCCACCAGGATCGGGATGAGCTCCTTGACTAGGCTGAGAGAAATGACCGGCCCCCCGTAGGCTTCGGAGCCCACCCCGATATACCGGTGGAAACCGATATAGGTCTGGAGGGCGAAGACCAGCCCGCCGAACGCCGCGGTCAGGGAGATGACGGGGAGGGACCCGGCGCCGATCTCCTCAATCTGCTGGATGAAGATCCGCTTTTCGAAAGGACGCCGGAATATGTTCCGCAGCGTTTTCCCGAGAAGGATCCCGACCTCTCCAAGCTGATAAAGGGCTCCCAGGAGCAGGGGGACTCTGTGACGCCGTTTCACGGTCAGCCCTCCGGAGGAACGAATTCCATGTCGGCAAAACGGGCGTATTCACGGATGAAGACCAGGTTGATCGTCCCGGTCGGGCCGTTCCTCTGCTTGGCGACACTGATCTCGGCCATTCCCCGCAAACTCTCATCGTCGGGATGATAGTATTCCGGACGGAAGATGAAGATGACCACGTCGGCGTCCTGCTCAATGGCCCCGGATTCCCGAAGGTCGGAAAGCAGGGGACGCGGCTCGCGTCGCCCCTTTTCCGGGGAGCGGCTGAGCTGGGAGACGCCTACGACCGGGATCTTGAGCTCCTTGGCCAGCTCCTTGAGGGACCTAGTGATGAAGGACATCTCTTGGTTTCGGTTCTCGAACCTCCCTCCCGGCCGCATGAGCTGGATATAATCGACGAAGACGATGTCGAGGCGCTGTTCCATGCGCAGCCGCCTGGCCTTGGCCTTCATCTCCATGACCGTCACCCCTGGCGTCTCGTCGATATAGAGGTTCGCCCGTGAGAGGGCCTCCCCGGCCAATTTCAGCTTCTCGAACTCCCTCTCGCTGATGAAACCCGTCCGGACCCTTTTGATGTCCAATTGGGCCTCGGCGCAAAGCAGCCGGATGACGAGTTGCTCTTTGGCCATCTCCATCGAGAAGAAAGCAGCCGAGCGATCCGCCCTCATTCCCGCGTACTGGGCGATATTGAGAGCCAGGGCGGTCTTGCCCATGGAGGGCCGGGCGGCCACGATCACAAGTTCCGAGGGATGGAAACCTGCAGTCAGGCTGTCCAGGGAGCGGAAGCCAGACGGGACTCCCGTGACGGCTTCCTTGCGCTCGGCGAACGTCCTGATCATGTCCAGGGTGGGCGCGGTAAGCGTCCTCAATGGGACAAGACCGGGCCGGATTCTCTGTTCGGCAACCTCTATGATAGCGGCTTGGGCCTCGTTGAGGAGTTCATCGGCCTCCTCTTTTTGCTCGTAGCTCGCCGTGATGATCTTGGCCGAGGATACGATCAGCCGACGGAGGAGGGCCTTCTCTTTGATGATCTGGGCATAGTATTCGACGTTGAGGCTCTTGGGGACGCCGTCCAAAAGCGAAGACAGATAGGCCATGCCGCCAGCCTCTTCAAGAAGTCCCGATCTTTGCATCTCCTCGCTTAAGGAGAGAAGGTCTACGGGCAAGCCCTTGTCGACCAGGGCGATGATCCGCTCGATGATCTTTCGGTGCGAATCCTTGTAGAAGTCCTCCGGCGTGATGATGGACATCACGACGTTCAGGCTTTCGTTGTTGACCAGGATCCCGCCCAAAACCGTCTTCTCGGCCTCAAGGCTGTGAGGCGGCGTTTTCTTCAGGAACATCAAATCCAGTTCCACCGATGCCCTCCCTAGAGGGGAATCGCCTCCCCTTATAAATATCTTCTATTCCTTGGTCCCTCCGGACTCTGGTTTCTTCTCTTCCCCTCCGGCCTCTTCCGGGAGGACGACGACTTTGACTTCGGCCCTGTCGTCCTGATAGACCTTTATAGGGATCGTGAAGTTCCCAAGCCTCTTGATGGGCTCATCGAGAAGGATCTTTTTCTTGTCGATGTCAAAACCCAGCTTGACCAGCTCGTCCCGAATATCGCCGGAGGAGACCGAGCCGAAGATCACGTCTTTTTCTCCTGACCTCCGGGCAAAGGAAAGGGTCACCTGGTTCAGTTTGTCGATCATCCCGCGGAACGAAAGCCTTTCTTTCTCGACCTTTTTCTTCAGCGCCGTCCGTTCGATCTCGATCATCTTCAGGTTCGAAGGAGTCACTTCGATGGCCAGCTTCTTGGGCAACAGGAAATTCCTGCCGTAGCCATTGGATACATTGATGACGTCGCCCCTGCGGCCGACTTTTTCCACGTCTTGTTTCAGGATCACGCGCATGTTTCCTCCAATCGCCGATCCGAAAGTCAATCCTCAACGTAAGGGAGCAACGCCATCAGCCGCGCACGCTTGATCGCCAGGGACAATTTTCTCTGGTGGAAGGCGCAAGTCCCGGTGATCCTCCTCGGGGAGATCTTCCCTCGGTCCGGGATGTACTTCTTCAAGATCTCCACGGCCTTGTAGTCGATCGTCTTGATGTTCCGTTGGCAGAAGCGGCAAAATTTCTTCTTGGGCGGAAAAAACTTCCTGTAGGAGCCCCTTTCGGGTCTATCTTCTCTGGCCATATTACTTTCCCTCCTGGTTCCCGCCAACTTGCGGAGCGCTTGCGGCCGTCCGCTCGGCGGAGGCGGCCGCTTCGCGGGCCGCTTTTTTCTTCCTGCGAACGTTGTCCCTGGGGTTCTTGAGGACCGTCAGAAAACGGATCACGGTGTCGGTCTGTTTGAAGCGCCGCTCCAATTCTTGGGAAACGTCCCCCGGTCCTTCGTAGAGGAAAAAGACATAAATCCCCTCATTAAATTTCTTAATGGGATAGGCCAGCCTTTTCTTGCCCCAGACATCCTGTTTGATCATCCGGCCGTTCTTCTGGGAGACGACCTCGGCCATCTGGCGAATGAATGCTTGGGCTTCTTCCTCGGGCAGACTGGAAGAAAGGACGAATCCGGTTTCGTATTGTCTCATGAAGACCTCCTTATGGTTTTAAGCCCCTTCCTTAATCGAGAAGGAACAAGGAGACAAAAACATATTCTATACGAAAATGGGGATTATTCAAGCCTTCCTTTGATCTTTTGTTTCCTGCGGGCTGGATCCACAGCCTGGACGGACGCATTTTTTTCGTGCAATTAAGACAATAGCGCAGGGGCGATGCCCGGAGGAGGTCGTTGAAGGGCGGAGCGGGCACGGATCCTCGACCAAGAGGAGAGCGGAGCCCGGAGCCGAAGCGGCCTGGCTCGCCGGGACAGGCCGCGGCCGACGGAGGGTGCGCCCCGAGCTTAGAATGCCTTATTGCACGAAAAGAAATGCGCTCCGACCCCTAACCCCTCGCCAGACGTTAGGGAACCGTTAATAATTAGGCTTATTGAATACGTTCATGGCCCGGTCGATGCGGCCGTCCAACACCAAGAGGAGCGCCTCCCTGGCTTTGTCCATGGCCCCGGCCAGGAGAACCTTTTCGGAGCGGGTGAAGGGCGAAAGCACGAACTCGGCCGCGTCGCGACCCGGGGGAAGCGGCCCGATGCCGATGCGAATCCTGGGGAACCGGGTGCTGCCGGTCTCTCGGATGATGGATTGCATGCCTTTGTGGGTCCCGGCCGTGCCCTGTTTGCGAACGCGAATGTCCCCCATCGGGATTTCCAAATCGTCGTAGATGACGAGGACCCTGCCGGGTTCAATTCCTTTGCCCTTTATCAGGTCGCGGACGGAAAGGCCGCTGTTATTCATATAGGTCTGAGGCAAAGCCAAGAGGACCCGGTCCCCGCCATACTCGACATCGGCTGTCCTGGCCTGATACCGCTTCCCGCGGAGCTCGGCCTCCCATTCACGGGCCATTCGCCTGACCAGGGCAAAGCCTGCGTTGTGGCGTGTTTCAGAATAGATCTTCCCGGGGTTTCCGAGGCCGACGACAGCCCACACCCCTTACTTCTCCTTCCCCTTGCCTCTCTCCTTTTCCTTTTCCTTCTCCTTGGGCTTGCCCTCCTCTTCGGGTTCCTCGACGGCCCGTTCCTTCTTGATGACCTCGGGCTCTTGCCCCTCTTCGGCCACGACCTCCTCGGGTTTCTCGCCGGGGAATTCCTCTTCCTTATGCGGCAGGCTGATGAGAACCAGCACGGTTCCGGGATCGTTGATGATCCGGACGCCCTGAGTGGCCACGATGCTCTCGATTTTGAGGGACTGGTGGAGGTGCAGGCCGCTGATGTCGATTTCCAGGCGGTCGGGGATATCCTTTGGAAAGCACTCGACTTCGACCTCTCGGGTAATGAAGTCGACGAACCCGCCCTCGGTCTTAACCCCGATAGCTTCGCCCTTGGGGACGATGGGCACGGCGACCCGGATGAGCTTGTTCATCGCGATCTGGATCAAGTCGACGTGGAAGAGCCGGTCCGTCGCCGGATCGACCTGGAGTTCCTTGATCATGACGTCCCGAACTTCGGCGCCGAATCCTACTCGGAAGATCGTGTTCTCACGAGTCTCCGTCTTCATGATTCGGACAATGTCCTTTTTATCCAGGATCAAGGGGACGCTGGGCACGGACTCCGCATACAGGATGGCGGGGACAAGCCCCTGCATTCTTAATCGCCGGTTGGCGTTCTTGCCGAAAGCCTCCCTTTTCTCGGCCTTGATCGTGATTGTCATCTTTCCTCCTTAAACGAACAGCGAGCTGACGGAGCTTCCTTCGTTGATGCGGCGGATGGCCTCTCCGAAAAGCCCGGCCACCGAAAGGACCTGGATTCTGGAACAGGCCTTAGCTTTTTCCGTTAGCGGGATCGTATTGGTCACGAATATTTTTTCCAAAGCGGAGCGTTCGATCTTCTCTACGGCCGGACCCGAGAGGACTGGGTGCGTGCAGGCCGCAAAGACCCTCTTGGCCCCGTCCCTGACGAGGGCCTCGACGCTGAGAACCAGCGTCCCCGCGGTGTCCACCATGTCGTCGAAGATCACGACGTTCTGATCCCGGACCTCGCCGATGACATTCAGGACCTGGGCTACGTTGGGCGCGGGGCGCCGCTTGTCGATGATGGCCAGCTTGGCCTCCATCCTCTTTGCGAAAAGCCGGGCCCGGCCGACACCTCCCGCGTCGGGCGAAACGACGGTCAGGTTTTCGAGATCGAGCCCTTTGAGGAAGTTTGCCAGCACGGGCGCGGCCATCAGGTTGTCCACCGGGATGGAGAAGAAACCCTGGATCTGGGGAGAGTGGAGGTCCATGGTCAGAACCCGGTCCGCGCCCGATTTCTCCAGGAGATCGGCCACCAGCCTGGCCGAAATGGGCACCCTGGGGCGGTCCTTCCAATCCTGTCTGGCGTAGCAGTAATACGGCATGACCACGGTGATCCGTTCGGCGGAGGCCCGCTTGAAGGCATCGATCATCAAGAAAAGTTCCATGAGGTGGAAGCTGGCGTCCGCGGAGCCCGATTGGATGATGAAAACGTCTTCGCCCCGGACGTTCTCGTCAATGTAGAAGTGGATCTCACCGTCCGAGAAGCGCTCGAGGACCGATCGGCCGAGATCGATCTTCAAGTACTCGACGATCTCCCCCGCCAAGCCCGGATTGGATGAGCCTGCGAATACTTTCATCGTCACATCCTTTAATTACCGAATTCCCGGTTCCTATGAACTGGGGAGGGAGGATTTGAACCTCCGGATGACGGATCCAAAGTCCGTTGCCTTACCAGCTTGGCGACTCCCCAGCACGAAGCCTTCTCCAGTATGTCTCCCGCGGCAGGGACTCGACGACGAGCGCCGGAATTCTTTTCCGGAGCTTCTGCCATCCTCCAAGGGCCTTTTCTTTCTCCGCGAAGAGCCCGAAGACCGCCGACCCCGTGCCGCTCACCAAGGAGGCCTCCGCGTCCTGGTCTTGTAAAAACCTCTTGAGCTCTTCGAGTTGAGGATAAGATCGAAAGATCGTTTCTTCTAACTGATTTTCCAGGAGGCCGAAGTCTTTTTTCTCTAAAAACCGCTTAATTCTACTGGGTTTGCCGTGTGAAGTCAAGGAGGGATGCCAGGCCGCATAGACCCCTGCGGTTCCGACCGGAAAAGGGGGGAAAGCCAGGAGGCAGAACACGGGCGGCAAGTCCCCCAAGGGAGTCAGAGAATCGCCGCGTTCCTCGCCGAGGCACAAACCGCCTTCGAGAAAATAGGGGATGTCCGCCCCGATCCTCTTCCCGAGCCCGGCCAAGTCCGTCTTGCTCAGCTTGAGGTCCCAGAGAATGTTCAGGCCAAATAGAGTCATGGCCGCGTTGCTGCTCCCGCCCCCGAGCCCCCTCCCGGCGGGAATGGATTTAGCGACCTCAATCCGGACCCCGCCGCCTTGACCCGTTTCGCTCCGGAGAAGCTCGGCGGCTTGATGGACGAGGTTCGTCCGGTCCCAGGGAACGGAAGGATCGCTGCCAGAAAGCCGGATGTCCCGGCCGGGGACGGGGACGAACTCCAAAACGTCCGCCAGGTCGATGGATTGGAAAAGCGTGAGGATCTCATGATAGCCATCGGCCCGCTTTCCCACGACCTCGAGTCCGAGGTTGATCTTGGCAAAAGATCTAATCTTCATTTTCGAGCAGGGCCTCGATCTCCGGCCAAGTCTTCGGCGCCATCCCTTTCAGGACGGACGGTCCGAAGAGGTCGCCGCGCGGAGGCTTGTTGAATTGGATCTTGAGGACCCGGACCCTCCCGGCTCTTCCGGCCCGCGAGAAGGCGACCGTACGGGGGACGGATGCCCCGCGGAAAAACTCGCCGACCTCAAAGCGGAATCCATCGCGCTCCCCGCTAAGGACATTTCCCCGGACGTCCCGGTCGAGTTTCCACTCGCCGGCCCCCTCGGCTGCGCCAGGCCCAGTCCAGCGCCCGCAGAGGATCGAGGCCAGCTCCGAAGCCCGAAGCCCGAAGCCAAGGAACTTCTCCAGCAGTTCTTCCTCGCGGCCTGTCCAGTAAGCGTGCCGCGAAGGCAGAACGAGCCACGAATCGCCTTCCTTGAAGACCAGGACGGCGACTGTCCGGCCGAAAACGCCGAGGGCCTCGACACGGCCCGCGCCCGGAAGGACGAAGCAGAAGGAGAAGCGGGTTTTTGCAGACCCGCTTTCTCCCTGGACGGACAGCGAGCCGTAGCCTTCCAAGCTGTCAAGGCGGGCCGGCGGAGGGGAAAGGACGGGCGGGCCGGAAAGGCAGGCCTCGAAGCCAACAAGGATGATAAGCGCGATACCGAAAGCCAACATGGCCCGCCGGGCTGTCGCGGCGGTCCCGGCTCTTAACGTCTCGCACTCCACGGAGACAGAACGCTCCTTCAGTCCAAACGGAAACCGTAATCCTCGGTTTTTTTCCGGGGCGCGTTCCCTCCTTCTTCCTCTCCGGTTGTGCCGGACTCCCCCGCTTCCTTCTTCAAGCGGCGTTTCCGGACAAGGGGATAAAAGGGAGATGTGATCTGTTTCCCAAAGCAGGAGAGTTTGGGATTGAGCGCGAGAAGAAGGATGAAAAGCCCGAAAATGACGAGCAAGCCGTAAGCTCCGAAGCCCATGTCACGCCTTCTTCAACGAGAGGGGTTTACAAAACCTTCATCCGGTCTTGTCGGATTCGTCCTGGAACTTCGGGATCTTGGCTTTTTCTTTTTCCTTGCCGAGATAAAAGCCGAGGAAGAACGCCGAAGCCAGGCTGAGCAGAGCGAGTATCGATTTAAAGAAGCCTTTCATCGTGAACCTTCCGCCCCAAATAGTATCCGAAACGGGATAAAAGGTCAACATCTCCCTTCATGAAGATTCTCTCATCTTTTCAATACGGGGCGCGCTAAGAGCTTAGATGGGACGGTTCTCTATGGCCGTGATATTAAGGAGAGGACATGGCGAAGAGCTTTGCTCCCGGCTCCGATCCAGATCGCCTGAGACTCACGTCCTTCTCGGCTTCTCAGGCCCAAGCCTCCAGGCCAATCCAATTAGCTAATGGAAACCCATCCTCGGAGCCTTGGGCCTTCGGAGGCCTGCGGCTGCCCTCGTCGGACGCTCGTCTCAGGCTGATCTCCGCATGGTCGCTGCAGCCCTTCGCCATGCCCTCCCATCGTGATTTTCGAAAACACTCCTGGAAAAGCAATGGTCCCAGCTGTGAATCCGCGGCTTGCGAAAGAGAACCTATTTTTGTTGAATATAAAGATGTTACCCCGTCTCGCTAGACTTCCGGGGCGACGGAATGTATATTTTTGGTAAGAGGCAAAGACATGAAAAACCGGTTGTGTTGTTTTCTTTTGGGATTTCTAGCGCTCTTTTGTTCCGTCTTCGGACAGCAAGTCCGCCAGGCGGTATGGGCCGGACAATTCTACGACGGCGACCCGGCGAAGCTTGCTTCCCGGATCGACCAGTGCCTCCGGAGCGTTCCTCCTCAACCCGAAGTCCGGGGAGAGATCAAGGCCCTGATCGTTCCTCACGCGGGCTACGTTTATTCCGGTCAAACGGCGGCTTACGCTTATAGTCTTGTCAAAGGCAAGCCCTATGACACCGTGGTCATCATCGGGCCTTCCCACCGGTTCGGGTTCAAGGGCTGCTCCGTTTATCCAAAGGGCGGCTTCCAGACGCCGCTGGGAACGGCCGCGGTGGACGAGGCGCTGGCCGCGGAGCTCATGAAGGAATCGACTATCAAGTTTATCCTCGGGGCCCACGAAGAGGAGCACTCGGTGGAGGTCCAGGTTCCCTTCGTCCAAACCGTGCTTCCCGGGGCCAAGATCGTTCCCATCGTTATGGGCTATCCGGAGACACGGACGGTCAAGGCCCTCGCCGACGCCCTGGACTCGGCCTGCGCCGGGAAAAAAGTCCTGGTCATCGCTTCTACGGACATGTCCCACTTCCTGACTAAAGACAAAGCCAACGCCCTGGACGCGAAGACGATCGAACTCATCAAGACCCTCAAGGCCGATGAAATAGAGAGAAAGATGGAGGCGGGGGAGAACATCTTGTGCGGAGGTTCGCCCGTGGCCGCGGTCATCCTTTATGCCGGAAAGCGAGGAGCGGCCCGGGCCCATGTGTTGAAATACGCAGATTCGGCGGAATCGAGCGGAGACACCGAGCAGGTCGTCGGCTACGTCTCCGCGGTTCTCGTCGCCGGCGGAGAAACGACCGCGCCGTCCTTCGAGCTGACGGCGTCGGATAAAAAGGAGCTTCTCGCCCTGGCCCGGTCGGCCGTCGAAACCTACGTCCGAGAACAACAAGTCATTGAGCCCCCCGCGACGAGTCCGAATTTGGCGACAAATAAAGGGGCTTTCGTAACCCTGAAAGAACGGGGAGAGCTTCGCGGCTGTATTGGGTTCATCGAGCCCATTGCACCCCTTTCCTTGATCGTCATCCAAGCCGCCATCTATGCGGCGGTCCGGGATACGAGATTCGAGCCCGTTTCGGTCGACGAACTCAGCCGCTTGGAATATGAGATCTCGGTTCTCACCCCCCTGGAAGAAGTCACCGACCCTTCTTTGATTCGGGTCGGAAAGCACGGGCTGGTCATCGAAAAGAACGGCCGTAAGGGACTCCTGCTTCCCCAGGTGCCTGTCGAGAACGGCTGGACGAGGGAGGAATTCCTGGCCCAAGCCTGTTTAAAAGCCGGGCTTCCCGAGGACGCCTGGAGGAAAGGCGCAAAAATCTATTCCTTCGAAGCCATCGTGTTTGGGGAATAAGTTAAGACAGGCTTAAGTCTTCATATACCAAGATCTGCTGGGCCCAGCCTTAACGTCTTGTTTTCCGGGAATGATAATCCTTCATGGTTGCGAGATTGGGCAAGCCATATGGATCTTCTATTTCT
>CAZJBD010000007.1:0-18751 GCA_964544265.1 uncultured Eubacteriales bacterium
ATCAAACTCGACCAGCTAGCGGACGTCATCTCCAGGGAATTCAGGCATAAAGACACGATCACCTGTTATGTCGGTTCGAATGCCGCCACCCCGACGGCTTCCCTGGAATTTCTGACGGCCGCCATCAAAGCCGGAAGCCCCGCCCTGCCTTTTATCAAGATGGTCCATCTCCTCCTCCAGGGACCCGTGCCCTACGTAGAAAAAGGCCTCCAAGATCGCATCATGACCTATTCCCTCTTTTCCACGGGGGAGGTCCGAAAGGCGGCCAATGAAGGACGAGCCTTTTATCTGCCGTGCACGCTGGCCAATCTCGACAGCCTCATCGGCAAAGGCCGGGAGTATGAGCCGGACGTTGCCATCTTCAAAGTCCGTCCCCATGAAATCACGAGGGAATTCAGCCTGGGATTGTCCGTCGAAGTCCTGCACACGGCCATTGACTATGCCAAATGCGTTGTTGCCGAGCTGGATTTCAGCATGCCATTCACTCAAGGCCAAAGCATTGTCGGACCCCAATCCATTGATTACCTCATCGACGACGATGACGTGAAATGCGTCTATACGTCTCCCGCCCCCGATTTTGACAATCTTTCCCCTGAAGAGCGGAGGATCGGGGAATTGATCACCGAACAATTCATCCGCGATGGCGTGACCTTGCAGGTTGGCATCGGGCAAATCCCCGACGCCGTGGTGGGGACCATCAAGGGGGCGAATTATAAAGATCTCGGCATCCAGACGGAACTATATGGGGACGGCCTCATGCATCTCCAGAAGGCCGACATCGTGACGAATCGAAAGAAAAAGCAGCATATGGGATACAGCACAACTTCCCTCATCATGGGCTCAGCCGAGCTGTATGAATTCGTGCATATGCGGGCCGGAATCCAGATGCGCCCGTGCACCGTCACCAACTCGGCCGAAGTCATCCGGAGGAACAGCCCATTTGTGTCCATCAATACGGCCATGGGCGTCGATCTTTTCGGAAATGTCTGGGCCGATTATATCGATGCCCGTCGATATTATAGCGGGGTCGGCGGGCAGCCGGACTTCGTCCGCGCCCTGAACAATCCCATTTACGGCGTTCCCATCATTGCTTTTCGAAGTTTGACCGACAAAGGCCACTCGAAGATCGTCAAGGTCCATCCTCCCGGCGTGAGCTTGACGGCCTCGGCCTATGACGGAGTCGTCATTGTGAGCGAATACGGCGTTGCCGACCTTCGGGGACTCACCGCTGGAGAGAAAGCGCTCGCCATTGCCTGCATCGCCCACCCCCGATATCGCGATCCTTACCTCAAGGCCATCTATGACGATCCCCTGTTCACGAAGCCCATCGGCGCCTCCCTGAGCAAAACGCCTCGTGGAGTGACCATGTACCAAGGGGATATCAAACTAGACGTATAGGCTCTCCAGGGACGTGCTTATCTTGTAAGAGCGGCTGATGGACGTTATTTTAAAAAAATCCTCTCCGGGTCGACTTCCTCACGGAGAATGCGCAATTCTTGCTGGGTGGGTGGCGCTGTCTCGGTCGCATCCTTGATATCCAGGGTAAAGCCAGTCGCGTCGGCCACGGCCCGGGGAGTTAGACCCGGATGGTAGCTGGCCAAATAAACGGCCTTGGTGTCCGGGCGAAAGCGCATGACACCCATCGTGGTGACGACGACACTCGGCCCGCCCCGACCGAGGCCGGATCTTCGACGGCTGTCGCCGCCTTCAAGCCATCCTGGGCTGGTGATGTAGTCCACTCTTTCCGGGAAGCGCCGTTTTTCGTGCTTGGCGATGATGATGGTTCGGTTGGCGAGGCAGGCGATATCACAAGCCCCCCCGCTCCCCGAGAAACGCACGGACGGACGGCGATAATCTGATCCGATAGACGTGCTGTTGATGTTTCCGAATCGATCCACCTGGGCCCCGCTTAAAAAACCGACATCTACCCTTCCCGCCTGCAGGACATAGGTAAAAACCTCTAGCAATCCGGCGGCTGTGGCGGCTCCGCGCATGACGCGCGGGTCCCCGACTGACATCGGAAGGTGGGCAAGTTGACTGGCCATTGTCCCCGCTTCAAAGATAACGATGCCGTTGGGAGCGTGGGTGCGCTGGGCCAGCATCACCCCGAGCATGGGCAAGCCGGTGCCTGCAAAAACGACCTCGCCATCCACGATCTCGCGGGCGGCGACGACCGCCATGAGTTCTGTCAAAGTATAATCGGGGGCTCCCATGGCTACAATCTCCTCCGCTTAAGGTTTGGGCTATAACCGAAAGCCGGCGAGGCTTCGAGTGTGCTCAGTCGCTTCTCCCCGCCCACGGCCTCCAGGTATTCATTGTGATCCTTGACGCCGCAGACATATTTTCCCAGGTAATCCTGGAAACTGGCATCGTCACGCACGCCCTCGTGGTACTCTTTTAATTGGACAGGATCATAATCATAGTAGTTGTAAACAGCATAAGGATGGGCTCCGTATGGGACGTTGCAGACATGGTGGACGGTGAAGAATGGGATCGGGTTGCGTTCCGGTTCGCGGCGCAGCGTGTCCTCATCAACAAGTTCTTCGGCTGTCACGATCACCGTATCAGCACACAGGGCCTGCTGAATGTCTGCAAAGGTCTGACCCTCGATGCGCACCATGCCATTGGTCGTCGCCTTCTGGACATGCAGCACGGCGAAATCCGTATGGATCGCAGGCACCAAGACAACCTTCTCCCGCGGGTCGAAGGGCGAGGTCATCACATGGAGCTTCTTTGGCGACGTGCGCGAATCGGCCTTCCGTTGCTTGGGAACTAAGGCCGCTTTGCGCAGCAGGTCGCTGCCGAGCAAGCTGCGAACGGGCATAAAGGGAATTCCCATGGCGCCGGCGGTGAAGCGGGCCACCATCGTGAAGTTGCTGTAGTCCTCCCATTCGATCTCGCCCCGTTCCACGGCCTGCCGCCAGCGTGGCCCAACGGTATTGAAGGCTTCATCGGCCTCGTATGCGAGCTCGACCCGCTTGACACAACCCGCTCCGATAAGAATATCCCAATCCCCTCCGGGCGAATGTCCAAACAGATAAAGGTCGCGTTTCTTCAAGCGGATCAATTCATAAACAAAGGCCATGGGATGGCGCTGGGTCGTGAAACCGCCGAAGGAAATCGTTGCCCCATGAGGAACCAAAGCGGCCGCGGCGTGAAGGTCGATCACTTTACCGGCCATAAAATCCCTCCTTTACCAAATCTGCGGGGTTGATAAATCGCGAATCATGCTGCCCAGGATGCTACGTTACCATTTGCGCAATCCCCGGCCGAACCGGTTTATCGTCCTAATCTATATCAACTTCAGCCCGAAATCAATATGATGAAAACTTGACTTTAGATCTAAATTATGGAATGATACCCTCCCATTTAAAAAATGACAGATATCCTTTATTATGTTATATTTAGGTACTCTCCAATTCGTTCGAAGGGAAACCCATTTTGACCGCGAAAGGAGGTCCGACCAATGAGTGGAATCATCGGCTATGGGGCCTATGTTCCGCGAAACCGGATCAAAGTTGAAGAGATCGCCAAGGTCTGGGGAGCGGATGCGCCGAGCTATAAAAAAGGGCTCATGCTCGAAGAGAAATCCGTCCCTTCTCCCGACCAGGATACGATCACCATGGCCGTGGAGGCCTCCAAGCGCGCCTTGAAGAGGGCGGGCATCGATCCCAAGGAGATCGGCGCCGTTTATGTTGGTTCAGAATCCCATCCCTACGCCGTAAAACCGAGCGGCACGGTCCTCGCGGAGGCCCTCGGAGCGACACCCGAAGTCCACACAGCGGATTTCGAATTCGCCTGCAAGGCCGGGACCGAGGGGATGTTCGTAGCCCTGAGCTTGGTCCAGGCGGGTGCGATAAAATTCGGCCTGGCTGTCGGAGCCGATACATCACAGGGTGCGCCCGGCGACGCGCTCGAATATTCGGCCGCTGCCGGGGCCGCCGCTTTCATTTTCGGCAACGCCCCCCTCGTCGCCGAAGCCCTCGAAACTTATTCCTACACTACGGATACGCCTGATTTCTGGCGCCGAGAATACCAGTATTATCCCCAGCACGGCGGCCGGTTCACGGGCGACCCCGCCTACTTCAAGCACATTATGGGCGCGGCCGAGGGCATTATGGCCAAAGCCAAGATGAAACCTTCCGATTTCCAATACGTCGTTTTCCACCAGCCCAACGGCAAATTCCCACTCCGGGTGGGCGAATTATTGGGATTTGAAAAAAAGCAGATCGAACCGGGCTGGCTGGTCCCCAAACTGGGGAACACATACTCAGGATCATCCCCGCTCGGTCTGACGGCAACACTGGACATCTCCAAGCCCGGAGACATGATCCTGATCGTCTCCTACGGATCGGGCGCCGGCAGCGATGCCTTCATCTTCAAGGTGACGAAGCGGATTGATGAGGTCAGGGACCTGGCTCCCAAGACAAGAAGCCTTCTGGACGCCAACAAGAATTACCTGGAGTACGGCGCTTATGCCAAATACCGCGGCAAGATCCGGAAGGCGGATTAGGAGGCGGCGATGAGAAACGTAGCTGTCATCGGTGTCGGCATGGCCAAATGGGGCGAACTCTGGGGAAAGTCCCTGAGGGATATTTTTGTCGAGACGGCCCTCCTGGCGATCGAGGATGCCGGTTTGGACCGGATTGATTCGATGTATGTTGGCTGCATGTCCCCGGGTCTCTTCATCGGCCAGGAACATTTGGCATCCCTTTTACCCGACTATCTCGGCAGGAATCCCGTTCCAACGGTTCGCGTGGAGTCCGCCTGTTCGTCGGGCGGTTTGGCCCTCCGACAGGGATTTATCGACGTGGCCTCGGGAATGAGCAATATTGTGCTCGTCGGCGGCGTCGAAAAGATGACCGACGTCAACGGTCACGAAGCCACATACGCGTTGGGCACGGCAGCCGACCAGGAATACGAAGGTTATCACGGGCTGACGTTTCCGGGGCTCTATGCCATGATGGCCCATGCCCACATGGCAAAATACGGTACGACACGGGAGCAGTTGGCCATGGTGGCCGTCAAAAACCACGACAACGGCTCGAAAAACCCTCTGGCCCAATTTCCCTTTAAAATCACGATCGAGGGCGTCTTGGGCTCCGTTCTCGTCGCCGATCCCCTGCGGGTCCTGGATTGCTCTCCCATCACGGATGGAGCGGCGGCCGTCATCCTCTGCCCCTTGGTTATGGCCAAGCGGATGAAAAAGCCCGGGGTGAGAATCGCGGGAAGCGGCCATGCGACGGATACCATCGCCCTCAGTTCAAGAAGGGACATCACGTGGATTGAATCCACCCACCTGGCCGCCCAAAAAGCCCTGGCGATGGCCGGCCGGAAAATCGAAGATATCAACCTTTTCGAGGTCCACGACTGCTTCACGATAGCGGAGATCATGGCCACCGAGGCGCTGGGCATCGTCAAGAAGGGGCAGGGCGGAAAGGCCGTCCAGGAAGGATTGACGTCGCTCAGGGGAAGATTCCCGGTCAACCCCAGCGGCGGTTTAAAGGCCAAGGGCCATCCAGTCGGAGCGACCGGCGTCGCCCAGGCCGTCGAGGTCGTCAAACAGCTGCGCGGAGAAGCGGGAGCGAGGCAGGTCGGGGGTGCGAAACTCGGCCTGACCCAGAACATGGGCGGCACCGGGGGAAGCTCGGTCGTCCACATCTTCGAGGCAGAGTGATAGGAGAACAGAATGCCGACACCATCAAGATCCTGGCGAGAGATTCCTCAGAGGTACCGCTTGGAAGCCGGAAAATGCACGGGCTGCGGATTCATCTGTTTTCCTCCCCGCCTGGTCTGTCCGCGCTGCGGCAGCCGGGAATTCACAAAGACGAAACTCGCGGATTCCGGAAAACTCCTCACCTACACGATCATCCGTGTTGCTCCGCATCAATATGTCGACCAAGCGCCCTACGCCGTCGGCATCGCTGAACAGGATGACGGCACGAACTTGACGGCCCAGATTGTCGACTGCGATTTCCAGGATTTAAAGATCGGGATGCGGGTTAAAATTGAATTCCGGAAAATCTACGAGGAGGGGGAAGCCGGCGTCATCTTGTACGGATATAAATTCGTCAAAGAATAAAACGCCGTCGCCGGACGAAAGGACGGGCGATGTTCAGAATCGAATCCAAAGTCGACACGCAAAGTCAAGATTACAAGCAGAATTTCGAGCACATGACAAAAGTCGTGGCCGAATACAAGGAACGCCTGACCAAGGTCCAGGCGGGAGGACCGATCAAATACCGCGAGCTTCACAAGTCCCGAGGCAAGCTGCTCGTCCGGGAGCGATTGGATAGGCTGTTCGACCGCAACACACCGTTCCTGGAGCTCAGCGCTCTAGCTGCCAACGGCATGTACGAGGACGAGGCCCCCGGGGCGGGCATGGTTACGGGCGTCGGCGTCGTTCGCGGCCGGGAGGTGCTTGTCGTGGCCAACGACGCCACGGTCAAAGGCGGCACCTATTTCCCTATTACCATTAAGAAGCACATCCGCGCCCAGGAGGTCGCTCTCGAAAACCGACTGCCCTGCATCTATCTGGTCGACTCCGGCGGGATCTTTCTCCCCCATCAGGCGGGAACCTTCCCCGACAAAGAGCACTTCGGACGAATCTTCTATAACCAGGCCCGCCTCTCGGCGCTGGGCATCCCGCAGATCTCGATCGTCATGGGATCGTGCACGGCCGGCGGCGCCTATGTCCCGGCCATGAGCGACGAGACGGTCATCGTCCGCCGGCAGGGAACTATTTTCATCGGAGGCCCGCCGCTGGTCAAAGCGGCCACGGGCGAGGAGGTCTCGGGCGAGGATTTGGGGGGCGCCGACGTCCACTGCCGGATCTCCGGCGTTTCGGACTATTACGCTTTGAACGATGAACACGCGCTCGAAATCGCCCGGAACATTGTCGAGACGCTCGCCCCGCCATGCCGGTTCGTCCTGGATACGGCCAAGCCTGAAGACCCGGCATATGATCCTGCGGAGATGTACGGCATCGTCCCGAGGGATTTGCGGAAGGCCTTTGATATCAAAGAGCTTATCGCCCGGATCGTGGACGGAAGCCGTTTCCAGGAGTTCAAGGAGCTCTACGCCCAGACCCTGGTCTGCGGATTCGCCCACATCTTGGGGTATCCCGTGGGGATCTTGGCCAATAACGGCGTCCTATTCTCCGAAAGCTCGCTCAAGGGCACGCATTTCATCACCCTCTGCGCTATGCGCAAGGTCCCGCTCGTCTTTCTCCAGAACATCACCGGCTTCATCGTCGGTAAGCAATACGAGCATCACGGCATCGCCAGGGACGGAGCGAAGCTTGTCCATGCCGTGGCCAACGCCGACGTGCCAAAATTAACCGTCATCGTCGGCGGCTCCTATGGAGCCGGCAACTACGCCATGTGCGGCCGTGCCTACGATCCGCGCCTTCTCTGGATGTGGCCCAACGCGCGAATCAGCGTCATGGGCGGCGAGCAGGCAGCCAACGTCCTCGTCTCTGTGAAAATCAAGAGGCTCCAGGAACAGGGCGTTAAGATGACCGAGGAAGAGAGACAGAAGATGATCAGGCCCATCCTGGACACATACGAAGCGGAGGCCAGCCCGTATTTCAGCACGGCCAGGCTGTGGGACGACGGCCTCCTCGACCCCCTTGAAACGCGGCAGGCGCTGGGACTCGGGATTGCCATGAGCTTGAACGCCCCCATCCCGGATTTCAAGGTCGGAATCTTCAGGATGTGACGGCCAGATCGTCATGAGGAACGCAATAAGAAGCGAACGTTCCATGCGAGAGGCTGAAGCGATATCTGACGTCTCGCTCGATAAAGGAAGGATAATCCCGGACATTTCAGGCAATATCAAATGAAAGAAAAGACATACAAAACGATCGTTCTGTCGCTGGAGAGAAAGGTCGGCCGAGTCTGGTTCAATAGGCCCGAAGTCCACAACGCATTCAACATCGTCATGATTCGGGAACTCCGGGAGGCCATCCAGACTCTCGGCACGGACGAAGCTGTTCGGGTCGTCGTCCTCTCCGGTAAGGGGAAGTCATTCTGCGCGGGCGCGGATTTGAATTGGATGCGGGAGATCATCACTTATTCCTATGAGCAAAACCTCCGGGAATCGCTCGAGCTGGCCGACTTCCTTTATGATCTTTACGCCCTTCCCAAACCGACCATTGCCCGGGTCAACGGGGCGGCTATCGGAGGCGGCGCAGGCTTCCTCTCGGCCTGTGACATCGTCGTCGCCTCGACCGATGCCCAGTTCGGCCTGAGCGAAGTGAAAATCGGCCTGGTCCCCGCCTGCATCGCCCCATATGTCGTGCGGAGGGCCGGGGAGAGCCGAGCCCGCCAGCTGTTCCTGACGGGTGAGCGGTTCGACGCCCGGCGGGCGGCGGAGATCGGCCTGGTTGACGAAGTCGCCGCGCCTGGAGAACTGGACGGAAGGGTCGATGCCGTCATCGCCCGCCTCCTGTCGTCAGGACCCGAAGCGTTGGCCTGCTCGAAGGAGCTTCTCCGGAAGGTTCCCGGTATGAGCTTTGAGGACGTCAAGCGCTTCACGGCGGAGATGATCGCCGGACTCCGGATCAGCCGGGAAGGCCAGGAGGGCATGGCCGCCTTTCTGGAAAAAAGAAAGCCAAGATGGACCGAATGAGGTCCTAGAGGAAGCGAGATGTTCAAGAAGGTTTTAATCGCTAACCGAGGCGAGATCGCTGTCCGGGTGATCAGGGCCTGCCGTGATATGGGTATTCGGACCGTGGTCGTCCATTCCGATATCGATAAGCTGAGCCTCCATGTCCAGCTCGCCGACGAAGCCGTCCTCATCGGTCCGGCTCCCGCCACAGAGAGCTACCTCAACATGGACCGGATCATCCGAGCCGCTCATGACACGAGCTCCGAAGCGATCCATCCCGGCTATGGCTTTCTCGCGGAAAACGCGGACTTCGCCCGGCTCTGCGAGAAAGAAAACATCGTTTTCATCGGGCCCAATTCCCAAGCCTTGGCGCTCGTGGGCGACAAGGTCCGCGCCCGCGAGACGATGGCGAAAGCCGGAATCCCGATCATCCCGGGAATGGAGGCCATTTCGAGGTCCGTGACGGAATTTGAAGCCGCGGCTCGATCCATTGGGTATCCCGTCATCGTCAAGGCTTCGGCCGGAGGCGGCGGAAAAGGGATGCGCATCGTCTGCGAGGAAAAAGATCTCAGGCCGGCGGTGGAGGCGGGGATGCGAGAAGCCAAGTCGGCGTTCGGCGATGAGTCCGTCTATCTCGAAAAATATATCGAAGAGCCCCGGCACGTTGAGTTCCAGGTCCTGGCCGACAACGCTGGTCAAACGGTTCATCTTTTCGAGCGTGAATGCTCGATCCAAAGACGTCACCAGAAAATCGTCGAGGAAACCCCCTCGCCGGCCCTGGACCCGGAGCTTCGCGCCCGGATGGCGGAGACCGCCAAAAAGGCGATGCGGGCGGCGGGCTACAACAACGCGGGAACGGTCGAGTTCCTCCTGGACAAAGACCGCAACTTTTACTTTCTCGAAGTGAACGCCCGGCTCCAGGTCGAACATCCCGTAACCGAGCTCGTGACGGGCGTGGACCTGGTTCGCCGGCAGATCCTGATCGCGTCAGGGGAAAAATTGACTTTAAAGCAGGAGGATCTCCGCCAGAGTGGGCATGCCATCGAATGCCGGATCTACGCCGAGGATCCCGAGAACAATTTCCTTCCCTCTCCCGGCAGGATCCTGTTTCTCAAAGAACCGCAGGGCCCGGGAGTCCGCTATGACGGCGGCATCTACGGAGGCTGGGAGGTCCCGATTTATTATGATCCGATCCTGGCAAAATTGATTGTCTGGGCGGAGGACCGGGAATCGGCTTGTCGGAGGATGGCCGCCGCGCTGGACGATTTTGTGATCCTGGGAATTCACACGACGAACGCTTTTCTTAAGGATATCATCAACCATCCGGAGTTTCGGGCCGGCCGGACAAACACGGCGTTCATTAAGAAGTATTTCGACGGATGGAAAGAGAGCGGTAAAAACGAAGATGACCTGCGATTGGTCCTGGCTGCGGCCGCTTTTGATGAAATGGCCGCGGCGACGCGGCCGGGGGGGCGGCCGGACCGGGAAACGAAGGAAGGCGCCGCCACACCGTGGAAGACATTGGGTCACTGGAGGATCGGAGGAGCCGGGTCTCATGGAATTTGAGTTTCTCATCGACGGAGCTCCCAGGAAGATTTTTCTGGAGAAAAAGGAAAACACCTACGTTATCGGGGATGGAGAGACGGCCCTGGAAGCCGAAATCAGGTCTGTTTCAGAAAACGAAATGATGTTCTTCGCAGGCGGGCGGTCCTCAAGGGTTTATATCGCCCGGGACGGAGAGAGAAGGCTCGTTTTTACAGGTGGCCGGGTCTTCGTCGTCTGTGAATCGCTTTATGAGGCTGGACATTCTCCCGGCGGGGACGAACGGACGCCCGAAGAAGGCCGGCACATCAAAGCGCCCATGCCGGGGAAAGTCATCAAGCTGAATGTGGCTCTGGGCGAAGATGTGAGGAAGAACCAAACCCTGTTGATCGTCGAAGCCATGAAGATGGAAAACGAGATCAAAGCCGCAATCGAGGGCACGGTAAAAAAAATTCATGTGGCGGCCGGAGATCTGGTCGATTCGGAAAAATCGCTCATCGAGATTGAGCCAAAACGTTAGGCCGAAGCCATGAAAGAACTCCGGAACAATGTGTTTGTATTAGGTTTGCTTAAAGACTCATCCAAGAGCTGAAAAGGAGGAAAGGATGGCACCTGAAACGCTGGATACCTTGAATGAATGCCGGGAAATGGTGCGGGATTTCGCCCGTACGGAAATCGCCCCCCACGTCCGAGAATGGGACGATAAGGCCCATTTCCCCAAGGACGTCCTCCGACGGCTGGGCGGACTCGGTTTGATGGGTATCCTGATTCCAGAAGAATTCGGCGGAGCCGGGTTGACCTACCGGCACTATGTGGCGGTCCTGGAGGAACTGGGCGCCGTCGAGGGCGGCATTGCCCTCTCGGTCGCGGCGCACAACTCGCTGTGCACAAACCATATTTACTCTTACGGGACCGAAGAGGTGCGCCGTCGATGGGTGCCCCGGCTGGCGTCCGGAGAAATCATCGGCGCCTGGGGATTGACGGAACCCGAGGCCGGGTCCGACTCCGGGGCAACCAAGACCACGGCCGTCCGCGACTCAGGCGGCTGGGTCCTAAACGGAACCAAAAACTTCATCACCCATGCCGGAGCTGGCGGGATCGCAGTGGTCATGGCCAGGACGCAGCCGGGCAAAGACCATCACGGCATCTCGGCCTTCCTCGTCCCGCTCGACACCCCCGGCGTCACGGTCGGAAAACACGAAGATAAGATCGGCATGCGCGCGTCCGACACGGCGTCGTTGATCTTTGAAGACTGCCGCGTCGGAGGGGACGCTCTCTTAGGCAACGAAGGCGAGGGATTTATCCAGGCCATGGTTATCCTCGACGGCGGCCGGATTTCCATCGCCGCCCTCTCCGTGGGGATCGCCAGGGGCGCTCTCGACGCGGCCGTCGCATATGCCAAGCAGCGCCGTCAATTCGGCAAGCCCATCGCGGCTTTTCAAGGCATCCGCTTCAAGCTGGCCGACATGGCCACCCAGGTCAACGCCGCCCGGCTGCTCACCGAATGCGCGGCCGACGATAAGGACGCGGGGCGGAAGACGACCCTCATCTCATCGCAGGCCAAGCTTTACGCTTCGGAAGTCGCCGTTCACGTGGCGGAGGAGGCCGTCCAGATCCTTGGCGGATACGGCTACTGCAAGGATTATCCCGTCGAGAAATTCTGGCGCGATTCCAAGCTGTGCACGATCGGAGAAGGCACGAGCGAGATTCAGCGCTTGGTTATCGCCCGGGAGCTCATCGGGGAATAAAGATGCGGCTTATTTTCCCGATCGTCGATCATTCGGCGCGGCGATAGACGATGGCCGTGACCGTTTTATCGTTTCCGCCCATGTTGACAGACAGGGCATAGGGGCGGTTCGGGGATATCGAAATTTGCCAATTTCCCGCTTTCCCCGTCAGCTGCTGCCAAATGGTAACGGCCTGCCGGACACCTGTGCCTCCCGTGGGATGTCCCCAGCCGATCAGCCCTCCGGATGTGTTCATAGGCAAGAATCCCTGGCGCGAGGTCTTCCCGGCCGAAATAAAATCAGCCCCTTCGCCCTTCCCGGCTAGCCCGATCGCCTCTATGGATAAGAGACCCGAAATCGTAAAGCAGTCATGGCATTCCACGGTCCCCAGTTCCTGGAGAGGAATCCCCGCGCACTCCAAGGCTTTTTTCACGGCTCTGGCCGTCGTTTCGAGCTGGGTCGGATCTTCAGGAGGAATCGTCAAATCGGCCTCAGCTTGCCCCCAGCCAACGACTTCCACGGCCTCGGATTTAGGGACGCCGATCCTTTTCAAGCCTTTTTCGGAGACGATGGCGATGGCGGACCCCGCATCTGAGACTTTGGAGCAGTCAAACACATTCAAGTGGTCAACGAACGTCCGGGGATTCGGCTCTGTTAAGGCCAGGGCTTCGAGGTTTTCAACGGTATTATGGAATTCCTGGGCCGTCTCGCAGAGTCGGGCATTTTCAATGGCGTTCCGGTACCAGCGGGCGAAAGCTCGCCGTGTTTTCTCCCGGCCATATTTTTCGAAATAAGCCCCAGCCCGGTCGCTGAAGGCCGCCGGGAAAAAATAGACGTGACCTTTCTTGCGTTCTCCCCTGAACCAGCCGGCACCGGCCAGAATGTCTGCTCCATAAATGGCCTTGACGGTGTTCTGGACTTCGACACCGATCACCAGGACGACATCGGCCGTCTCGGCGAGCACGGATTTCATTCCGACAGACAATCCCAGCCCGCCGGACCCGCAGGCCCCTTCCACCCGGCAACATGGCTTCCATTTCAGGTTATCATCCACATAAGGAATCAAAGCGGCCAGGTTGCCCTGCTTATTGAAGCGGGCGGCCATGAAATTGCTGATCACCCCCTCATCGACGTTTTCCCCGCCGCCGATTTGTTGCAAGGTCCCTTGGCCCGCTTCCCGGATGTACTCCTCCAGGCCCGGCCGGAGCTTTTTAGGATTAAATTCCTTCCGGCCGGTTCCCAGGGAAACCGTGTTGTATCCCGCCGTCATGAAGACTTTTCGCCGGTTCTTTTTCATGACCTGACCCCTCCGTTAAAATAATTGTTGATCGGGCCATAGGCATGGTAAAACCCCGTCAGCAACACCGTATTAACGTCCTCTTCCCGTTCGGCGACTTTCTCGTTGACCAGCCCAAGGCCGATTTCCTTGGATTTTCGCCCATATCTTATGGCCAAATCCGCGCCCAGGGTCTTCATCGCTCCGAGCTCGCGGAAATAGCCCTGCAGGAAATTGGCCCTGTCGGGAAGTTGTATCACAGTTTTCCACGGCTTGGCTTGACCCGGCAGGCTGCCCAATGCTTTATCAGCCCGGCCCGCGACCTCCGAAAAGGAGGAATAGGCTTGTTTTTCAGGATCAAAAACGCCGTTGGGCCGTCCCTTTTCATATTTTAGGAATCCGTCCTTCTGGGATCCATCGGCGTACTGCCCCCCCGCAATTCCCAGGGAAATCAATTTGTCCAGGAGAGAGCTGCGGAGCCGGCCTCCGGGGAGGCGCTCATTCATCACGCCCAAGATGCATTGGCAGACGTCAAGGCCCACGTAATCGATCAGCTGGAAGATCCCCATGGGACGGATCAGAAAATCTTGACTGACCTTATTAACCATATAGATGGCGTCGACCAGGCCGAAATCCTTAGTGAGCCGTTCGACCTCGGCGACGGCATAGAGGGCATCCCTCATGAAGTGACCGTTCCCTATGAAGCCCGCGACGTCGTGGGAAGGCACGACGGTTTTCCGCAGCTTTTTGGCGAATTGTCTGGCAAAATCCGCCAATTCGGGAAGAGTCGATTCCGCTGAAATCAATTCCACGAGTTTCTGGACGGCCGGAGGATTGTAGAAGTGAAATCCGATGAGGCGGCCGTCGAGATTCGCTTTTCCGTTCAATTCGGAAATCGGGATGGAAGACGTATTGGAAAAAAACCAGGCGTCTCGGACGTTGTGAGAAATAATCCGGGAGAGGAGATTGACTTTGAGATCCAGGTTTTCATGGATCGCTTCAAACACCAGGGTGGAGCGATATGAGGTCTCGATCTCTGTGGCCGGACGGACGATGGCCAGGACGTCCTCGATGTATTGATTGATCATATCCCTGTTTTCGATCAGGTCCTCCCGTTTTTCATAGGCTTTCCGGAGCCAAGCCGCTTTTTGTTCCGCGGCCCGCTGGACCTGAGAACGCAAGTAGGTCAACAATCCCGACAGGGCTTTCTGAGATATATCTACGGCCTGGAGAGAAAAAGTCAGGGATTCGTGACCTGGTTCCAGGCTCAGATCGGCCATTTCCATGGCCGCAAGCAGAACGATGCCCCTCCCCATTTTCCCCGCGGCCCCCAAAACGGTGACATTTTCAAGTCGCTCGGCATAATTCATGGACGTCCCTCATCTCCTTCGAGGTCAGCTTTTCCATCGGGGTGCACGTTTTTCCAGGAAGGCCCGCATCCCCTCCGCCCCCTCGTTTTCAAAGAGCGAGCCGAACATGCTGGATTCCAGAGAGCTGCCGGCTTCGAAATCCATCAGGAATCCTTGGCGAGCGACTTGTTTGACCAGCTTAACGGCCCGGGGGCCTTTGGAAGCAATCGTTTTTGCGAGTCCGACGGCCGCCGGCATGAGCTCCTCGGGTTCTACGACTCTTTGGACCAATCCCATGCGCAGGGCGTCTTCGGCGCCGATCAACTCCCCTGTCAAGAGTAGAAAAAGGGCGTTTCCGAGGCCGATGAGCCTGGGGAGCCTCTGGGTCGCGGCATAACCCGGGATTACGCCCAGATTAACTTCAGGCTGGCCGAACTTGGCTTTGGCGGAGGCGATCCGGAAGTCGCAAGCCAGGGCCAGCTCGCAGCCGCCGCCGAGGGCAAAACCGTTCACCGCCGCGATGACCGGCTTTTTAAGAAGCTCCAGACTCCGGAATGTCCTCTGGCCCAGCTTGGAAAACTCTGTGGCTTGTTCCTGGCTTTTTCCAACCATTTCAGCAATATCGGCCCCCGCAACGAACGCCTTGCCTTCGCCCGTAATAATCAGGACTTTGATGTCATCCCGGGCGCTGACCTCAGCGATGAGATTGTCCATTTCCTGGAAGAACCGCGAATTCAGGGCGTTTAGGGCCTGCGGCCTGGAGATCGTGATAGTAGCGATACCTTCCGTCACTTCCATTTTCAGAATTTCGTACGGCATGCCTTTCCTCCTTATTCCGTTAAAAGCGATCTGGAGATGACCAGGCGCTGGATTTCTGAGGTCCCTTCATAAATTTCCGTGATCCGCTGGTCGCGATAAAGCCTCTCCACCTTGTACTCCTTCATGAAGCCGTAGCCGCCGTGGATCTGCAGGGCTTTATGGCAAACACGATGGGCCATTTCTGATGCAAAGAGTTTGATCATGGCCGACTCCTTGGTGAAGCGCTTGCCTCCCGAGTCCTTTATCCAGGCGACGCGGTAGAGCATGGTTTTCGCCACTTCAACGTCAACCGCCATGTCGGCCAGCATAAACTGCAGGGCCTGAAATTCTGAGATCAGCTTGCCGAACTGGGTCCTTTCTTTGGAATAGCGCACGGCTTCTTCCAAAGCGCCTTCGGCGATGCCGATGGCCTGGGCAGCGATTCCCACACGGCCGCAATCCAGCGTCGCCAGGGCGATGCTTAGGCCCTTATTCTCCTGTCCTAAAAGGTTTTCGGCAGGAACCCGGCAGTCGGTGAACACCAGCTCGGTCGTGCTGGACGTGCGGATCCCGAGCTTGTCTTCGTGCTTTCCAACGGAAAATCCTGGGGTCTCCTTGGGTATGAGGAATGCGGAAATCCCCTTGGCCCCTTTTTCCCTGTCCGTGCAGAAAAAGGCGATGATGACGTCGGCAAAAGAACCGTTCGTCGTAAAATTCTTCGTTCCGTTTAAAAGATAATGATCTCCCTGCCGAACGGCACTGGCGCGTAAGGCGCCGGGATCGCTGCCGGCGCCCGCTTCGGTCAAGGAAAAACAACCCATCCATTCCCCGGAGGCCAGTTTTAGAAGGAATTTCCGTTTTTGCTCTTCCGTCCCGAACATCATGAGGGCATCGTTAACTAGGGAATTCTGAACGGAGACCCCCACCGCCGTGCCCGCATCCACCTTGCTGAACTCGATCATGGCTCCGGCATAAGAGATCATGCCCAATCCCGTTCCTCCATATTCTTCCGGGACGGTCATCCCCAAATAGCCCAACTCCCCTAGCTTCTTAAGTGCGGCCAGGTTTGCCTCTTGCTTGGCGTCCAATTCCAAGACAACCGGCGCGAGCTCCTTTTCTGCGAATTTCTTCGCCCCCTCGATCACCATCTTCTGCTCTTCTGTAAAGCTAAAATCCATGATACCTTTTTCTCCTCTCCTTAATGGTTTTTTGGATATATTCCACAATTTCGCGAATATCCTCGCCCGGTCCGAATACCTTGCCGATCCCCATAGCTTTCAATTTCTCCTGGTCCTTGGTGGGAATGATCCCCCCTCCGGTCAACAGGCGATCGCCGAGCCCGGACTTCTCCATGAGTTCCTTGACCCGTTTGAAATGGATCATATGGGCCCCCGATAGAATCGAGAGGCCTATGACGTCGGCGTCTTCCTCCACCGCGGCCTGGACGATGGATTCAGGGGTCTGCTGCAGTCCCAGGTAGACGACTTCCATGCCGGCTTCCACCAGGGCGCGGGCGACAACCTTGACTCCGCGATCATGGCCGTCCAGCCCCGGCTTGGCGATGATAACTTTGATTTTAGGATCCGCCATCTCTTTTTCCTATGGACAATAAAGTTTAGTAAAAGGGTTGCTCCCGGTATTCCCCGAAGACCTTGATGAGGGCATCGCTGATTTCGCCCTCAGTGGCATAAACGCGTGAACAATCCAGCAAGTGAGGGATCAAATTTTCGGTCCCTGCGGCCGCTTTTTCCAATGCCTTCAAGCGGAGTTTGACGGCCCCGTTGTCCCGTTTTTGTTTGATCTCTCGCAAGTCCTTGACCTGGTCCCGTTCCACGGATTCGTCAATTTCAAGGACCGGGATCTCCAATTTCTCGTTTTCATTGACGAATTGATTGACGCCGACCAGGACCTTTCTCCCGCGGGAAAGGGCGATCTGGTATTCATAGGCGGCCCGGGTGATTTCGCGTTGGCAGAATCCCTGTTCGATGGCCCTGACGACCCCCCCGAGCTCGTCGATCTTTTGGAAATATTTTTCCGCCTCCTCCTCCAATTCGTCGGTCAGTTTCTCGATATAATAAGAACCTCCCAGCGGATCGATCACGTTGGCCGCTCCGCTTTCGAAAGCGATAATTTGTTGGGTTCGGAGCGCGATTTCCACCGCTTTTTCCGAGGGAAGGGCCAAGGCTTCGTCCATGGAATTCGTATGCAGGCTCTGGCATCCGCCAAGGATTCCGGCCAGAGCCTCCAGAGCCGTCCGAACGACGTTGATCTCCGGCTGTTGCGCCGCCAAGCTGCAGCCGGCCGTCTGAACATGAAACCGGCACAGCCAAGAACGGGGATTTTTCGCGTGATACTTTTCCTTCATGCGGCGGGCCCAAATCCTCCGGGCCGCGCGCAACTTGGCGATCTCCTCGAAGAAATCCAGATGGGAGTTGAAAAAGAAAGACAGCCGGGGGGCAAAATCGTCAATATCCAATCCTGCCCGGGCGGCGTGCTCGACGTAGGTAAACCCGTCGGCCAGCGTAAAGGCAAGCTCCTGGGCCGCCGTGGATCCGGCTTCCCGGATATGATATCCGCTGATGGAAATCGTATTCCATTGAGGGACGTGATCCGCGCAAAAGGCCATGAGGTCTGTGATGAGACGCAAGTGGGGTTCCGGGGGGAAGATCCACTCCTTCTGGGCGATATATTCCTTCAAAATATCATTCTGGAGCGTCCCCCGCAGCCACTCAAAAGGGATCCGTTGGTTTTCGGCGTTGGCCAGAAACATTGTAAAGATCCAGGCCGCGGGAGCATTGATGGTCATGGACGTTGAGACTTTGTCCAGGGGGATATCGCGAAACAGGCGTTCCATGTCGGCCGTCGTATCCACCGCAACTCCCGTTTTGCCGACTTCTCCGACGGCTAAGGGATGATCGGAATCCCGGCCGTAAAGCGTGGGATTGTCAAAGGCGACCGACAGACCGGTTTGTCCTTTCTCCAGAAGGAATTTGTATCTTTGGTTCGTTTGAGAGGGAGTCCCCATTCCGGCAAACTGGCGCATGGTCCAGAGTCTCCCCCGGTACATCGTCGGGTGAATCCCTCGAGTGTAAGGATATTCTCCGGGCGCGCCCAGCTCAGAGCGGGCGTCGAAACCTGATAAATCCTCCCAGTCATATAACGGCTGAAGCTGGCGTCCGGAAATCGATGAAAAATCGGCATCCCGAAGCTCGACTTTCTGATGGGGTTTGTCTTTTTGTCTCTCACTCGCCCTTTTCACAGCCGGACCTCTCATTCTTGAATTCCATTTTTATCTGAGCGCAGGTTTTGCGAATATAAGGATATGGGGATTGGCGGTTCTTTAAAAGACGCCTGGAGATAATTGGGATTTCCTCCCGGGCATTCGTTACCCTCAAGAACTTCTCCCACAAATCCTGCCTGATGGATTCCTTGATCTCACGCTCCATGCG
>CAZJBD010000007.1:18761-36008 GCA_964544265.1 uncultured Eubacteriales bacterium
CTTCCTCTCCTGGTACCGCCCGGATTGGACGATTCCAAGGATCTGTCGTTCCATCTCCGCGAAAACCTCATCCAGCCCCTGGTCTTGAATCGCCGAGGCTGTAAGAATGGGGGGAGCGGATTGAACTTTTTCGCGTGCGCTGATCTCGAATAAGAATCTTAAAGAGTCCAAAAGGGATTCCGTGCCCGGCAGGTCGGCTTTGTTAACCAGGAAAATATCTCCAACCTCGAAGATCCCGGCCTTGAGGGCTTGGATGATATCTCCGGTGCCCGGCTGGAGCACGAGAATGATCAAGTCAGCGCAGGTCAGCACGTCCAGCTCGGCTTGACCGACTCCCACCGTTTCGATGAATATCCGGTCCATTCCAAAAGCGTCAAAAATATCCGCCGCGTGGGGGGTTGAAGGGGAAAGTCCCCCTTGGCCATCCCGGGAGGCCAGAGAGCGGATGAATATATGCTCGTCGCCGCTCAAACTCTGCATGCGGACCCGGTCTCCCAAGAACGCGCCGCCCGTGAAGGGACTCGTCGGATCCACGGCAATGACGCCGACGGAATGGCCGGCCTTGAGGGCGCGGCGGGCGAGAGCCGCAGTGATCGTGCTTTTTCCCACCCCCGGAGGGCCGGTGATCCCGATCCGGATCGCTCCTTTCTGATGAGGAATAAGCTTATGCCGTATTTCGGGTATCGACTCGGGGCAATTCTCGACTCTGGTGATCAAGCGGGCGCAAGCCAATCGGTTGCCCTTAAAAAATTCATTCCACAATTTCGGCTTGACGGAGCGTCCAGCGGGCATTTCTGACTTCAGGAAGATTCCTTCTTCTCGAATTCTGAGAGCGTCTGATAAAACGCACAAAGACTATATAGCCAAAAAAGGATCAAAGTCAACTTGGAGGGGGAACCCGTGCCCTGCGACCAAGGGAGCATACTCCCTTGGATCCCCCGACGAGCGGCTCCTTGGGTCAAGACCCGGCGCATATCGCCGCTCGTTAAAAAAGAGGAATAGGCTACCTCCCGAGATGCTTGTGAAACTCCTGGGAGAGCTTGGGGACAGCCGCAAAAAGATCGGCTACGATGCCGTAGGCGGCAATCTTAAAAATGGGAGCGTCGGGGTCCTTGTTGATGGCCACGATGACATCCGATGTCTTCATCCCGGCCTGATGCTGAACGGCGCCCGAGATGCCGCAAGCTATATAGATTTTTGGCCGGACGGTTCGACCGGTTTGCCCGACCTGGTGCTCGTAAGGAATCCAACCTGAATCGACAGCCGCCCGCGAAGCGCCCACGGCCGCACCCAAGACTCCTGCGAGCTCTCGGATGACTTTAAAATTCTCGGCGTTTCCAACTCCTCTTCCTCCCGAGACGATGATTTCCGCATCGGCCAAATTGACGGTCTCGGTCCCTTTTATAAAATCCAGGATCTTTGTCCTGACCTCCTCTGCGGTCATCTGGAGGGTCTCCCGGACGATCTCCCCCTTTCTTGAATCATCCCTCGGAGGCATGGCGAAAACCTTGGACCGGACGGTCGACATTTGGGGACGGTAATGGGGATAATCGAGGATGGTCGCCATGATGTTTCCACCGAAAGCAGGCCGCGTCTGTTTAAGATATTTCGTTTCCGGATCGATCTCCAAACCGGTGCAGTCGGCGGTCAATCCCACCTCCAGAGTCGTGGCCACGGTTCCCGCGAAATCCCGGCCCTGGGTCGTCGCCCCGAAGAGAACGATCTCGGGCTTGTATTTCCGGATAAGATCGACGGCGGCCCGGGCATAGGGATCGGTGCGGTATTGTTTCAGCAGGGGGCTTTCCAGGACATAAACTCTATCCGCGCCATGGGCAATGGCCTCTTGAGCAAAATGATCGACATCCTTCCGATCCCCGAAAAGCATCCCGCAAACTTGAGATCCCAGGGCATTGGCCAGCTTCCTGGCCTCCCCCAGGAGTTCAAAGGAAACGTTGGAAACCTTTTCCCGTTCGTGCTCGATAAAGGCCCAGACGTTTTTATAAGCGGCTGTGTCAACGGGAGCCGCTTTCCCCTCCTTTTCTACCGTGATGGCGCCGACGGGGCAGACCTCGACACAGGCGCTGCAGAAATTGCATCTCTCATCAGCCACGGCAATCCCGTCCTTCATGCTCAGGGAGCCGAAGGGACAGGAAGGGATACAGGCCTCGCATCCCGTACAGGTGTCGGGGTCAACAATCAACCTGGCCATTCCCCTATCCTCCTTTTCATCAAAGATACTTTGTCCTCAGGTATCGATCCCGCTTCGCATGCCATCATGTTCGTGGTGATATCATTTGATGAATTTCGTATCCATGAGTTTCTGGGCAAGAAGGGGAACGACCTCCGTCAAATCCCCTTTCAGAATCTCGCCGCCGGCTCCTCTGGCCTCCGGGGAAAAGACCCGAACGACCCAGGTCGGCGATCCTTTCAGCCCGATACGATTCTCATCCGCACCGATATCTTTGGCGGTCAAAGTGGGGATTTGAGCCTTGGCGACCCTTTTGATTCCCAGAAGAGAGGGGTGCCTGGGCTCGTTGATGTCTTTAACGACGGTCATCAAGGCGGGTAATGAGGACTCAACGACCTCTCTCCCGTTCTCCAGCAGCCGTTCTACGACGATTCTCCTCTTCTCCCAATCGATTTCTCTAACCTTCGAAACGTAGGTCAACTGTGGAATTCCCAGGCGCGTCGCCACCCCGGGGCCGACTTGAGCTGTATCCCCGTCGATAGCCTGCTTTCCGCAAATGACCAGGTCCGCGCCGCCGATCGTCTGGATCGTCTTGGCCAAGGCGTAAGCCGTAGCAAGCGTATCCGCCCCCGCGAACGCTCTATCAGAGATCAAATAGACTTTATCCGCGCCCACCGCCAGGGCATTTTTCAAGACCTCCACGGCCTGAGGAGGCCCCATGCTGATGACATGGACTTCTCCGCCATGTTTTTCCTTAATTCGGAGAGCTTCCTCCACGGCGTACTCATCGAAGGGATTCGTGATGCTGGCAACCCCCTCTCGAATCAAGGTGTTCGTCTCAGGATTGATCTTAACATCCGTCGTGTCCGGAACCTGTTTGATACATACCGCGATCTTCATGTTCTCGTCTTCCTCTATTGAAATTGAGTTTTCACGCTTTCCCGAAAGCCCGAGGGAAGCCATAGGGAAGCGCGATTCGGATACAAAAGCCTATTTTCAGAGTCCATATTGCCAAAAGATATATCATCGGACAACGCCGCTCGTCAACTTGGAGACGGACAACAAGCAGATCGACGTTGTTGGCGCCGGTATTCATAAGAATCAACAAAGGCCGTCCTGGCGGACGATTGATGGGAACGGCTCCAGGTATTACGTTTCATCTCTATGCACGAGGTCAGGCGAAAAAGCAGGGTGGCATATGGAGATGTAATCCGTTTCTTCAGGCGTGCTGTACTGGACCCATTCCCCCTTATTTACGATCACGGCTTGGCCCTCTCTAACTTCAAGAGTGCGTCTCTTAGAACGCACGATCAAACGGCCCCTGAGAACTAGGGTCACTTCATCGAATTCCGGTCGCTGACCCGGCTCGAGCCATCCTTCAGGACTCCTCATCCGGGCGACGCTTAGCTCGGATGTTTGAGAGATCACTCGTCCCACGAACTCCTCTATGATTTTGGCCTTATTCCCGGCTGCCTGAATGCAGGTTGGTCGCGAGATCAGTCTCATGGGTGTCGTTCCTTTCATCCGTGCTTCCGTTGCCCAGATATAAGTTTATCCATGGAGCCGCCCCCGGGTTCGATTAAAACACCAACTCGACGCGGACGCCCCGGGCCCCGAGGGCGCGGACGAGGCGGTTCGACTGGGCCCTGAAGAAAAAATCGGAGAGGGCGGCTAGAAGGCCGTGACGGGCGTAGAATTTCCTTACCGAAGAAACATAGTTCATCCTGTCGACGAGGACACGGTCGGCGGCGCCGGCCAGGAGGACGGCCAACCGCTCTGGATTCCCGGGCAGCAGCGGCCCGGCGAAGGCAAATGTTCGCACTCCGGCGGCCTTGAATTCCCTCAGGATCTCGATCCGCTCCCCGACCGGCGAGGCCCGCGGTTCGAACAGCCCAGCCACGGTCTCATCCTCGGTGGCGACGGTAAATCCGACTTCGACATCAGCGATCCGCCGGATGACATCGAGATCCCGGAGGACAAGGGCCGATTTCGTCTGGATCTGAACCGGGAAATCGCGGCCGGCCAGGACTTCCAACGAATGCCGGGTCAACGCGTAGCGTTTTTCGAGAGGCTGGTATGGATCGCAAACCGAGGCGATCCAGATCGTCCCCCGTTTGGCCTTGAGGATCTGCTTGGCCAGCAGGGCTGAAGCGTTGACTTTGACATCGACGAACGTTCCCCACGGCTCGCTGTGGCCGCTATACCGCGGTATAAAGAGGCCGGCATAGCAATAAACGCAGCCGACCTCACATCCGGTATAGGGATTGACGCAGTAATCGTGGATCTTCGAGGCATTCAGGATGGACTTGGCTTCGATCTCGCGGACGATGGGACCGGGCATGGTCGTATGATGCGTTACCTGCCAGGCGGGGCATTTCGCCGGGCGGACCTCATTGCGCCAGAATCGCCCGGAAGGCGGCGATAGCTCGGTCAATATCTTCGTCGTTGACGTCTTTGTGGGTAACCATGCGGATTCCGCCGGTCAAGGACAAGGCCAGGATCCCTTTATCCTTCATTCTCTGAAGGAATTCAGGAACGGTCAATCTCGGATGCTTGAAGTCGAAGATGATGATGTTTGTCTGGACGCTTGTCGGGTCGAGCTTGATCCCCGGGAGTTCGTGGATGGCCGCGGCCAGTCGCTTGGCCCGCTTGTGGTCCTCCTCAAGCCTTCCGGGCATCTCGGTCAGGGCGATAATCCCCGGCGCGGCCAGGACGCCGACCTGGCGCATGCCGCCGCCTAAAACCTTCCTCAGCCGGCGTCCATAATCTATGGAGGCTTTGTCGGCCACCAGCATGGACCCCACCGGCGCGGAGAGCCCCTTGGACAGGCAGAACATCACAGAATCCGCCGAGCGGGCGTATTCCCTGACGGGGACTCCGGAGGCTAAGCTAGCGTTGAAGATCCGGGCCCCATCGAGGTGGACCTTGAGGCCGTTTTCGTCGGCCACTCGCCTTAGGGCCTTGAAGGTCTCGAGGGGAACTACGGCACCGCCCCAGTTGTTGTGAGTGTTCTCCAAGCAGATCAGGGAGGTCCGGGGCGTGTGAACATTGGGCTTACGGACGTTCTTCCTTACCTCATCCGGGTCCATGGCTCCTCTCTCGGAACGGATCGGCCGGGGCGTTACGCGAGAGATGAAGGTCATATGGGTCGATTCCATGTTATAGATGTGGGAACGCTCCTCAACGATAACCTCTTCCAGGGCGTTCGTCCAGATCTTGACCGCGATGGAGTTCCCCATCGTCCCCGACGGGCAGAAGAGTCCGGCCTCCTTGCCCATGACCTCGGCGGCCAGGGCCTCGAGCTTCTGGACGGTCGGATCGTCCCCGAGGACGTCGTCCCCGACCACGGCCTCGGCCATGGCTCTGCGCATCTTGTCAGTCGGTTTCGTTACCGTGTCGCTTCGGAAATCGGAATACGTCATCATCTTTTGTCTCCTTCGAATGAAGGACATTATAAACAAAATCCAGGGCTAAGGCGAATTCCTCCCGCCTTGCCGACAGGATTCTTGTTTCGAATCTATCCGCATCCCTGAATTCTGATCCGCCGTTTCTTTCCGCAATCCTGGCAACGTTTCCCGGGTTTACTTGGTTAATTATCTATGGTATAGATAATCGTGAGCTTCAAACATTGAAATTGACGCATGTCCAAGAAGAAAATTGCTGAAATCCCTTTTTATATCCTGGCCTTCGGCATTCTCTTCTTTTTAAGCGCCGTTATTTTTTCCCAGATCATCCTGAAGGGCGAGACCGTCTCGGTTCCGGACCTTGTGGGGAAGGGCCTCGCCGAGGCCCAAGGCCTCCTGGAAAAAAAGGACCTCTCTTTATCCCAAAGAGGAAGCGAGTTTAACGACCAGTGGTCGGTGGGCCGGATCGTCCGGCAGGTCCCCCCGGCGGGCTCCAAGATCCGGGTCACCAAAGTTATCCAGGTCTTCGTCAGCTCGGGGAGCCATAAGGTCGCCGTTCCCGCCCTCGAAGGACGCAGCCTTGAAGCCGCCCTTCCTCTTCTCAAAGAATTCGGGCTCTTCAAGGGCAGACTCACCCAGATCCACACGCCGCGGTTTGCGGCCGGCAAGATCCTAGCCCAGAGGCCTCAAGCCGGGGAAGCTGCCGAACGGAATTCGGCCGTCGGCCTCCTGGTCAGTCAGGGGGATTGGGAGGAGCGCTTCATCATGCCCGACTTGATCGGGAAGAACGCCGCGAAGGTTATGGACCAGCTTAAGGCCTTGGATTTTAAAATCGGCGATTTCCACTACACCTATTACCCCGGGCTGAGCAAAGGGATCATCATCAAGCAATCCCCCCCCTACGGATATAGGATCCAGAAGAGAAACTTGATCACCTTTGAGGTCAGCCGCTGATGGTCCGTATCGCACCCTCCATCCTTTCCGCCGACTTCACCCGTATTGCAGAGGCCGTCCAAATAGCCGAGAAGGCCGGGGCCGATCTCATCCATATCGACATCATGGACGGGCACTTCGTTCCCAACCTCACTCTGGGCCCCCAGCTCGTGGCCTCCTTGAGGGATAAAACCTCGCTCCCTCTGGATGTCCATCTCATGGTCGAAAAGCCGCGCTCCTTCATCCCCCTGTTTCATGATGCCGGGGCCGATTGGATTTCGTTCCACCTTGAAGCTTCGGTCCATATCCATAAGGACGTCACGCTCATCAAGGAGCTGGGCCGCAAAGCGGGCTTGGTCTTGAATCCCGCAACCCCTATCCACCTCCTAAAGGAAATCCTCAACGAACTCGATTTCGTCCTCCTCATGTCCGTCAATCCCGGCTGGGGAGGGCAGAAATTCATCCCCGCCTGCCTCGCGAAGATCCGGGCGCTCAAGGACTGGATCCGGGAGGAGAAACTCGACATCCCGATCGAGGTCGACGGAGGAATCAAGCCGGACAACATGGAAGACCTGATCCGCCATGGAGCGGACATTATCGTGGCCGGATCCGCAATATTCGCCGCCCCGGACCCCGCCGCCGTGATCGACAAGATGAGGAGAATCGCCCAGCTTTATAATGGGTCGCACGACCGATGAAGGCCATCGTGACGGGTGCAGCCGGCTTTATCGGCTCCAACCTCTGTCAAAAGCTCCTCGCCGACGGGGTTTCCGTGACCGGAATCGATTCGTTCACCGATTACTACCCAAGGTGGATCAAGGAACGGAACATCTTGCCTCTTCATGCCTATGACGAATTCGATTTCTTGGACAAGGACCTGGACGATCTTGATCCGGCCAGCGTCCTCGAAGGCGCGGATTGCGTCTTCCACTTCGCCGCCCAGGCCGGCGTTCGGGCGAGCTGGGGCCGGAACTTTGATGCCTACCTTAAGAACAACATCAAGGTAACCCAAAAGCTCCTCGAGGCGTCGAAGGGACTTCCCCTGAAGAAATTCGTTTTTGCCTCGTCATCATCGGTTTATGGCCTGACCCCCACCCTCCCGATGTCAGAGACAAGCCCCGTCCATCCCCTTTCTCCTTATGGAGTCAGCAAGCTCGCGGCTGAACAGCTCTGTTTTCTCTATTATAAGAACTTCGGAGTCCCGGCCGTATCCCTTCGCCTCTTCACGGTTTACGGACCTTCCCAACGGCCCGACATGGCTTTCCACAAGTTCTTCAAAGCCTTGACCGAGGATCGGGAGATCGTCGTCTTCGGGGACGGTCAACAGACCAGGGATTTTACGTTCGTGGCCGATATCGTCCAGGCCAGCCTGGCCGCCCTCGCCTCTGGGAAGCCCGGCGAAACCTACAACATCGGAGGCGGCCATCGCAAGAAACTCGAGGACGTGATCCGGCTCATGGAGAGAATCTGCCATATGAAGGTCCGTATCCGCCGGGCTGAAAAAGAAAAGGGAGATGTCCCCGACACCTGGGCCGACATCCAGAAGGCGCGGAGGGACATGGGCTATTCCCCCAACACCCGTCTCGATGACGGGCTCGAACAGGAATGGCGCTGGATCCAGCAGCTCTATTCTTCCTGAAATGTGAGGATGCAAGAGATGAAACCGAACGTGTGGAGAACGGGCGCCGCAATTATTCTCTGCCTTTTTGTCGCCCTGGTCTTTCCCGCCTGCAAAAAAAAGAATGTCGAGGTCGCTCCTGAGATCGCCTCGTCCGACGAAGCCCTTTTCAAGCTCGGAGAAGCGGAGATCAAAAAGGATATGGAGAAGGCCCTCCTCTACCTGCGCCAGGTCATCGATTCCTTCCCGAAGAGCTTCTACGCCCAGAGGGCCAAACTCCTCATCGCCGACGCCTATTTTAAAAAAGGCGACGAAGGCAACATGATCCTGGCGGCAGCCGAATACCGCGAATTCATTAACCTTTACCCCTACAGCCCTTCGGCGGCCTATTGCCAATACCAAATCGGGATGACCTCCTTCACCAAGACGCTCAAAGCCGGGCGGGACCAGTCCAAGACGACCCAGGCCCTCGCTGAGTTCAAAAAGGTCGTCACGGCCTATCCGCTGAGCGAACAGGCCAAGTCCGCCCAGGATAAGATCAAGATATGCGAAGAGAGGCTGGCTGATCACGCCTTGGCCATCGCCACTCATTATTATCGGGCCGAGGCCTACAAGGCATCAACGAGCCGACTGACCGAGCTGGTCACCAACTACCCAGGCTTCTCGAAGATGGACGCCGTCTTCTTCTACCTCGGGGACTCTTATTACAAATGGAACAAGGTTGACGAGGGCGTCCCTTATTTCACAAAACTCGTCACGGATTATCCGAAAAGCGGCTTCGTCAAGCAGGCTCAGAAACGGCTCCAGGAAATCGAAGCCGCTGATAAAGCAAAGAAGCAAAAATAGCCTTTCCCCGAAATCGAGGATGCGAATTCCAGATAGAATATTGATATGAAAGGAAGGACGGCCTTGCATGGATTCCCGGCCGCTGAGACGGCAGCGGCCGCCCGCTTCGTCTCTCCTTTAGGATCCGCCGCGAACTGGGAAGCGGAGGGATATCCGAGTCGGGCCCTCGTTCCCTGTGAGCGAGAGTCATCAAAATAAGCGGAGCGGCATGATCAAGTCCCTTCGCATCAAGAACTTGGCGACGATCGAGGAACTCGAGCTCAAGCTCGATGACGGCTTCTCGATTTTGACCGGGGAAACCGGAGCGGGAAAATCCATCATTATCGACGCCATCCGCCTCATCCTGGGCGAAAAGGGATCGCCCGACTACATCCGGACTGGAAAAAACGAAGCTTCGGTCGAAGCGGTTATCGAGGCGCCGGGAATGGCCGCGAGGCTCAATGACCTCGGACTGGAGGAAGGCGAGGAGCTACTCGTCCAGAGACGGATCTCAGAACAGGGACCCGGAAAGGCCTATATCAACGGCGTCCTTATTCCGGTCCGGAAGCTCAAGGAAGCCGGGACGGCTGTCGTCGATATCTATGGCCAGAACGACCACGTATTCCTTCTCCATCTCCAAAACCACCTCATCTACCTGGATGCGTTCCTGGACGCCGATTCTCTGAGAGAACAGGTTTCGGCGGCCGCCCGCCAGCTGAAGTCCCTCCTCCTTCAGAAGCAAGAGCTTGAGTCCAAGAGCCGGGAGCGGGACCAGAGACTTGATTTCCTGGCCTACCAGGTCAGGGAGATAGAGGGGGCCGGGCTCAGGCCGGGCGAGGAAGAAGGACTTATCCAGAATCGGGAGATCCTGAAAAATGCGGGCAAGATCGCCGGGCTCATTGACCATGCGCTGGACCTGAGCTACGCCCAGGAAGAGTCCATCCTCCCTCTTCTGTCCAAGCTGAAGAACGTCTTGAAAGAGCTCGTTCCGTATGATCCTTCCCTCGCATCCTCCGGCCAATTGGTCGAGGAGTTCTCGATCGCCGTGCGCGAGCTCGCGCACGGACTCATGAAGTTCAAGGAAGGGAACACCGGGACGCCCGATGACATCGAGATGATCGAGGAAAGGCTCCATATCATCGATAAGCTCAAACGAAAATACGGAGGGGGGATCCCTGAGGTCCTTGCCTATCTTGAAGGGATCAAAGCCGAAGAAAAGGCCTTGGCCTCGGGACAAGAAAGGCTGGAGGGGCTGGCTGAGGAGATCGGGAAGAAATTCAAAGATTACGTCGCGAAGGCGGGGAAACTCACGGCCCTCCGCGTCAGCGGGGCCAATAAGCTGGCCGCAATCATGGAAAAAGAGATTGCCATCCTGGGGATGAGCAAGGCCGCCTTTAAAGTCGAGGTCCGGACGACCGCTCCAGGGCTGGAGAATCCAGCCACTATTCAGGAGGGCGGAACGGACGAAGTGGAGTTCCTCATTTCGCCGAATCCCGGCGAGGAGCTCCGGCCCCTTCGGAAGATCGCCTCGGGAGGCGAATTGTCCCGAGTCATGCTGGCCTTAAAATCCATCGGTAGAGAGGCAGAGACCTCAAGGACGCTCATCTTCGATGAAATCGATTCCGGCATAGGGGGTGGAACGGCGGTTTTTATTGCCGAGAAACTCGGGTCCCTGTCCCAGAAACACCAAGTCATCTGCATCACCCACCTTCCTCAGATTGCCGCGGCCGCCGCCCACCAATTTCGGATCGATAAAAGGTTCGGGAAAGAAAGGACCTACACATCCGTCAGGAAGCTACAGGCCGAGGAACGGGTCGAGGAGATCGCCCGTCTCATCTCGGGGGCCAAGATCAGCAAAGCTTCTCTTCAGACCGCCAGGGAAATGCTGGCGGGTGTTCTGGCCGGGGAAAAAACGGCTCGGTCGAGGTCGGTCTCTTGACCTGGACCAGGAGGTGACCATGAATAGGGAAGAACAAGCCGAAGCTACCTTTAGAAAGGGATTTAACTGTTCACAGGCGGTCCTCGCCGCCTTCCGCGATGAATTCGGAATCCCCCGGAAGACCGCCCTCCGCATCTCCCAAGGATTCGGCGGGGGCATGGCCAGAATGGCCGAAACGTGCGGCGCCCTGACCGGCGCGTTCATGGTCATCGGGTTGAAGCATGGAAAAACGCGGGCAAAAGATGACGCCGCCAAAGAGAAGACGTACGCCCTCTGCCTTGAACTCGCCCGGCGTTTCCGAGCCCGGCACGGCGCCCTCCGCTGCAGGGACCTTCTGGGCTGCGACATCGGAACGCCGGAAGGAGCGAAGATCGCGCGGGACCAAAAGCTTCATGACGACCTCTGCCCTCAACTCGTCGTCTCGGCCGTTGAAATTGTGGAAGACCTGCTCAGAGCTTAATCCCCCCGTTATTTCCATTGGTGTATAATGTTCTGTCCAAGGCCCGGGAATATGTCCGCAAACCTCGAAGGATGCCGTTTTTTCATCAAAACTTTTGGCTGCCAGATGAACGAGAACGATTCCGAGCACGTCGCCGGTCTCCTGGTCCGGGCGGGCGCCACAAAAGCCCTCTCGGCCGAAGAAAGCGATATCATCCTCGTCAATACCTGTGCAGTGAGAAAGAAATCGGAGGAAAAAATAGATTCTTTTCTCGGCCGCCTCTCCCCTCTCAAAAAGGATCGGAACAAGGTCATCGGCGTCCTGGGCTGCGTTGCTCAGATCCGCCGAGGGGCCTTGTTCGAGAAAAGACCCGATATCGACGTCATCATCGGCCCCGATCATTATCATGAACTCCCCTCGCTTCTCTCACAAAAGCGGGAGCGAAAGCTCCTCCTGACAAGCTGGAGCCGTGCTTGGCACGAGATTGGGTCCGCCGAAACCCTGAGGGAAAGCCGCGTCAGCGCCTACGTGCCTATCATGGAAGGATGCGACAATTTTTGTGCCTACTGCGTTGTTCCCTTCAGCCGGGGTCGAGAAAAGTGCCGGCCGATGCGAAACGTTTGGGCCGAGGTCCTGGACCTCGCCAAGGGCGGATACAAGGAGATCCAGCTTCTGGGTCAGAACGTGAATTCCTATCAGGACCCCGAGACAGGGGCGAATTTCGCCGGACTCCTGAGGATGGTGAGCCGGGTTGAAGGCATCGAATGGATTCGGTTCATCACCTCCCATCCCAAAGATCTTTCTCCGGAGATCGTCCGGACCATGGCCGACCATCCGAATATCTGCCGGCAGCTCCACCTCCCCCTTCAATCCGGCTCAACGGCCGTGCTGGCGAGGATGAACAGGGGCTATACCAGGGAGGAATACCTGGAAAAAGTCGCCCTGCTCAAGGACCTGATGCCGGATATCGCGTTGAGCACGGACATCATCGTGGGCTTTCCGGGAGAAACGGAAAGCGATTTCGAAGAAACCCTCGATATCCTGAAAAAAATAGAATTCGCCAATATCTTTTCTTTTCGTTATTCACCCCGCCCCCAAACCGCCGCCTCCGGAATCGAGGACGACGTCCCTTTGGTTGTCAAAAGAAAAAGGTTGATCATCCTCCAAAATCTTCAGAAAGACATCCAGCTCACCAGAAACGGGAGGCTCATCGGAAAGACGTCCAAGGTTCTCTGCGATGGGGAAAGTAAGGAAGGCGCCGGCCGGTACTCTGGAAGGACCGAAGGATTCCAGGTCGTCAATTTCAGCTCCCCTCGGGATGTCCGGAACAGCTTCGTCGAGGTCCTTATCAGCGGATACGGACCCTACAGTCTTCATGGAGAGACGCTAAACAGGCTGGACGAGTGAGGAAAACACAGGGTCTTTTACTCTCGCCAGATTCAGACCAGCCGCCCGCCTGGCCTTGATCGCCAGGCGTGGGTGGTTTTTCCGACTCACATTCAATCGTCGGTACGAAGTCTTTTTGATCTCGTTGCACTTCTTCCCGGATTTGGGTATAATCTTTTGTCTTTCCGTTTCCCAAAGGGAATAAGACTGCAGGCATGAAAGTCAACGTCTGGAACACGATCCTCCAGCTCAGCAAAGAGCGCGGGGTCGAGCCTCGCATCATCATCCAGGCCATCGAGGAATCGCTCCGGGTGGCCTCGGCCAAGTTTTTCCTCCATGGGGAAGACATTCAGGTCCTTTTTCGTCCGGAGAAGGGCGAGCTGAGGGTTTATGTCATCAAGAAAGCCGTTCCTCAGCCGACGAATCCGGCCCGTGAGATCTCCCTTGAAGAAGCCCGCGGGATCCAGCCGGGGGCCAATCCCGGGGACGAAATCGAGGTTGACCTGCCAGCGGATACCCTCGGTCGCATTTCCGCCCAGGCCGCCAAGCAGGTCATTTTCCAGAAAGTCCGGGACGCCGAGCAGGAGAAGGTTTATGGCCAGTTTGCACCGCGCCTGGGGGAGATCATCACGGGTGTCGTCCGTCGTTTTGAGAACAGCGTGATCATCCTGGAAGTCAACAAGACCGACGTCATATTCCCCCTGCGCGAGAAGCTCTTCAATGAGGAGTTTCAAAGGGGCGACAGCGTCAAAGCGGTCATCATCCAAGTCCTCAAGGGATTTCAGGGGCCCCAGATCATCGTTTCACGGGCCCACTCTCAATTCTTGGCCAAGCTTCTCGAGCTCGAGATCCCGGAGATCGCCAACGGGACCATCGAGATCAAGGATATTGTCAGACAGCCGGGCGAGAGGGCCAAGGTCGCCGTGGAGAGCAAGGAGAAGGATATTGACCCCGTCGGAGCCTGTATCGGAATCAAAGGAAACCGGATCCTGGCGGTCTCCAAAGAACTCGCCGGCGAGAAGATCGACATCATCGAGTGGAACCCAAGCCCGATCCTGTACGCCAAGGCGGCCCTCAGTCCGGCCAAAGTGGAAAGCGTCCTCGTCCAAGATAAGGTCGATAAAGTCCTTCAAGCCTCTGTCGCCAGGGACCAGCTGTCCTTAGCCATCGGCAAGAAAGGGATTAACGTCAAGCTTGCATCGCGGCTTGTGGGCTGGAAAATCTCAATTCAAGAAGAACAACGGACATGAACAACCCAACAACGAAAAAACCAACCGTTAAAAAGGCTGCGAAACCGGCCGCCGAAAGCGCTCCGAAGCCCAAGCCCAAGCTCCTCCTGCGGGAAGGAATGACGATTAAGGACGTCTCCGAAAAAACGAAGATCAGGCTCAAGGACCTCCTTGATAAACTCGAGGAGAAAGGATTCGCGCTCGCGGCCAATGACCTCGTCGATGACGTCCATGCGGCGCCTCTCGCGGCCCTGACCGGTTTCGATGTGGAGTGCGTCTCGCTCGAGCGGGAAATGAAGCTCCGGGCCGAGAGTCAGGCCTCGGAAATGGTCGCCCGGCCCCCCATCGTGACCATCATGGGCCACGTCGATCACGGTAAGACGACTCTTCTCGACGCCATCCGCTCTTCCCGGCTCGTTGATAAGGAGTCCGGGGGGATCACTCAGCACATCGGAGCCTATCGGGTCATATATAAGAACCGCCCCGTCACGTTCATCGACACCCCAGGCCACCAGGCATTCACCCAGCTCAGGGCCCGGGGAGCCAAGCTCACCGATATCGTCATCTTGGTCGTGGCCGCCGACGACGGCGTCATGCCCCAGACAAAGGAGGCCATCGATCATGCCAAGGCCGCGGGCGTCCCCATTATCGTGGCCATCAACAAGATCGATAGGCCCGAGGCCAATCCGGAGCGGGTTAAGCAGCAATTGTCAAAGGAAAGCCTGCTTGTGGAGGAGTGGGGAGGCAAGACTGTCAGCGTGGAGATCTCCGCCAAGGACAAAAAGAATATCGACGACCTGCTCGAGATGATCCTGCTCCTGGCCGAAGTCACAGAGATCAAGGCCAACCCCAAGGGCCCCGCCCAGGGCGTCGTCCTCGAAGCCCGGTTGGATTCTCAAAAAGGGCCCCTGGCGACCGTCATCATCCAGCAAGGAACGCTCGGCCACGGCGAAGCGTTCATCTCGGGGACGGTCACCGGAAAGGTCCGGGCCCTGTTTGACGACGCCGGGAAGCCCATCAAGAGCGCGGGGCCTTCCTTGCCGGTCGAGGTTCTCGGCTTTTCTGAGGTTCCCGCGGCCGGGAACTCCTTCCAGGTCGTGGACGATACAGAAACGGCCAGGCTGATCGCCCAATACCGCTTATCTAAGATCAAAAAAGAGGAGCCGGTCCGGCCCGAGCACGTCACCCTGGACGAGCTCTTCAAAAAGATCGAGGAGGGACAAGTCAAGGAGCTGTCCATCGTCCTCAAGGCCGATGTCCAGGGCAGCGTCGAGGTCCTTACGGAGGTCCTCCCCTCCCTCAGCACGGAAAAAGTGAAGATTAAGATCATTCACGCCGCGACGGGGGCCATCACCGAGGCCGATGTCCTCCTGGCCTCTGCCTCCGATGCCATTATCATCGGATATAACCTCAAGCCCAATCCCAAGGTCATGGACCTGGCCAAGAAAGAAGACGTCGAGATCCGAACCTATCGGGTTATCTACGAGCTCACGGAGGACATCAGCAAGGCCCTCATCGGCATGCTTGAGCCGGTCATTAAGGAGACCTATCAAGGTCGGGCGGAAGTCCGGAGAATCTTCCAAATCCCTAAGATCGGCACCATCGCAGGATGCTATATCACGGACGGGAGGATCACACGAAATTCGGAGATTCGCGTCCTGAGGAGCAAGGAGGTCATCCACCAGGGACGAATCTCCTCTTTGAAGCACCTCAAGGAGAACGTCACCGAGGTCAAGAAGGATTATGAGTGCGGCATCGGGCTGGAAAAATTCCACGAATTCCAGCCGGGTGACGTCATCGAAGCCACCATCAAGGAAAAGGTCAAGGCCGAATAGGCCCAATGGTTCGCGGGAAGACGATGGTCGTGGGTGTCCTGTCTCTGGAAGTTCTATTCCCCTATTCCCGTTCTCTCAAGGATAAGAGACGGAACTTGAAGGGTTTTAAAGATCGCCTCCGCGGCAGGCACAACGTCTCCATCGCCGAGGTTGACTTCCAGGACAAATGGCAGAGGGCCAGGATTGCCATCGCGGCCGTCAACAGCCGGCCCCACGACGTTGAGGACCTCCTGAATAGAATCCTTAGCGAGTCCGAGGAATGCCTCGAAGGGACGATCGTGGACCATCGGATCGACTATTTCTGACGTCGCAGGCCGCGGGAACGAGGGCGGGAGATGACAACAAACCGACGGGGCAAGCGGGTTGGAAGCCTCATTCAGGAGGAACTCGGCCGCTTCCTTATCGAGGACGTCCAAGGCCAAGTTCCGGGGCTCATCACGGTCACCCGAGTCGAGGTGACCGATGACCTGATGACCGCTCATGTCTATCTGAGCGTCTTCGGCGAAAGCAACAAGGAAGCCCTTCTTGCCCTGCTCGAAAAGAGAAAGGGGCACATCCGAAGAATCCTTGCCACCCGGATCAATTTAAAGTATAATCCCGAACTTATTTTTTCCCTGGATCCGACCCTGGAAGACCAAGAAAGACTGGACCGGTTGTTCGAGAGAGCAAAGAGACATGAAACCTGATCCCGTTGATTTGATCTGCCGGAAGATTCTTGGAAGCCGGAGGATCGCCATCACCTCCCACCTCAGGCCTGACGGCGATTCCGTCTGCACGAGCTTTGCTTTGGCTATCATGGGAGAGCAGCTCGGCAAAACGATGGCAATCATCAATAAGGACAACACACCGTTCCCGTTCTGTCACTTCCCTGAAGCCCACCGCATCCGTATCGGTCAGATCGATCCGGCAGAATTCGATATGGTCATCCTCCTTGAGTGTGCCGACGTTTCCAGGTCCGGCCAGGATAACATGGGGAACTGTTATAAGATCAATATTGACCATCACTATTCCAACTTTACTTATGCGGACGTCAATTGGATCAATCCCCTGGCCTCCGCCGTCGGCGAGATGGTTTTCGAACTGGGAGAACGCCTCGGGGCTCCCATGCCCCCGACGGCCGCTGATTATCTTTACTGCGCGATCGTCTCCGACACGGGTTCGTTCCAATTCTCGAATACGACGGCCAAGGCTTTCGAAACCTGCTACAAGCTGACAACCCTGGGGGCCAGCCCAATCAAGGTCTCGGAGATGCTCTACTGCAACAATCCCCCCGAGAAGATCAAGCTCCTGGGGCAGGTCCTTTCTACGCTGCGTATGAACGGAAGGGGAAACATCGCCACGATCACCATGTTCAAGAAGAATTTGTCGGACCTTAATCTCAAAGAGATCGATACCGAGGATATCACGACCCTGGCCCGGTCCATTAAGGGGGTCGAGATGGTTCTGTTCTT
>CAZJBD010000008.1:0-31850 GCA_964544265.1 uncultured Eubacteriales bacterium
ATGGAATCCGGCAGTTCCTCTACAGCCAAACCCAAGGACTCAAAAGACTCTTGGAGCTACAAAACCCTCTCCCTCTCCAACATACACTCTTCGATCCATAAATTATTGGGGGAACTCCTGAACCTGAATGGCTTGACAAGCGTAAATTCGTTCTGATATATATGAGGTTCGATTTTTATATGGATAAGATTATAATGGTTTACTCCATCCATCATAACACTTATATTCATTACTGGAGGGAATGCCTTGATCATCAAGAAAGAGAAAATCCAAAGCATCATCAAATCGCACAAGCGTCAAAAAAGGAACCTCATAGCCATCCTTCTTGATATCCAGGCCGCCTGCAATTATCTCCCTCCGGAATCCCTCCAGTTGGTCGCGAGTGAGCTCCGAATCCCCCTCATCGACGCCATCGGCGTGGCCACGTTCTACCGCGCTTTCAGCCTCACCCCCCGCGGCAAACATACGTGCTTGGTTTGCCTGGGGACTGCCTGTCATGTCCGAGGAGGACAAAGGATCCTGGACGAATTTGAACGACGGCTCGGCATCTCCGCCGGTGAAACAACAAAGGACCTCCGATTCACCTTGGAGACTATCGCCTGCCTTGGCTGCTGCGCCATCGGACCTGTCGTTGTCGTCGACAAAAAATACCACGGCCATACAACGGTCCGGAAGGTCGGAACGATTCTGGCCAAATATCAAAAACCCCGAAGATCAGAAGTCAGGATGCGCGCATCAAGGTCATTAAGAAGTGCAGCCCCCTGATAGGGGGCGGTCGCAAGGCTTTTGCGGGCAGGACCGAAAAGGATCGGGAGAACACGAACAAAGGAAAGGAAATCTGATGGCAGAAAAGAAAAAACTCCGCATCCAAGACCTAGAAAAAATCAGGGAAAAAGCCAGAGCCATGACGACCATCCGGGAGGGCGCAGGTAGGGCTAAGATTACGGTCCATATGGGAACATGCGGGATCGCGGCAGGCGCCCGCGAGATCATGGACGCCGTCCTTGATGAGATGAAGAAAGAGAAGGTCACGGACGTTATCGTAACGACGTCCGGCTGCGCAGGGCTCTGCAACCGAGAGCCGATGGCCACGGTCGAGCTCAAAAACCAGCCGCCGATCAAGTATTTCGAGCTCACTCCGGCGAAGATGCGGAAGATCTTCGTCAAACACGTCCTGGGCGGCCAGCCGGCGACCGAATACGCCCTAGCGGTTGGAAGCGAAACTTTATATTGATGGGGGGACTATTGAAACAATATAGAGCTCACTTATTAATCTGCGCCGGCACCGGGTGTGTTTCTTGCGGATCTTTCAAGATCAAGGAGGCTCTCGAAAAGGAGGTCCGGAAGCGTAACCTCCAGGATGAGGTTCTTATCATCGCCACGGGATGCAATGGATTCTGCGAGAGGGGCCCCATCCTCATGGTTCAGCCTGAAGGCATCTTCTATCAACAGCTCAAGATCGAAGACGTTCCCCTTCTCGTAGAAGAGCATCTTCTCAAAGGAAGACCCGTAAAAAAACTTATGTACGTTCCGCCCAAGGAGAAGGACCCCATCCCAAAAATGAGGGACATCGCCTTCTTCAAGCATCAACGGCTCATCGTGCTCCGGAACCGGGGCCGGATCGATCCTGAGAAGATTGAAGAATACATCGGCTTCGATGGCTATGAGGCTATGGCCAAGGCCCTGGCGGAGATGACAGCGGACGAGATCATCGCCGAAATCGCTGCCTCCGGGCTTCGAGGAAGAGGCGGCGCCGGCTTTCCCACGAGCAAGAAGTGGGAAACCTGCCGAAAAGAAAAAGCGACGCCCAAGTATATCATCTGTAACGGCGACGAGGGGGATCCGGGCGCGTTCATGGACCGTTCCGTTCTCGAGGCCGATCCCCACGCGGTTCTCGAAGGGATGGTCATTGGCGCAAAAGCGATAGGGGCCGAGAAGGGCGTCATCTATATCCGAAACGAATATCCCCTTGCGGTCAAGCGCATCGACATTGCTACCCGCCAGGCGCGGGAATACGGCCTGCTCGGGCAGAACATCCTTGGGACCGGATTCGATTTCGATGTCGAAATCGTCCAGGGCGCGGGGGCCTTCGTCTCCGGAGAGGAAACCGCCTTGATCGCTTCCGTGGAGGGACGGATCGCAACCCCTAGGCAGAGACCTCCCTACCCCGCCCAAAAGGGCCTCTGGGGAAAACCAACGATCATCAACAACGTTGAGACCTGGGCCACTGTCCCGAATATCATCCGCCGCGGCGCCCAATGGTTTGCGAGCCTCGGAACAGAGACGAGCAAAGGAACAAAGATCTTCTCCCTTGTAGGCAAGATCAACAACACGGGGCTGGTCGAAGTCCCGATGGGAATCACGCTTCGGAACATTGTTTACGGAATAGGCGGCGGTATTCCCCAGGACAGGGAATTCAAAGCCATCCAGATCGGCGGCCCGTCGGGCGGCTGTATCCCCGCCAAGCTCCTGGATTTGCCCGTCGACTACGAGAGCCTGACGGGAGCCGGGGCCATGATGGGTTCAGGCGGCATGATCGTCTTAGACGAGAAGACGTGTATGGTTGACCTGGCCAAATATTTCCTTAACTTCCTTCGCGACGAATCCTGCGGCAAGTGCCTCTCCTGTCGGGAGGGAACGCAAAGAATGTGGGAGATCCTTAAAGACGTCACGGAAGGCAAGGCAAAGGAAGGGGACCTGGTTCTCCTCGAAGAATTGGCCAAAGTGGTTAAGGATGCTTCCTTGTGCGGCTTGGGACAAACGGCCGCCAATCCGGTTCTCTCCACCCTCCGATATTTTCGGGATGAGTATGAGGCTCACATCAAGCTGAAAAGATGCCCGGCCATGGTCTGCAAGGAGATCGTTTCATCTCCGTGCCAATACTCGTGCCCTATAGACCAGGAGGCTTCGACCTACATCGCCCTCATCGCCAAGAGAAACTTTGAGGAGGCCTTCCGTGTCATTATGAAGGACAATCCTCTGCCCTCAGTCTGCGGCCGGGTCTGCAACCATCCCTGTGAGAAGGTCTGCGCGGCCGGCGAGGCGGGAGATCCCATCTCCATCCGCGGCCTCAAGCGCTTCGTGATGGATTGGGCGGATCGAAACGGCATCATCTATATTCCGGAACCCGTCGAACAGAACCGGGAGAGGATCGCGATCATCGGCGCTGGGCCGGCGGGATTAGCGGCCGGATATTTCCTCGCTAGGAAGGGCTTCCAGCCGACGATCTTCGAGGCCCTTTCGGTCGCAGGCGGAATGCTGGCTGTCGGGATCCCTGACCATCGCCTGCCGAAGCCGGTCATCCAAAAAGAGATCGAAAGGATCAAGGCTGCCGGTGTCGAAATCCGGACCGGCATCATTATGGGCCGGGATATCAGCATCGAAGGCTTGTTTAAATCCGGCTACAAGGCCGTATATTGCGCCACGGGGGCTGGCAAGTCCCTGCTGATGGGCATTCCTGGGGAAGACTCCCTGGGGGTTCTTCACTCCGTGGAGTACCTGAGAGAGCTGAATCTCGGTAAAAAGGTCCCCGTAGGCAAGCGGGTCTGCGTTGTAGGGGGTGGAAACTCGGCCATCGACGCCGCCCGTGCCGCCCTCCGCGATAAGGACTGCGAGAGCGTGGCCATCTTCTATCGTCGGACCAGGGCTGAGATGCCGGCGTTGACCGAAGAAGTCGATGCCGCCATCGAAGAGGGCATAGATATCCAGTTCCTCGTTGCGCCTGTAAAGGTCGTCACAAAGGACGGGAAAGCGGTCGCCATCGAATGCGTCCGTATGAAACTCGGCGAGAAAGACGCAAGTGGCCGCCCGAGGCCGGTGCCCATCGAGGGATCTAATTTTACGACGTCGCTCGATACACTCATCCTGGCCATCAGCGAACGGCCCGACACCTCCTATATCGTCGATACAGACGGTATCCTTAGGGACAGGGAAAACATCGTTATCGACAAGGAGACGTCCATGACGACCTGGGATGGAGTTTTTGCCGGAGGCGACGCCGTTACGGGCCCGGGCTCCGTCGTCGAGGCCATAGCCGCCGGCAAGCTTGCCGCCGAAACCATCGAGAAATATATCTACGGGAAGCCCCTCCGCCGCGAATATCGTCTCACCCGGCCTTCGATGTATGTCAGTCCAGAGACGCTCAGCGAAGAGGAGGCGGATAAAGCCAAGAGGCCTCAGATGAGACATCTCGCCGTCTCCCGTCGAAGGAAAAACTTCAAGGAGGTCGAGATTGGCTTGACCGAGGATGAAGCCGTCCAGGAAGCCAAGCGCTGCCTGCGGTGTGATCTGCAGACCGAGGACGGCAAGGCTTCCACAGGAAGGGCAACATGATCCCAATCATCTTGAACGGTTTGGAAGTCCTCGCCGAAGAGAGTTGGACCATCCTCGAAGCGGCCAGGTTCTACGGGCTGGCGATCCCGACTCTCTGCTGGAATGAGGGGCTGACCCCATACGGAGGGTGCAGGCTCTGCCTGGTCGAAATCGGAAGCGGGCCGGCATCAAAGCTCGTCAGTTCCTGTACGCGCACGGTAGAAAAAGGCTTGGTCATCAAGACGGATACGAAAAGGGTCGTGGAGGCACGGCGGATCATGATCGAGCTCATGCTCTCGACGGCTCCCTATTCCAAGAAAATCCAGGACCTGGCCTCAAAGTTCGGGGTAACCCAGCAACGATTCAAACCCCGCAACGAGGAATGCGTCTCCTGCGGCCTCTGTGTCCGGATGTGCGATGAGCAGATGAACGCCCGGGCCATAGGTTTCCAGAAACGCGGCTACAAACGGAAAATCTCGACGCCCTTCGACATCAGGTCCGAGGAATGCCGGCTGTGCGGAGCCTGCATCTACATCTGCCCGGCCTGCCAGCTCCGCTGCCAGGGGCCAAACGCCGAGACGCCCATTTGCAATGCCTGCTTGACGATGAACCCCACCTGCCTGGACCACTACGATGAGCTTCAGTGCTGGATGTACGACGCCGGACGATGCGGCACCTGCGTCCAGGAAAAAAAATAGCTTTTGACGAACCATGAAATATCGAATACTCATGAAAGAGATGACAAGGAGGTAACAAATCATGTCTTACACGAGGCTCAACAGGAGCGCGGCGACATTAACCAAGAACCGGACCGAGGGGTCCATCAGCCCTTTCAGCGGGATGTGCGTGACCTGTGTGGACGGATGCATCGGCATGTGCGAGATTGGGAAATCGGCCTACCGCGGGGCCGAAGTCCTCTATCCCCAACCCTTCGGAATCATCACCGCCGCGTCGGAAAAAGAATATCCGGTGGACCTATCTCATTTTAGCATCATGGGGACGGCTGCGGGCGCCTGGGGTGTGGAGGCCGACAGCGACAAGGCCACCTTCGAGAAAGTCGGCATAGAAACCCGGATCGGACGCAACAAGGCCATCAAGCTCCGAGTGCCATTTGTTTTAGGCGGCATGGGTTCGACCAACGTAGCCAAGCAAAATTGGGAAGGGTTGGCCGCGGGAGCGGCCATCTCCGGCACCATCTTAACGATCGGCGAAAACGTCTGCGGCATGGACGAGGGCTCCGAGTTCAAGAATGGACGGGTCGTTCGCTCCCCGGATATGGAGTTCAGGGTTCGAAGCTACAAGGACTGGCAGGACGACGGCTACGGCGGCGTCGTCGTCCAGGCCAATGTCGAAGACACCCGACTCGGCGTGCAGGAATATGCCATCGAAAAGCTCGGCGTCGAGATCGTCGAGCTGAAATGGGGTCAGGGAGCAAAGGACATCGGGGGCGAGGTCAAGATCAAGAGCCTCAAAAAAGCACAGGAGCTCAAGAGGCGAGGCTATATTGTCCTTCCGGACCCTGAGGAGCCAAGCGTCATCCAGGCTTTTGAGAAGGGAAGCTTCAAGGAGTTCGAGCGCCATTCCCGTCTGGGCATGGTCGAGGAGGAGAGCTTCATGAAGCGGGTCGCAGACCTCCGCAAGGCCGGTGCCAAATACGTCTTCCTCAAAACCGGAGCCTACAGGCCTGCCGACCTGGCCCGGGCCGTCAAGTTCGCCTCCAAGGCTAAGATCGATTTCCTGACCGTGGACGGAGCCGGAGGCGGCACCGGGATGAGTCCCTGGCGGATGATGAACGAGTGGGGCATCCCGAGCGTGGAGATCTGGTCGTTGACCTATCAATACGCCGACCGGCTGGCCAAAGCCGGCGAGTACCTCCCGGACATCGCCTTCGCCGGCGGCATTACTTTCGAGGATCAGATTTTCAAGGCCCTGGCCCTCGGCGCGCCCTACGTCAAGGCGGTCGGCATGGCCCGCGGCCCCTTGGCCTCGGCCATGGTCGGAAAGACCATCGGCAGCCGAGTGAAGGACGGGCAGATCCCGGTTTACGTTGAACGCTTCGGAAGCTCGACCGAGGAGATCTTCGTCACGGCCCCCGAACTTAAGAAAAAATACAACCAGCGTTTCAATGATCTGCCGACTGGCGCCATGGGCGTCTATTCATACTTCAAGCGGCTGAGCCAAGGGCTGCGGCAGCTGATGGCCGGAGGACGCAAGTTCTCGCTCGAGCACATCAACCGGGATGACATCGCCGCCCTAACCGATGATGCGGCCAGGATCAGCGGGATCAACTATATCCTGGACGTGGACAAGGATGAGGTCAATAAGATATTAAAAGGATAAAGACGACAAGCGGATCCATCCATTTTGCCCGATAGACACAGCCGCCGCGGATGTGCTATAAATAGCGGCGGATTAAAATGGATTATCTATCGATCGTCATCAGCCTCTTTGTCCTGCTTTTCGCCATCACGATCCACGAGGCGTCGCACGCTTGGGCAGCGTATAGGATGGGCGATCCCACGGCCCACGGCATGGGACGGATCTCTCTCAACCCGATAGCGCATATCGACCCAATTGGGACGGTTCTCCTGCCCCTGGTTCTCGTGCTCGTTGGCGCCCCGGCCTTCGGGTGGGCCAAACCGGTCATTGTCAATCCCTATAACCTTAGGAACCCCCGCCGGGATAACCTCTGGATTTCCCTGGCCGGTCCAGCCGCAAACTTGACCGCCGCCGCCGCATCCCTGATCTTAATCCTCATTCTCAAACTCCTAAGCCCCGGCCTGACCGGCTTCCTGCGAAGCTTCCTCGTCTACAAACAAGGGTTCCCGCGCGGCTTTTTCCCCCTCCAGGGCCTGTCCCTGATTCTCTTTTATGCCGTCCTCGTCAATACCTACCTGGCCGTCTTCAACCTCATCCCTGTTCCGCCCCTGGACGGGAGCGGGGTTCTGGCCGGCCTCCTCCACGACGAGGCGGTCCGGAAGTACGATCGCATCAGGCCCTTCGGGTTCATCATCGTCCTGGTCCTGATCTACCTCGGGTTCTTAGACATCATCATCCGGCCCCTTCAGCTCTTTATTTTTACGCTCATCTTTTTCTGACGAAACGAACATGAACGAACAAGCCAAAAAAACGGTTCTGAGCGGCATCCGGCCCACGGGGTCGGCCCACCTCGGAAATTATGTCGGCGCCCTCCGGAATTGGGTCCGCCTCCAGGATGAGTATCGGTGCTTCTATTCCATTGTGGATTGGCACGCCCTGAGCTCAGAATATACGGATTCAAAAGTCATCAAAGGATACACGTTCGACGTCGCCTGCGACCTTCTCAGCCTGGGTCTCGACCCCGAAAAGTGCGTCCTCTTCGTCCAATCGCAGATCAAGGAACACGCCGAGCTCCACCTCATCCTATCCATGATCACGCCGCTGCCCTGGCTGGAGCGCGTGCCGACCTTCAAGGAGCAACAGCAGGAACTCGCCGACAAGGACCTCAACACATACGGCTTCCTCGGCTATCCGCTTCTTCAGACGGCCGACATCTTAATCTACAAGGCCGAGGTCGTCCCCGTCGGAGAGGACCAGGCCGCCCATCTGGAGCTGGCCCGGGAAATTACCCGGCGCTTCAACCGTCTCTACGGTCCCGTCTTTCCCGAACCTCAGATTCTCCTGACCGAGATTCCCAAGCTGGCCGGGACGGACGGACGTAAGATGAGCAAGTCCTTCGGAAACGCCATCTACCTCAAGGACTCGGAGGAAGTCATCCGCAAAAAGATCTCCCCCATGGTGACAGACACGAGGCGGAAACGGCGATCGGACCCCGGGGAACCCGACGACTGCCCGGTTTTCACCCTTCACAAGGCTTTCGTGGAGAAGGAGACAAGGGATCGGTTGGCTAATGACTGCCGCTCGGCGAAAGTGGGCTGCCTGGAGTGCAAAAACGTCGTCATAGAAAGCCTCATCAGACTTTTCACCCCCTATTGGGAGAAGCGACGATATTATGAAAAGCATCCCGGTAGAGTGTGGGAGATTATCGAAGAAGGAAACACCAAGGCCCGGCGGACAGCGCGGAAGACCATGGAGGACGTGAGGTCAGCTATCGGTCTCTAGGCAGGTCCATCGAGCCGGCAATTCCATGAACGCGATCGAAACGACGGAAGGCTACCAGGTTAAACTCGATATCTTCGAGGGCCCCCTGGACCTCCTCCTGTTCCTGATCCGAAAAAAGAAGATCGAGATCCATGATATTCCCATCGCTTCGATCACCCGAGATTACTTGCGTTACCTCGACCGGAAGGAGCAGATCAATCTGGACCGGGAAGCCGAGTTCCTTTTCATCGCGGCCCTCCTGATCTACATCAAGTCCCAGATGCTTCTCCCCCGGGAAAAGGACCTGGCCGAGGAAGGGGACCCCAGGCAGCTGCTGGTCAACCGGCTCCTCGAGTACCAGAAGGTCAAAGCCGCCTGCTCCCTGCTTCGCGAGAAAGAGGACGACCAGCTCCAGCAGTGGAAGCGCGCCTTCCTCCCGCCCCTCCCGGGTGGGGACGAACTGGACTTCACCGAAGTATCTCTCTTTGGCCTGGCGGAGTCCTTTTTCATGTTGATGAAGAGGAGAGCCGCCCAGGATTTCCAGGTCATCAAGGGAAAAAACGTCTCTCTCGAAGAGAAAACAAAAGAGATCCTGGCCACCCTCGAGAAAGACGGCCCTATCGATTTCAAGGAATATTTTGAACGCCAGGAATCCTTGGAAGAGGCCCTCGTTTCGTTCTTCTGTCTCCTGGATCTCATAAATTCGCGGATCGTCGTGGCCGTCCAGGCCGAGATCTTCCAAACCATCAAGGTCTGGCTCCGCAAGGCCTCCCGCAGGATCCACTCCCATGACTGACGGCCTTAAGGAGACGATCGAATCCCTAATCTTCATCTCCCAGGATCCCTTGACGACAGACAGGATCCAGAGCGTTCTGGAGGATGCTTCGGCCGAGGATATCAGGAAAGCGATCGACGAACTCATCTTGAGCTATGGTTCGTCGGGGCGCGGGATCCGGATCATTCAGACAGGCGGCGGCTACGTTTTCGCGACCAAGCCGGAGCACGACCGTCCGGTCCGACGGCTTCTCCAAATCGAGCGCAAGAACAGGCTTTCCTCCGCCGCTCTGGAGACTCTCAGCACGATCGCCTACCACCAGCCGGTCACCCTGGCCGAGATCTCGGCCCTGAGGGGCGTTGATTCGACAACCGCGCTGAAGACGCTTCTGGAAAAGAAGCTGATCAAGATCGTTGGGCGAAAGAAGGCGCCCGGGAACCCGCTGGTTTATAGGACATCGGAAAAATTCCTTCTTTATTTCGGGCTCAACAGCCTCGATGAGCTCCCCTCGGAGGATGAGATCGCGAGGATCCTCCAAGAAGAGAAAGCATCCGAGGCGTAGCCGCTAAGTTCAGGTTTCACCTGCACTTAGAGTTGACAAAGCGGCCGGGCTCGGTTAAGATAAATCGCTATTCCAAGATCGCTTGAGAATGGAAATCATCATTGCCCAAAAAAGCGGACTCTGTTATGGAGTCAAGAGAGCCTTGACAATCGCCAAGCAGACGCGGCGTGCGGTCAGCGGACCGGTCTCGACGCTGGGGGACCTCATCCACAACCCCCAGGTCATCGCCGACCTTCGGGCCTGCGGCGTCCGTTCTGCGGCTGCCGCCCGGGACATCGAAGGCGGGACGGTTATTATTCGCAGCCACGGTGTCTCCCCCGCGACTTACCGGGCCCTGACCCGAAGGAACCTTAAGATCGTGGATGCGACCTGTCCGATCGTCAAGGAAATTCAAAAACTCGTCGAATCGCTAGCCCGGAAGAATAGAGAGGTCATCATCATCGGCGACAGAGAGCACGCCGAAATCCGGGGGCTGGTCGGTTATAGCCGCTCCAGGGGGATCATCATCGAGAACGAGGCTCAAGCCCGAGAGCTCCCCTGGCAGAAGAAGCGGGCCGCGGTCGCCCAGTCAACCCTGGATGTTGAGCTATTTGAAAAGGTCGTCGCCGCCCTGGCCGGACGGACAGGCGAGCTTTCCGTCCACAACACGATCTGCCGTTTTACCCGGGCCCGGCAGGCATCAACGGCCGAGCTTGCCTCCCGCGTGGATACCCTCTTTATCGTCGGGGGACGGGCAAGCTCCAACACGCGCAAGCTCTACCGGATCTCGAAGCGGATCCTTCGCCGGACGTTCTTCATCGAAACCGCGGGCGAGATCAAGCCGGGAATGCTCCGGGGAGCGAGAACAATCGGGATCTCAGGAGGGGCTTCGACTCCTCCCGAGGCCCTCGAAGAAGCTTCCACAAGGATCAAGTCCAGCTTCGAATATGAGATCAAAAGAGAAAAGAGTGTTCCATGACAAACGCAAACAAACATCCAGAAAAAGACGAAAAGATGTCGTCAGAGGCCTATGAGGATCTTTTAAGCCGTTACCAGTTCAGCACCAAAGAGATCACCCAGGGCACGGTCGTCAAGGGCCGGATCATGAAGTTAACCCCGACTCATGTCCTCGTAGATATCGGGCTAAAGACCGAGGGCGTGATCCCCATGGAGGATTTCCGGGAGCCCGAGATCGCCGAGCTGAAGCCGGGAGTCGAAGTCGAAGCGACCCTGGAGAGAACCGATCGAAAGGAAGGGTATTTCATTCTCTCCAAAAAAAGGGCGGACGCGATCAGAGCCCTGAACAACCTGGAAAAAGCCCTCGAACACAACGGCTGGGTGACGGGCATCATCAAGGAGAGGTCGAAGGGCGGCTACACTGTCGACGTGGGGATCGAAGCCTTTCTGCCGGAATCCCACGCCGATATCAAAACGATCAGAAATCCCAACGCCCTCATCGGGCAAAGTTTCAAGTTCAAGGTCATGAAGTTTGACCGAAAAAGCGAGAATGCGGTCGTCTCCCGCAGGCTCTTCCTTCAAGACGAGCGGGAGAGAAAGCGCCGCCGCATCTTCAGCCACATCGTCCAAGGCCAGAAAATCAAAGGCCACGTCAGGACCCTGACCAATTTCGGGGCCTTCGTCGACATTGGCGGGGTGGAAGGCCTCCTCCATGTCTCGGACATGAGTTGGGGAAAAGTCGCCCACCCGGCGGAGCTCTTTCAGGTCGGGCAGGAGATCGATGTCGTCGTCCTCGACTTCAATGAGAAGGAAGAAAAAATCTCTCTGGGCACCAAACAGCTGACCCCGGACCCTTGGGTCGATATCGACCAGAGATATATGGCCGGACAGAAGATCACCGGCAAGGTCGTCAGCCTGACCGATTTCGGCGCCTTCGTCGAGCTGGAGAAAGGAGTTGAAGGGCTCGTCCACATCTCGGACCTGAGCTGGTCCCGCAAGCTCGTCCACCCCAAGAAGGTCCTCACCCCGGGCCAGGAGGTTGTGGTCACCATCCTGGAGATCAACCCGACCACGAAGCGGATCTCCCTGGGTCTCAAGCAGGCCATGCCGCATCCCCTCGAGCTCTTCAAGCAGAAATACAACGTCGGCTCCCGCATCAAGGGTCCCGTGACGAGCGTCACCGATTTCGGCGCCTTCGTCGAGGTCGAAAAAGGAATCGAAGGCCTCGTCCATATCTCAGACATCAGCTGGGAGAAGATCCAGCACCCCTCGAATAAGCTCAAGGTCGGCGACGAGGTCGAGGCCGTCATCCTGAACATCGATGTCGAGAAGCAGAAGGTATCCTTGGGCATCAAACAGCTCGAAGGGGACATCTGGGAGGATTTCTTTGCCCGCCAGAAGGTGGGCGACATTATCAAGGTCAAGATCGTCCGGATCACGGATTTCGGCGTTTTCGTGGAGATCGTCCCCGGCGTGGAGGGCGTCGTCTTCCTGTCCGAGCTCGACGAGAAGAAGATCGAGAAACCTTCGGAATCTTTCACCGTCGGCGAGGAGCGGAACGCCAAAATCATCAAGATGACCCCCAAGGCCAATAAGATATCCCTGAGCTTCAAACAGGCTCAGTTCGATATCCAGCGCCAGGAGTTTCAAAAATACATGGACCACCAGGACCGGGGGCTCACGCTGGGCGATATCATGAAGGACCAGCTTAAGCAATTTCATGCTCCTAAAAAAAACAGCAAGAAGGAGGAGTGATATGATCAAGGCAGATCTTATCAACAAGATCTCGCAAGAGCTAAGCATCCCCAAGCAGGAAGCCGAAGAAGGGGTGAACCTTTTCTTCGATATGATCAAGGAAGCCATCCTCAAGGGGGAAGAGATCGAGATCCGCGGCTTCGGGAGCTTCCGCTTCCGCAAGCGGACGTCTAGGTCCGGGCGGAACCCAAGGACCGGCGAGCCGGTCAAAGTCCCCCCGAAGAAAGTCCTCTATTTCAAGCCGAGCAAGCTGCTTAAAGAGATGATCAACAAGTGATGCGTTATATCCCAGCCCCCTGGAGAGAACGGTACATCAAGAACGCCCTGAAAATGAAGGGGTGCGTCCTCTGCGACGCCCTGAAAAGCGGGGCGGACAAGAACGCCTACATCCTCTACCGAGGAAACCATCATTTTATTATCCTCAACACTTTCCCCTATACGCCGGGGCACCTGATGATCGCCCCCTTCCGACACACAGCGGATTTCGCCCGGACGAGTCCGGCCGCGGCCGCCGAGCTCGCCAGCTTGCTGAAGCTGACCATCAAGGTCCTCGGGGCCCAGTACCATCCCCAGGGCTTCAACGCCGGGATGAACCTCGGGCGGAGCGCTGGCGCGGGGGTCGTCGGCCATTACCATCTTCACGTCGTCCCCCGCTGGACGGGGGACTCCAATTTCATGCCGTTGGTCGGACAGACGAAGGTTCTTACGGAAGACCTGGACACGACCTACGAACGCCTTTTCCCCCCGTTCGAAAAGGAGCGAAAGCGCGCCAGACGCCGGACAGACAAAAAAAAGAAACCATGCCAATAGAGGTCACGCCATGCTTAAAGCGATGAGAAAGAACGTCAAATCCTTAAAACCCACTCTCTGGATCATCATCGCGACGTTCGTCGTCGCCATATTCGCTATCTGGGGAGGCGCCGGCCGTCTCGGAGAGTCTAACCGGACCGGTGCCCTGGTGACAATTGGAAAGGAGCGGATCTCCTCGGATGCCTACTTTCAGACGTTAAGACAGCGTCTGGAGGCCGTTAAAAGGGAATACAGCCAACTCAACAAAGCCCTCATCCAGCAGCTCAATATCCCGCAGCAGGTCCTCCAGCAGATGGTCGAGCAGACCCTTCTCCTCCAGATCGCCGAGGACATGAAACTCGGCGCCACCGATCCGGAAGTCCGCGATAAAATCGTTTCCTATCCCGTTTTCCAGAAAAACGGCAAGTTCATCGGCTTCAAGGAGTACAAGCGGGTTCTGGATTGGAACAGAATCCCCCTCGCCGATTTCGAGGCCAGCCTGAAGAAGGAGATCTTGATCGATAAAGTCATCAAACTCCTGACGGCCGGCATCACGGTCTCCGACGAAGAGGTCTGGGACAACTACAAAAAGCAAAACGAATCGGCCAAGATCGAATATCTGGTGGCCGAAAAAGACAAGATCGAGGTCACGGACAAGCCGGAAGGCGCCGCAATCCAGGCCCACTTCGAAAAGAATCCGTCCACGTACAGGGTTCCCGAGAAAAGGACCGGTGACTACCTGTTCTTCAGGACCGACGACCTCAAAACACAGGTCAAGGTTGACGACGCGGAGATCGAAAAGTACTACAAGGATAATCTCAGTCAGTTCCAGGAACCGGAAAAGACCAAAGTCAGCCGCATCTTTCTTCCATACACAGACCAGGATAAGCCCCTGATCCTGGCCCAGGCCGCCGACGTCCTGAAGCGGGTCCAGTCAGGAGAGGACTTCGCTGAGCTAGCCAGGAAGTTCTCCAAAGACGACAAGGCCAAGGATGGCGGGGATTGGGGTCTTTCGGCCTGGGCGGCCCTGCCGGCCAAGGAAATTGAAGAGATCGGGAAAATCGAGGCCGGCAAGACAAGCGAGGTCATCGAAACCGACACCGGCGCGGCTATCCTCAAGGTGGCCGAGAGGACGGCCGTGACGACCAGGCCTTTGACCGAGGTCAAGACCACGGTCAAAAACATCCTGGAAGATCAGAAAGCCCGCGAGTTGGCCGCGAACAAGGTGACCCAGGTCGAAAAGGAGGCCCACAGACAAAAGAGCCTGGATGTGGCCGCCCAGAAGGAAGGGTATAAGGTTAAGACGACCGGACCTCTCAAAAAGACTGATCCTCTGGAAGACTTCGATCCCTCCGGATCGATCAGCCAGACCCTGTTCACGCTGAAAGAAAAAGATATTTCGACGGCCATTTACACCTATACGGGAGTCGGCCTCGTCCAACTCCAGAAGATTGAGCCCGAGAGGCCCGCCAAGCTCGAGGAGGTCCGGGACGTCGTCGAGAGGGACATGCTGGACATCCAAAAAAAGGAATTGGCCCAAGAGAAACTCGCCCTGGTTCTAGCCGGGCTTAAGGATAACTGGGAGGAAGCCGCCCAGAAGAATGGCCTCGAGATCAAGACTGTTGAAGCCCACAAACGCGAGCAGTACCTGAGCCTCATCGGGGAGAACCCGGAAGTGGACAACCTGGCCTTCTCCCTTCCGATCGAGGAACCGAGCCGGCCGATCGAGGTCGAGGGGGGTTACGCCGTCGTCCGGGTCCTGGACCGCAAGCTGGTCGCCAAGGAAGATTTCGCCAAGGTCAAGGACACAGAACGATCGACTCTCTTGGAGTCCCTAAAGAGCAGGTTCCTACAGTCCTACTTGGTCAAGGCTCGGGACGAAAAAAAGGTTCGGGTCAATTACGACCTCTATATGCAGATGAGCACGGAGGTCATGAACAGGTTCTCTGGAGAATGACGAAACCGGGCTGAATCTTGAATCCTTCCGGCCGCCAGACCTCATCTCAAAGGAGGAATCATGGCCATGATCAAGTTGTTCCGGGCGGCCAAAAAAGCCGTCCGCGAGTCCTTGAAGATCCGGGCCGGCGAGAATTTTCTGCTCGTCACGGATAAACAAAAGCTGGAGATCGCAGAAGCCTTGGCCTATTGGGCCAAGAAAGCCGGCGCCGAGACGACGACGTACCTTATGACGGAAACCCTGCGGCCGATCACAGAGCCTACGAAACTCTTCAAGGAGCTCATGAAAAGGGCGTCGGTGGTTGTTTACATGCTCGACGCCAGGACCGAGGAGAAATCCTTCCGCGGTTTCATGGTTTCCGAGGGGATGAAGCGCTCGAGGATTGGCATGATGCCGGGCATCACGCGGGACATGATGGAACGCCTGGTCAACATCGATTTCAAGGGCATGGACGCGTTCACCAGAAAAGTCGTCCGGGTTCTTAAAGACGCCGATGATATCGTCATTGAGAATCCTGCCGGAACCCGCATAGCCTTCAGCGTCAGGGGGCGAAAGTGGAATGTTGGCAACGGCGACATCTCACAGCAAGGGAAGCACGGCAATCTGCCGGCCGGGGAGTGTTATACGTGCCCGGTGGAAGAAACGTTCACGGGCAAGCTGGTCACCTGCCTCATCGACGACAAAATCGGTAGAAGCGAGATGGAATTTAACAGGGGCCGTCTCGTTCGCTGGAAGGGCAAGGGCATCGAGGCCATCGTCAAGAACATCGGGACAGATGAAACGGGGTTCACCATCGGGGAGTTCGGCGTCGGCACGAACAAGGGCGCCCGGATTTGCCCGAACATCCTCGAGGCCGAGAAGGCCTTCGGCACCGTCCATTTCGCTATCGGCGACTCCTACGGCATCGGGAAGAACAAAAGCAAGCACCACTACGACGCCCTCGTGGAGAAAGTGACCATTCGAGCCAGGGGAACAACCATCGCAAGGAACGGGAAATTCATGATATGACCATAAGGCCCAAGCTCAACACGTTCGACGCCACAATGATCGTGGTGAGTCTTGTCATCGGCATCGGCATCTTCCGGACCCCGGCCATGGTCGCCTCGGCCGCCCGAACGCCATTCCTCTTCTTCCTGGCCTGGGGCCTCGGAGGTCTCGTCAGTCTCCTCGGCGCCCTCACCTTCGCCGAGGTCGGGGCACGGGTTGCTGTACCCGGAGCATTCTACAAGACCGCCGCCGACAACTATGGCTCTCTCCCGGCCTTCATGCTCAATTGGACCAACGTCGTCATCGTAAACGGCGCCGGTGTGGCGGCCGTGGCAATCATCGGCGCCGAGTACCTCATGCCCATCCTTCTCCCAGCCGAAGCCCAAACGCGCCTCGCCGTCCAGGTCGCCGCGGCCGGCTTGACCATCGTCCTCATCGTCATCAACTTTTTGGGCATCCGGACCGGCGCCTGGGCCCAAAACATCCTAAGCCTGTTCAAGATCGGCATGATCGTCTTACTGGTCGCTGTCGCCTTCGCCCTTAAGGTCGCCCCCGCCGGGAATTCCTCTCTGCCGGTCACAAAGCCCTGGTGGTTCGGCCTAGCCGTCGGTTTCATCGCCGTCTTTTATACTTATGGCGGCTATCATTGGACAATAAACTTCGGCGCCGACCTAAAAAACGCCAGGCGAAACATGCCCAGGGCCATCGTGACCGGTGTTCTGATCATCATCGCCTGCTACCTTCTCATCAACGCCGCCTACGTGAAAGCCCTCGGTCTCCCGGGCGTAGCCGGGGCGAAACTCGTGGCCGCGGAGACCGCCCGCGTCTCATTCGGGACCTTCGGCCGATTGTTCGTCTCCCTGGCGATCGGCCTGTCCGCGTTGGGGTTCCTCAACGTCACCCTTATGCAAATGCCCCGCGCCTATTATGCCATGGCGGAGGACCGGAGCCTTCCCAAGCCCTTCAAGCAGGTCAACCCTAGGACGCAGACCCAGGAGTTCGGACTTCTTTTTCTGGGAGGGTTGATTATCTTCTCGATCTTTTTCCTGGGGACCTTCGAGTCCATCGTCAACTACGTCATGTTCCTTGACAGCCTGAACATCGCCCTCGTGGCCTCGACCCTTTTCGTCCTGAGGAGGAAGGCGAAGCGCGCTGGCGAGGAATATTCAGGCTATCGAGTGCCCCTCTATCCGGTCGTTCCGGCCATCTTCGTCCTGTTCCTGCTTGGCATCTCCGCGAACGTGCTCCTGACGCAGACGCGCGAGGCGCTTCTCGGTATTGTTCTCTTCGCCTCGGGTTATCCCATATTCCGGATCATGCGGCGGGTCAATAGATAAGTTCGATGAATCTCGTATGGATTCTAAGCTTTTTGAGGAACGCAGGCGTTTGACCCTCTCAGACTCCAGACGCTCTCTCCAGCCGCTTCATGATCGAGAGAATGAAGGTCGCCGAAAGGAGGCAGGCGACGACGAGGATGAGCCACAGCGTTGATAGAGGGACCTTCATCCACAAGTAACCGGCAACGCCCACGAGATTCATCCCAATAGCAGTTGCCGCGAACCAGCCCCCCTGCATGAGTCCCTTATATTTCGGCGGAGCGACCTTGGATACGAAGGAGATCCCGATGGGGCTCAAGAAGAGCTCTGCGATGGTCAGCAGGAAATACGTCGAGATCAGCCAATAAACTGAAACCTGCGATGCCGCGGGAGCGACCTGACCGCCCAGGGCCTTCGGGCTGGGAAGTCCGAGAGAGCCGATGACGAGAATCATGAACGAGAGAGCCGTCATCAGCATGCCGATGGCGATCTTCCTCGGGGCGGAGGGCTCCTTTCCCCTCTTGTTGAGGTATCCAAAGAGAACGACCACGACGGGAGTCAGGGCGACGATGAAGAAGGGGTTGAAGTGCTGGAACCGTTGGGGCGTGAATGGATTGATGGCTCCATAACCCCTGTATCGCAGGAACGCTGCAGCCGCGAAGACCGCGAAAGTCGCCCCGCCGGCGATGCGTCCCATGATCTTCGACCCCTTTCTGAACAGGAAGATTAGGCCAAGGACGGCCAGGGAGATTGACAGCAGGCCGGCAAGGTCAAGCCAGAGGTTGGAGATCTTTCCGACGCTCGGCACGGTGTAGTCCCGGGCGAAGAAGGTCATGGTCGATGAGCTCTGCTGGAAGGCCATCCAGAAGAAGATGACGACAAAGAACACAAGGCCCAAGGCCATCAGCCGTTCTTTGGTTTCCTTGGGCGTCAGCTCGACGACCTGGGATCTTGTGGCCTCGGATTTCGCCTTCTGCCTCTCCGTCAGGTCCGCGTGGCCGTAGTGCTTCCGAAAGCCCCAAAAAATGAGCATCGAGATGATCAGGCTGAAGCAGGCGACACCAAAGCCGAAGTGGTAGGATTTGCTCAGGGCGTTAATGTAGCTCACGGAGAACGCCTTCAAGGTCGTCAGCGTGACCTTCGGGTCCTGCGCCTGAGCCAAGGAGAGATAGAACTCCACGCCGGCAAGCCTGTTCTTCAGGAAATCGTTGGCCAAGGCAGGAATCCTGGCGTCGTAGAAATAATGAGATGCGGACAGGACCCAGTTGGAGACCTTCTCTGAGGCCGTGGGGGCGAACATGGCGCCGATATTGATCCCCATATAAAAGATGTTGAACGCCCTATCCCTAAGAGGGCTATACTTGGGGTCGTCATAGAGGTTCCCGACCAGGGCCTGAAGGTTGCCTTTGAAAAGCCCCGTGCCGAGCGCGACGGTCGCCAGGGCGACAATCACGAGGCCAAAACCCGTTTCCATGCGCGTGGGCAAGGCCAGCAGGACGTAGCCGATGAACATCACGATCATCCCCAGACTGATCGTCTTTCCGTAGCCAAGGAACCTGTCGGCCAGGAACCCGCCCAGCAGCGGGAAGAAATAAACGAAAAACATAAAAACGCCGTAGACCATGCTTGACATTCCCGCGGTCATGCCGTACTTCGCCTGCATGAACAGGACGAAGATGCTGACCATCGTGTAGAAGCCAAACCTCTCGCCCATATTAGCCAGGAACGCGACGAACAGTCCCTTGGGATGTCCCTTAAACATGGTTCACCGCCTTGCTTTATCTGCGGCCGCCCCCCAGGATGGAGCCGAGAATACCCCTTAGGACCTGACGGCCGATTTGGCTCCCGACCGAGCGGGCCGCGCTTTTAGCCATGGCCTCGAGCAGCGTGTCCCTCGGCCGTCCGATCGGACGCCTCGGCGCCGGCGGATAGGAACCCGGGACCTGCGGAAAAGGAACTTTAAACGTCTGTTCCCGGGAGGCCCGTTCCTGCTCCTGCCGTTGGGCGGCCTCGTCAGCCCGCGCCTTGAGCATCTCATAGGCGGAATCGCGGTCAATCATCCGTTCGTAGTGGCCGTAGACAAGGGATTGGCGGATGATTTGCTGCCTCTCTTCTCCGGAAATCGGACCCATTCGGCTAGAAGGAGGCAGGATGAAGGCCCGCTCCACGATCCCCGGCTGTCCCTTCTCGTCTAGGAAGGACACGAGTCCCTCGCCGACTCGGAGTTCGAGGATGGCCGTCTCAATATCTATTTTCGGGTTCTGACGGAACGTCTCGGCGGCAGCCCGGACGGCTTTCTGATCGCGCGGGGTGAAAGCCCGCAAGGCGTGCTGGATGCGGTTGCCCAGCTGAGTGAGAGTGATATCCGGTATATCCAACGGATTCTGGCTGATAAAATAGACTCCCACTCCCTTGGACCGGATGAGACGAACGACCTGCTCGATTTTCTGGAGCAGGACCTGAGGGGCATCTGTGAACAGGAGATGGGCCTCATCGAAGAAGAAGACGAGTTTCGGCTTTTCCTGATCACCGACCTCAGGGAGCTCTTCGAAAAGCTCGGCCAGCAGCCAGAGGAGGAAGGTCGCATAGAGCATCGGCGTGAGCATGAGCTTATCCGCGATCAGGATGTTGATCATCCCCCGTCCCCGCTCGTCCGTCTGGACCAAGTCATCCAAATTGAGGGCGGGCTCGCCGAAGAGCCTATCCCCGCCCTGTTCCTCGAGGGCAAGGAGACCGCGCTGGATAGCGCCGATGGAGGCCGTGGAGACGCGGCCGTATTCGGTTTCGAACTCATCCGCGTGGTCACCGGCGTATTGAACCATGGCCCGGAGGTCCTTGAAATCGAGGAGGAGGAGACCGTTGTCGTCCGCGACCCGGAAAACGAGGGAGAGGACGCCGCTCTGGACCTCGTTGAGGTTCAGGAGCCGCGAGAAAAGGAGGGGCCCCATGTCCGAAACGGTCGTCCGGACGGGATGTCCCTGTTCTCCGAAAACGTCCCAGAACACAACCGGGCTTCCCGAGAAAGCGAAATCTGCAAGCCTCAGAAGATGAATGCGCTCCTGGAGTTTAGGCGTCAACTCTCCGGGTTGACTGAGGCCGGCCAGGTCGCTCTTGACGTCGGCCAGGAAGACCGGCACCCCGATGCGGCTGAAGTTCTCCGCCAGGACCTGGAGGGACACGGTCTTCCCGGTCCCTGTAGCCCCGGAGATCATGCCGTGGCGGTTGGCCATCCTCGGCAGCATGAAAAGGTCTTTTTCTCCTCGGGCGATGAAAAGTCCATCTGCCATCATAGTCTCTCCTTGTTCCCCATCGTTCTCACGTCCGGATGATATCCAGGAAAAGCGATTTCACGCGGCTCTCGAGGGCCTCTCTGAAGGCTTCGATGGTTTCGCTGGCGCTGCCCTTCATGTGGTCCTTGACGTACATGGGTTCGCCGACATTGACTTTGACCGTCCCCGGGATGGGAAACGGGATATGAGTCCCGAACACGGCCAAAGGTGTTACGGGGACCGAAAGACGTTCGCCCTGATAGAGATCATAGGCCATAACCGAGGCGCCGTGACGGAAGCGCTTGACGTAGGGGTTGGAGTCGTGGGAATCCACCCGGCCCCGCCCCTGGAGCGCAATGATGGCCCGGCCTTTCCTGAGATAATCCTCACACTTTTTGACGGCCTCGGCCCGGCCGCCGTCCAGGTCAACGGGGATGCTCCCGACCTTGGCGATATTAGACGAGATGTAGGCAACGACCAAGGAGTAGAACGGATTGAGAAGGAGATGGAGCATGAGGCCGAAATCCTTCAAGTGGCGATGGAGGTGCTTGCGGACGAGGAAGCTCAAATCCGCTTTGTTAAAAATCATCTTATTGGCCGTAAAGAAAATGGGCCGAGGGACAATCTTAAACAATAGGCCGACGTCCTTTTGGCTCCCGATATGGTTCCCGACGATGATGTTGGGGCCCTGAAGGACGAAGTTCTCTTGTCCCCTGACCTCGATCTTCTTGGGAAAAAGGGCGAGGTTGGTCAGGCGCCGGATGCCCTTCTCCAGCTGTTTCAATTCGCTTTCGAAACTCGCCATGGTTCGGGAAGTTCATTGTAGGGGCGCGGCCGGGCCTTGTCAATCGCCTTGAAGAATGATAATTTATGACTTCTTCATGAACGGCCAGGAGGACATCATGATCATGCTCATCCAAAACGGGCAGGTTTTCGCTCCGGAGCCGTTGGGCGCAAAGGATGTCCTTATTGCCGGAGGAAGGCTCGCCGCCGTCCGGAAGCCCGGTGCGGTCCGGATGAACGGGGTAGATATGACGACGATCGACGCCTCCGGAAAATATGTCGTTCCTGGTCTCATCGACACCCACGTCCACATCCTGGGGGGAGGGGGCGAAGGCGGGCCGGCCACCAGGGCTCCCGAGATCCGGATCGAGGACATCGTCGGAAGCGGCGTCACGACGCTCGTCGGCTGCCTGGGCACCGACGGTACGACCCGGCATATGGAGTCCCTCCTGGCCAAGGCCCGGGGGCTCGAGATCGAAGGGATCTCAACCTTCATCTACTCCGGTTCCTACGAGGTCCCTATTCAAACACTTACGGGGAGCGCCCGGACAGACCTCATCCTTATCGACAAGGTTATCGGCGCCGGAGAGGTCGCCATCTCCGACCATCGCTCCTCTCAACCGACGTTCGAGGAGTTCGCCCGGCTGGCGGCCGAATGCCGGGTCGGGGGGATGCTCGGGGGCAAGGCAGGGGTCCTTCACTGCCACCTCGGGGACGGTCCGCGAAAACTGGAATTCTTCTTCCGGCTTATCCGCGATACGGAAATCCCGCCGACCCAACTCATGCCGACCCATATCAACCGCAACCGCGAGCTCTTCGAGGAAGGCGTCCGGTGGATCAAGGCGGGAGGATTCGTCGACCTGACGACCGGTCCCGACCCCGACCCCAGCAAGGAACCGGATGTTTCCATTGAAGATTGCGTCCGCCTCTTCCTGGAGCACGGCGTGCCGTTTAAGAGGTGGACGGTGAGCTCGGATTCGAATGGCAGCTTCCCGGTCTTCGATAAGAGCGGCAAGCTCATCGCTTTGACCATCGCCTCCGAGCATGACCTCTTCCGGAAGTTTCGTGATCTCGTTCGGAAGGGCCTCCTGAAGCTTGAGGAGGCGCTTTGGCCGTTCGCGACGAACAGCGCCGACTTCTATAAGCTCGTCCGCAAAGGCCGGATCGCCGAGGGCCTGGATGCGGATATCCTCATCCTGAACAAGAACCTGGAGCTCGACACGGTCATCGCCGGAGGCCGACGAATGATGGAGGACGGGAAAGTCATCGCCCGGGGAACTTTCAGCGCCTAGGCCCAAGGAAAAAAGTATGGCAGAATCAAAAATACTGAAGGGCCGGGCCCCGCGAAACCCCAGTTTCGCCGTGGCCCTCGTTCCCTTCGTTTTGATGGGACTCCTCCTCGGAGTCGGATACGGAATCTACAAAATCAAACCCCAAGTTCTCCTCGTGGTGGCGGCATTCCTTACAGGCTGCGTTGGATTCCTCCTGCGCTTCTCCTGGAAGGACATGGAGCAGGGCATCGTGGAAAGCATCCACAAGGCGATGCCAGCCATCCTGATCATGCTCTCCGTCGGAGTCCTCATCGGCGCCTGGATGACCTGCGGGACGATCCCCATGGTCATCTATTATGGATTGAAGCTCATCTCGCCCAAATTCTTCCTCGTAACGGCATGCCTCGGCTGCACAATCATCTCGCTGGTCACGGGAACGTCATGGGGGACCATAGGGACCGTGGGCGTCGCCTTTATCGGCATCGCTATGGGGCTTGGGATTCCCTTGGGATCCGCGGCCGGGGCCATCGTCGCCGGCGCCTACTTTGGTGACAAGATGTCGCCCCTCTCCGACATCCCCAACCTGGCTTCCGTCACCGTCGGGGTGAACCTCTTCGACCATATCAAGCACATGTTTTGGTCGGCTATCCCGGCCTGGCTCGTGGGCCTCGCGATCTATTTCTTCCTGGGACTCAAGTACGGAGGCCAAACGATTCAATCCGAAACCATGGCCCTTATCACAGAAACGCTCCGGAAGAGCTTCCGATTCAATATCTGGCTTCTCCTGCCCATGGTCATCGTCTTCGTTTTCGCCATCGCCAAGAAGCCGACCATTCCGGGGATGCTGCTCTCATCGGCGGTTGCCACGGTCCTGGCGGTCATCTTCCAGAAAGCCTCCATCCAGGAGATCGCAACGGCCATGAACACGGGCTATACGGCCCATACCGGAGTGGCTGTCGTGGACAAGCTCATCTCCCGGGGCGGAATGATGAGCATGATGGAAACCCAGCTCGTCGCTTTCACGGCTTTCAGCTTCGGCGGAATCATGCAAAGGACGGGGATGCTCGGAGTCATCCTGGGGAGAATCATGAAGTTCGCGGACAAGGTCTGGAGCTTGGTGCTAACGACGATCGGGTCGGCCATACTCTCTGCCCTCATTACAGGGAGTTCCTACCTTTCCATGATCATCCCGGCCGAACTCCTGGGCGACGCATATAAAAAGAAAGGCCTCGCGGCCAAGAACCTCTCCCGGATCATCGAGGAAAGCGGAGGCGTCATCGTCCCACTGATCCCCTGGAGCATGGCGGGCGTCTATATCACAGGCACGATAGGGGTTCCTGTATTCAGCTATCTCCCATGGACCTTCATGAATTACGTTTCCGTGCTCATCCTGGCGCTCTACGGCTTTACCAAGTTCACCATGTCTCCGAGGCTTCGGGAGGACGAGACGCAACCGGAAAGCTAGTCGTCGTCTTTTTGACCTAGGGCCTTCTTGAATTGTTCTTCCGCCTCAGCGTGCTTCTTTTTCTGGAGCTCGAAGGTCGCCTCGAGTTTGTGGTCCATCCCTTCCGTCCGTTTTTTTTCCTTGAGAAGGAGGTCGTCCAGGGAGCTTTTTTTCCTGGCTGCCTTCTCGGACTTAAGGATCCCCCTCGTTTCCGCGTCCAGCCAGAGCTTCGCCCCGCAGCAAGGGCAAACGACCGGGATTACCGAATCTTTTGTATCCGTCATAATTTAAATTATTTAGCAAAAAACGGAAGTTTTGGCAAATTCGGCCCGCGAGCTTCAGGTTCGCTCGTGGGATTTGTTTTTCACGCTCTTTCGGCCAACATGGGCTTCAAGGGACTTCAATCCTATGTTTTTTCATGAGCTTAAACAAACCCTGACGGGTGATCCCGATCTCCGTCGCGGTCCGGGTCCTGTGGTAGCCGCATCGGGCCAGGGCCTCACATAGAAAACGCTTTTCGAACTCGGACCTGGCCCCGCTGAGCTTGCGGGAATCGTCGGAATATGTCTCCTGCCGGGGGTTGATTTTTGAAGAGAGGAATTCCTCCCGGATCAGGTTGTTCTCTCCAGCCATGATGAAGGAGCGCTGGACCTCATTCTGGAGCTCCCTCACGTTCCCCGGCCAGGAATAGCGAAAAAGCATCTCCAGGGCTCCCGGCGAAAAGTACGGCCTCGGCCGCCTCATTTCCCGGGCATATCGTTCGGCAAAGTGATTGATGAGCGGCAGAAGATCGTCCCTCCTTTCTCTTAGGGGCGGCAGCTCAATAGGGATGATCTTCAGACGATAATAGAGGTCTTCGCGAAAGCGGGCCTCACGGACCTCTTCATCGAGGTCCTTGTGGGTGGCGCTCACCCAGCGAACGTCCACGGTTCGGGTTCGGGTCTCGCCGAGCCTCCGGATCGCGCCATCCTCGAGGACGCGGAGCAGCTTCGCCTGGAGAGGAAAGGTCAGGTCCCCGATCTCATCCAAGAAGAACGTCCCGCCGTTTGCGTCCTCGATCAAGCCGACCTTGTCTCGCGCAGCGCCCGTGAATGCGCCTCGGGCATAGCCAAAAAGCTCGCTTTCCAGGAGGTTATCGGGGATAGCCCCGCAATTGACAGCAACGAATTTCCCGGTCTTCCTGGAGCCCGTTTCATGGATGGTCCGGGCCACCAGCTCCTTTCCGGTACCGCTTTCACCGGAGATAAAAACGGGGGCGCTGCTGTTCTTGACCCGGTCGACAAGGGTTCTCACCCGCAGGAAGCGGGCGTCCTGCCCGACCAGCAAGGGCATCCGGCCATTGCCGTTGCCGCCGCCGACAGGAGAGCAAGTCAACTTGGAGGGGGAACCCGCTTCGCGTTTCCCCCTTCCAACGTTCGCTTCGCTCTCTGCCTCCCTTTCTCGGGCGGGGCATGAAACCTCGCCCTGCGACCAAGAGGGCATACCCCCTTGGATCCCCCGACGAGCGGTTTCCTGGGTCAGGACCCGGGGCATATCGCCGCTCGTCGATGTTGAGGCCAGGATGTGGTTTAAAAAACCTGCCGCCGCTGCGAAGAGTTCAAGGTCGCCGGCATTAAACCGCGGCTCGGCGACCGTCCTATCCATGTAGAAAACGCCGCTGATCCGCCCCCCCGCGAAAAGAGGCAGGCAGAGTGCGCTTGCCAGTTCCTTCGCCCGGACCGAAGGATGTTCCCCAAACAAAGGGTGGGCTCCGAAGTCGCGAATAAGGAGTGGCTGTCCGGCCTCGACTACCCTCCCGACAATATCCCGGCAAACTTCGCGGTCGGCCTCCCAGTCTATTCCCCTAGAGTGTCTGACGCGCAGGCTGCCAGCCTCATCGGACAGAACGACCAATGAGCGCCCCGAGGGGATCTCTTCAAGGACAAGCTCCAGAACCTTTAAAAAAAGGGAGTTTTTCATCGCTCGTCCGCAAAACAGATAACGCCCCCGCTCAGAGAATTTTCTCAATAATTCCTATCTGAACGTGAGGCGTCTGAAAAGATGAACGAGGATGGTCTTGAATGAGTGCCTGCTGTAAAAAAGGGCGGGAATCGTTTTGAGCATGAGCCGTCTGAAAAAAAGATCGAGAATCGTCTCGCCCTTCGTTTCGTGGCGGCCCGTAAACAGGCCTCGCAACAAACGAACAACGCGGAGCGGGCGAAAGAGGAACGTCGTGCCATAAAAGAGAGCGTAGCCAAGAAATTGATAAATCCGAAGCACCTGCCGGTTGAAATGCTCCGAGCAGGAGCCTATGGAAGAAAACTCCACATAATTCAGGGAGAGAAACCACGGATCCGTATAGATTCCCGGCAGCCGGCCCTCGTCCCGCAGCCGTTCAAATAGGGCTGTGCCGGGATAAGGAGAAAAGGGATAAACCGATGTGTCGTGCACCCCCAGCCAGCTCATTTCCAGAATTAGCTTGAAGGTTTTCCACACATCGCGACGGGTCTCGCCCGGGAATCCGAGCATAATATTGCACTTAACCTTAAGCCCTTCCCTCAGGCAATCTCGCATAGACCTTTTCATGCGCGCGATATTGACCGTTTTATGAATCCGTCTGAGCGTCTGAGGCGAACCGCTTTCAGGGGCAAATCCCATGGTAAAGCAGCCGCTTGCGGCCAGCGCCCGGGCCACCTCGCGATCCACGGCTTCCGGCCGCGTTCCAATGGGAATCTGCCAGGAGATTTTGAGATTGCGTCGAATGATTTCATCGGCAAAGGCGAGGATCCACTTTTTGTCGATAATGGTGTTTGGGTCAAAAAACTGAATATCGGTAACCCCATAACGCTTCATGTAGAATTCGAACTCGTCAAGCACCAGGCTCGGATTCCGGGGAATCCAGAGCGGCGTCCACATGTAAACATTGGAGCAAAAACCGCATTGGAAAGGGCATCCTCGCGTGGCCAGCATGGGCATGGACCTTCCATGAAGAGTGGCCAGGCCAAGGTTCAGGCTCAAGTAGCTCTCCAAGGGGATCAAATCCCAGGCGGGCCAGGGAATATCGTCTACGTTCCGGATGCGTCCTCGCGGACCGTTTCGTTTGATCGCGCCCTCACGGCCTCGATAAACGAGGCCGGAGACCTCGTCCAGAGATGCGGAAGAGGAAACGCGCTCCAGGAGTTCCAGAAAAGTCACCTCCCCCTCTCCCAAGACACAGGCTGCAAGCTCCGGGCAACTCTCCAGGCTCTTCTCCGGAATCGCGGTGAAGTGCTCTCCTCCCCCCACCAGCAAGCTCCCTGGCCAAGCCCTTTTGAGGATGCGGACGAGCTGGTGAGCATATGGCCACTCACAGGAATACATGCAGGATATCCCAATAACATCGGGTTCAGGCTGGATTCGCCCGGCGATTTCTTCAAAGGTCAGGCCGCGCAAAAGCGTTGAGTTTTTCCAAAGCCGGGGTTTCTGGAGCCCTTCGCCAACTCCGTCCACAACCTGGACGTGATGGCCCGCCTCGCGCACCGCAGCCGCCAGATAGGCCAGGCCCAAGGGCGGCGTGAGAGGAGCGGCCACGGCATAGCGGGAAACGAGGGATGGGGGGCGCACCAAGGCCACTTTCAAGGGCCGCGCCGTTTTCCATCCCCGGGAGAATTGGATTGAAGGTCGCGTGCGCAGAGGATTCCCGGGGGCGGCGGCAGAAGACGGCGTTGAGCTCATTTTAATCTGATATTTAAATTAAAAATAACAACTTATAGTATATCAGAAGCCCCTACCCAATTCCAACCGCTCCCGGAGGGCGGAAGCCTCTCTTCTCATGCGATTAAGACAATGGCGCAGGGGCGATGCCCGGAGCCGAAGCGGCCTGCGGCCTGGCTCGCCGGAAATTGGCATCCTATCCCCAAATCGTTAACATTTGCTTCCCGTTGCAGATATACTTATTCGGATGAACGATCGTGAGAAGGAACTCGTGGACGTGGTCCTGGCCGGAAAGACGGAGGCCTTCGAGCCCCTCGTCCTTCCCTACCGCAAGTCCCTTCTCAATATCGCCCATCGAATAACCGGAAATATGGAAGACGCCAAGGAAGCCGCTCAGGAGACGTTGATGAAGGCATTCAAGTACTTGAAGAGCTACGACCCGAATAGGAGTTTCAGGAACTGGCTCTTCGGGATCCTGGTCAACGAGGCCCGGAATTTCAGGGCGGAAAGGACCAACGCTCCTCTCTCCCTTGAAACCGACGAGGGAACGGAGCGGGGCTTGGCCGCCAACGGTCCCGCACCCGGCGACGCCTACGCGGCGGGGGAGACAAGGTCCCGACTCATGGAATGCCTGACCGTCCTGACGGCGAGGGAGAAAGAGGTCTTTCTTCTGCGCGATATCGAACAGTTGTCCATCACCGAGGCGGCAGAAATCCTAAAGATCTCGTCGATTTCGGTCCGGGTCAACCTTTCCAGGGCCAGAAAAAAGGTCAAGGAAGCCATCCTGACTGAATGTCCTCATCTCGCGGAGGACGCCCGATGAACTGCCGGAGAGCTCGAAGGTCGATCCCCCTTCTGGCCGGGAACGACCTTCCCGAACGAAAGGCTCGCCAGCTTAGGGTTCACCTGGAGCGGTGCGAGATGTGCCGGAAAACTCTTCGCGAGTATTCGGCCGCTCTTCGCCGGGTCAAAGAACTTGCTGATCGGGAGACGGCGGCGGATTGGACGGAAGCCGAATGGCAGGCCCTAACAGCCCGGACGACCTCGGCAAGGATCGAGAAACGGCCTTTTATTTTTTCCCTGTTTGAGCCCAGGCTCATGACATTCCTCGCCCGCGGGCTTGCCATGGTCGTTGCGGCCGTCATCATCGGGCTCATTTTTTGGAATACGGTTCTGAAACCCAGGCCGAACCCTGTCGTTCCCACGCCTGCCTACGTCCGGAAACCCGAGACGGCGCCTCCGGTCCTCCCGCCAAATCTACAAAATAAAAACGATAGAAAAGAACCGGCCGTCCTTTCTCAGGAAAGGCCTATCATCGTTGTCCAAGCCCGAGAGCACGAGCGACCGGAGACGCGTCCCAAAGAGCCCGCAGGGGCAAAAAAAAACAATATCCAAGATGTGGTCTCGGTCACGCTCGTCTCTCAGGATACGGGCCTTAAGGTTGTCTGGTTCTTAAACAGAAATTTTCAATGGGTAGGAGAAGAAAAATGAAAAAAACCGGAATTCTCGTCCTGGTCCTGGTCGTCCTAATGGGAGCCTTTAGCTTGGCTTTCGCCCAACAGGAAAAAGCCAAGGAACCCGAGCTGAAGCAGCAAATGGTCAGGCTGAAATATGCCAGAGCCCAAGAAGTTCAGAACCTTCTGCGTCCGTATCAGAATCCCTTTGGTCATATTTCATGGGACTCCAACAACGACAGCCTGCTGGTCATCAGCGACACTCCGGAGACCTTAGCCAAAATCTTGGCGGTCATCAAGGAGATCGACGTCAAGCCGGTCGATCTCCTCTTCACGGTCCAACTCGTCCTCGGATCGGAGGCGGGAGACTCGAAGACCGATGACATCCTCCAGAGCGATCCCCTCATCGCTGAACTAAAGAAGCTCCTCCGATATAAAAGCTTTACGCTTCTCGACTCAAACCTGATACGGACCCTGAACCAAGGAAGAGCGGAGATCAACCTCGGGAGAGATACGGAGTTCGATCTCGTCCTTCATCCCAGGTTCATCCAGGAGGAGAACAGCCGGCTCATTCAGCTGGGAGTATTTCTGAAGAGGATCGATAAAGGAGTCCAAGCGACGGCCCCGGACAAGCCCCTCATACCAAGTGTTACGCCGCTTATTGAAACCCAGCTCACGATGAAGTCCGGCGAGAAGACGGTCGTCGGCGTCTCCAAGCTCAACGGGGGCGACAAGGGATTGATCCTGATCCTCTCCGGCAAAGTGATCGACTGATCATCGGGGACACAATACCAAATTCCGAATTAATTTTTTTATAAAAAAACCAGGGGGGAATTCCCTAATTCGGAAATTGGTATTGTGTCCCCTTTTTTATTATAATTAACGTCCCTCATGATCCGCCGCGATTTCATGAAAACCGCCGTCTCTGCGGCGGCCGGTTTCGCTATCGTCCCCCGTTTCGTCCTCGGCGGCCAGGGCCGCACGGCGCCTTCGGATGAGCTAACCAAAGCCGTCATCGGCGTCGGCAGCATGGGCAAAGCGCATCTCAAATATGAAGGCTCACGGCTCCTAGCCGTCTGCGATGTCGACGCCGGCCATCTCAAGGAAGCGATCGAGACCGCTGGCCCCGGCGTCAAAGGCTACAAGGATTTCCGTGAGGTCCTCGAGCGTCCCGATATCGACATCGTCCACATCGTCACTCCTCCTCACTGGCATGCCTTAATAGCCGCTCTCGCGGCCGAGGCCGGAAAGGACATCTGGTGTGAAAAACCGATGACCCGCACGATCGGTGAGGGCCGGGAGGTTGTCGAGGCCGTCCGAGCTCGGGCCCGGATCTTCCGTATCAACACCTGGTTCCGTTTCGAGGACGATTTGTATAACTTCGGGACGGCCACCGCTCCCATCAAGAAAGCGGTCGCCAACGGCCTTTTCGGCTGGCCGCTCAAGGTGACCGTAAGCGGCATCACGGGTTTTGACTGGAAGTTCAACTGGAGCGGCAAAACATACCTGCCTCCCCATCCGATTCCCCCGGAGTTGGATTACGACTTCTGGCTCGGTCCCGCCCCATTCAAGCCCTACCACCCGCACCGTGTCCATCAGACCTTCCGCGGCTATTGGGACTATGACGGCGGCGGGCTGGGTGATATGGGCATGCACTACCTTGACCCGGTCCAATATATTCTGGACAAAGACCGGACAAGCCCGGTTGAAATCGAGGCGGACTGTCCCCAGCAGCATCCGGACGCCTGTGGCAGCTGGCGCCGCATCCGGATGCGATATTCCGACGGCTGCGAGATCATCCTTGATGGGGAGAACCGAGACATCAACGCGCCGTTCATAGAGGGCCCCGAAGGCCGTCTCTGGCGCGGATTCAGGTCCGACATTCCGAACATCCAGGAGAAACTGGCCTCCCTCCCCGATCCGGAGCCGCAGGTCACAGACTTCGCTCAGGCCGTGCGGACGAGGCGGAAGTTCGCCCTTAACGAAGAGAACGGCCACCGTTCCTGCACCCTCGTCAACCTGGCCAAGATCGCCGTTCGTCTGGGCCGGCCGCTTCGCTTCGATCCGGAAGCCCAGTTTTTTATTGGAGACCAAGGCGCTAATCGGTTCGTCGACGAGCCCATGCGGGCGCCGTGGAAATTATGAGAGCCAATCACAAATCGCTAACGGCCCGACCTGTCCCGTCGATCCTGGCAGCTTTTATGGTTTTTCTTCCGGTGTTTTTGAACTCCGCCTCCGTCGCCGACCGAACGCCGCTCCAATTCGAAGTTGCGAACATCCTGGCCAAACTCCCCGCTAAGAGCGCATCTGAAATGGACAGTTTGGCAGCTCGTCTCCTGTCTCTCGGCCGCGAAGGCATCCTGGAGGTCTGCCGCAGGCTGGCAGGTCCCGGGAAAGACGCAGACGCATCCCCCCGTTATGCCATCGACGGCCTGTCGCTCCGTGTCAGCCGTCCCGGAAGCGCCGAAAAGGAAAGGCTTCTCTATGTC
>CAZJBD010000008.1:31860-34437 GCA_964544265.1 uncultured Eubacteriales bacterium
GCGCACTCTTCGCCGCCCTTGATAAAGCGCCGGACTCGGAGGCAAAAACCTTCTTCATCAGCCAAGTGCAGATCGTAGGAAGAAGCGAAGCCGTCAAGCCGCTCGCAAGATACCTCAAAGACCCAAGATTGGGCGAGTCCGCGACCCGGGCCCTATTGGCCATTCGAACCCCTGAAGCCGAAAAAGCTTTGCTCATGTCCCTTGGCCCGTCAAGGGGGATGACCCGAACGGCAATCGTCAGCGCACTGGGCGAACTCAGAAGCCGGGCTGCCGTGGAAAGGATCTTGCCTTTCACTGACAGCCGGGACGACGTCCTCCGTGAGGCAACCCTTAGAGCCCTAGCTGAAATCGGCGATGCGCGGGCCGAGGAGGCGTTGAGCACGTTCCCAATCGCGTCCTCCGCCGATGAAAGGGCCGGGGCGGTGTCTCGGTATCTCCTTTTCGCCCGGCGTCAGGCCGAAATGGGCCAAAAAGATGCCTGCGCTCGGATCTGCCGAAATCTTATCTATAAACTCACCGCTCCGCAAGAGAGCCAAGTCCGTTCGGAAGCCCTTTCTCTCCTCGTCGAAACGATGGGAAAGGACGCCATGAGCGAGCTTGTTCAAGCCATGGATTCGACGGACCGGCAATATCGCGCTCGTGCCCTCGAGCTGGCCGTTCTGGTCCCGGGACAAGAGGTCACCGAAAAATGGTTCGCTCTGATCCCAGGGGCTCCCCTTGCAGTCCAGGCAGAAATCATAGGCATGCTGGGCAAACGCGGAGATAAGGCCGCCCTGCCTCTCATCCTGGAAAGCCTCAAGAACGGGGAGAAAACCGTCCGTCTGGCGGCCATCCGGGCCGCCTTTAACCTCGGCGGCCCGGAAACGCTCCCGAACCTGATGTCGCTCCTATCAGTCGGTGACGACGAAGAAACGGTTTTGATCAAACAAGCCCTATTGGGCGCCCCCGGCGAAGTGGCCATGGCCCTTGCGGCAGAGGCGTTCACCGATGCCCCTCCCCAAGCAAGAAAAGCCCTGATCGAGGTCCTGGCCGCTAGAAAAGCCCGGCTGCACGCGGACCTGGTCTGGGAGGCAGTCAAGAACGCGAACGAAGTCGTCCGTCCCACGGCCCTGGCCGCGCTCGAGAGCGTTGTCCAGGAGGACGATCTGCCGCGGACAATCGACTTGCTGCTCGCGGCCACATCACCAGCCGAGGTCTCATCCCTCCAGAACGCGCTCGCGGCCGCCGCCGGCCTGATCCCTGATCCGGAAAGACGAGCCGACCTCATCCTGGGCGCCCTCGAACAGGAAAAGGGAGCGCGACGGGCCGACCTCATCCGGCCGCTGGCGAGGATCGGAGGGGCGAAGGCCCTGGGGGTCGTAGCCGCGGAAACGAAAAGCTCCAATCTCCAAGTCCGGGCTGAGGCCGTTTATGCCCTTGCCCAATGGCCGGACGTGGGAGCATTGGAGGTTCTGCTCGACATCTTTCGCACGGCCGCCGACCGCAAGATCAGGCATCTTGCCGTCCAAGGCTATGTCCGTCTCGTCAACGCCTCCGGGATGCCGGCGGATAAAAGGCTCGAGCTCCTCGAAGGCGCTCTCCAGACGGCAAAAGAAACGAACGAGAGGAATCTCGTCGTCGAGGCCCTCTCTGAAATTAGGACGGCAGAATCCTTCCGGAGGGCGGTCGCCTTGCTCTCCGATCCGGCCCTGAGGGCCAGGGCCGCAGAATCGGCCGCCCGGATCGCCATGCCCTTGCCGGGCGACCAGGGCCTCGCTGGAATCGAGACGGCTCGCTCCCTCAAGAAGGCTTCGGCGTTTGTCGAGGACGAATGGCTGCGAGAGCAGGTCGAGCGACGGGCCACGGATATCCTCGTCCAGGAAGGCTTCGTTCCCCTGTTCAACTGCGAAGACCTGCTCGGTTGGAAAGGGCTCGTAGAAGACCCGGTCAAAAGGGCCAAGATGGCTCAAGCCGGGCTCCGCGCGGCCCAGAAAAAGGCCGACGACGACCTGCGCCTTCATTGGAAGGTCCTTAACGGCATCCTCGTTTTTGATGGAAAAGGCCAAAACCTTTGCACGGCGCACGATTATGGAGACTTCGAATTGTTCGTGGACTGGAGGATCGGGCCCGGCGGCGACAGCGGGATTTATCTCCGGGGCTCGCCTCAGGTCCAGATCTGGGACCCGGCCGAGAGCCCGGAAGGATCAGGAGGACTCTACAACAATCAGAGCGGGCCGTCCAAGCCCCTCGTCCGGGCCGATAATTCCGTCGGCTCCTGGAATACGTTCCACATTATTATGGCCGGCGACCGGGTCACGGTTTTCCTCAACGATGTTCTCGTTGTTGACAGTGTCATCATGGAAAACTATTGGGACCGCGGCAAGCCGATTGACTCGACCGGACCAATCGAGCTCCAGGCGCACTCAACCCCGCTCGAATTCAAGGACATCTATCTCCGGGAAATTAAATAGGAAGCATCTTCTTTCGTGTGATTTAGACAATGGCGCAGGGGCACGGCGACACACCCAAGACTCTGTCCGTAGTCATTAATCCCCCCAACCCCCCTTGGCCAATCAAGGGGGGAACAGGATAAGGTCT
>CAZJBD010000009.1:0-33661 GCA_964544265.1 uncultured Eubacteriales bacterium
GAATCCCCCCAAGCTGACATAGTGGATCATGCCTTTTTGGACGGGCTTGGTCATGGAGGGGGAGATAGCGATCGCCGTGAACAGAACGGCATGCAGGACGGCGGAGAAGACGACCGCTCTTTTGAACATCCTTTTGCTCGCCGGGGACCTGATCATGATTTGTTTTTGCCGTTCTTTTCGACGGGCTCCGTGACGAGTCCGACCGTCTCGATTCCCGCCTTTTTAGCGATGTCCATAATGGTCACGATGTATCCATAGGAAAGGCCTTCATCGGCCTTGATATACACGATCTTCTTGGTCTTCCCGGCGAAGTAATCCCGAAGCCGTCTTTCCAGGAGGTTGATGTTGATGACGGATTCGCCGACGTGGATGTATTTGTCCAGAGAAACGCTGAGCGTCAGCCCCTCCTCGGCGGGCGCCGATTCGGTCTCAGCTTGGGGGAGGTTGACTCCGATCCCCGACTGCATCATCGGCGCGGTGACCATAAATATGATGAGCAGGACGAGCATGACGTCGACGAACGGCGTGACGTTGATCTCAGACAGGGAGGTCCCGATCTGCCTTTTCTTGGCGGCGGAGGGAAGGGGCGCCGAGCTAAAACCCATAGAGTCTTTCCACGATGCCGATGAATTCGAAGTTGAAATCCTCCATATCGGTGATGACGTCCTTGATCCGGCCCAGAAAGTAGTTATAGGCGATGACCGCAGGGACGGCAGCGAAGAGTCCGACCGCGGTCGCGATCAGGGCTTCGGCGATTCCCGGGGCCACGGTGACAAGGCTGGCGGACCGGACGATCCCGATTCTGGTGAAAGCGTCCATAATCCCCCATACGGTCCCGAACAGGCCGATGAACGGCGTGACGCTTCCGGTCGTGGCCAGGAAGCTCATCATGCTCTCCATCTTGGCAATCTCCTGGTTGGAAGCCTTCTGGAGGGCGCGGTTCAGAATCTCGATTTTCTCGGCGTTCAGGCCCGGATTCGGGTTCGACTTCGTGAGGTAGGCGAGCTCTTTGAAGCCTGACTGGAAGAGGGCCGCCAGGGGACTCATCTTGTATTTCCGGGCGGCCTCCCCGACTTCCGCGAGGTTCTTGTTCTTGTGAAAAGCATTCAGGAATTTCCGGGAATGGGCCGCGCCTAATCGGAACGATCTTTTCTTGAAGATGATAATGGCCCAGGAGAAAACAGAGAAGAAAACGAGGATCAGGAGGATCATTTGGACGATGATGCTGGCATCGCCGATGAGTTTTATAATGTTCATATTACACCGTTTCAAAATTAACACAGGGACCTGGTTCTGTCAAATAAGCGGTATTTCTTAAGATATTTGACAAAACTAAGCCGGCATTATAGGTTAAAAAACGGAACTTGAGCGTGGCGAAAAAAAGATTCTACCAGCCAGCCCGGATCCTGACCTTAAGTTTTTTTGCAGCCATCGTGGCGGGGAGTCTTCTGCTTACGCTTCCGTCGAGCGCCCGGTCCGAGCGCATCCCGTATATCGACGCCCTATTCACGTCGACCTCGGCCCTCTGCGTCACCGGCCTCGTCGTCGTGGACACTCCGACCTCGTTCAGCGCAAGCGGGCAGTTGATCATCATCGCCCTGATCCAGCTCGGCGGGCTGGGGATCATGACGTTTTCTTCGCTCATCCTCCTTGTCGCCGGTGGCAAGATCTCGTTTAGCGACAGGCTCCTCGTCCAGAGCACCTTCCATCCATCGGCGGCCAAAAACTTCAAATCGCTCGTTTTGAATGTTTTCCTGTTCACGGCCGCCCTCGAAGCGGCCGGGACCCTCTCGCTTTTTTTACGCTTCCGCCGGACGTTCGCTCCGGCCAGAGCCCTCGCTCTCTCCGCGTTCCATGCCATCTCGGCTTTTTGTAACGCCGGATTTTCCCTGTTCAGAGGGAATCTGACGTCGTACAGGGGAGACTGGACTGTGAACATTACGATCATGCTTTTAATCATCTTAGGGGGCCTGGGCTTCTTCGTCCTTCAGGAAGGGGCCGGAGACTTGAAGCGTTTTCTGGGACGCGGGGCCGTCCGTTTTCCACTTCACTCGAAGCTCGTCTTCGCTATGACGGCAGTCCTCGTCCTCGTTCCCGCCCTCATTTTGTTCCTCATCGAGATGCCCGGGTCGATGAGCGGGTATTCGCTTCGGGAAAAGGTCCTGAGCTCTTTTTTCCAGGTCGTGACCGCCCGGACCGCAGGATTCAATACCGTGGACTTGACCGCGTTCGGCTCGGCTTCCGTCGTCCTGTTGATGCTTTTGATGTTCATTGGCGCGTCCCCCGGCTCGACGGGCGGCGGCGTCAAGACCACCACGGTGGGCGTCGTCCTGGCTTTTCTGCGTTCCAAAGTCCGGGCCCGGGATTCCACCGGTGTTTTCCGACGGACGATCCCGGCCGCGGACGTGACGAAGGCCTACACCGTCATTTCTCTGGCGATCGGGCTGGTCTTTCTGAGTTCGTTCGTCATTCTCCTGGATCAGCCCGGCCTCAGTCTCCAGGAGGTTCTTTTTGAGGTCTTTTCTGCCTTCGGCACGGTCGGCCTCTCGCTCGGGATCACGGCCAAGCTGAGTGTCATCAGCAAAGTCGTGCTGATCCTCACGATGTACATCGGCCGGGTCGGTCCGGTAACCCTCCTCTTCGCCCTAAGCCGTTATCGGGCTATCGGCCGATACGAGTACGCGGAGGAAGACGTGATGATCGGTTAGGCGCCCGGAAAGGAGTCTGTAGCCATGAAGTTCGCCGTTATCGGGATGGGAAGCTTCGGGGCCAACCTGGCCCGCACCCTTTTTGAGAGGGGAAACGAGGTCTTGGCCATTGATCTGAATAAAGATAAAACTGAAATGGCCAAGAGCTTCTCGACGAACGCCGTAACAATGGAGGCAGCCGTAAAAGAGAACCTCCAAACCCTCGGCCTCAGCGAGATGGATGTCGTTGTCGTGAGCTTGGGGCACGAATTGGAGGCTTCGGTCATGACCGTCCTCTACCTGCACGAGCTTGGAGTCAAACGGATCATAGCCAAGGCTCTTTCTGACGACCATGCCAAGGTCCTTGAGGCCGTGGGTGCGACCGAGGTCATTTATCCAGAGAAAGACATGGCCATCCGGACGGCCTTGAGGCTGAGCTCGCCCGACATCATCGAATACCTGCCCCTCGTCTCCGGGATCTCCATCCAGGAGATCGCGCCTCCGGTCAAGTTCATCGGAAAATCCCTGAAAGAGCTCGACCTAACGAACAAGTACAGCCTCCAGGTTATCGCCATCAAGGAGGTCATCTCCGACAAAATCACCTTTATTCCCAAAGCGGATTTCGTCATCAAGGACAGCGATATCCTCGTCATCATTGGCGAAGAAAAGAAATTGTCGAAGCTTAATCCCCTCTAGCCCGTTTCCGGATCCGCCTCGGGCTTTCGTTGGGTTTTTTTCCGACACCAAAAAAAATGACGTTATAAGAGCGCTTTTAATATGTCCCGAGCAACCTGCTTGGCCAGCTTTCCGCTTTCCTTGGTCGGGCCGACGCAAGAGGGGCAGCCGTCCTTGCAGGGGCAGACCTCGATGGTTTTCAGGCCATGCTCCAGGAGTCTTTTTTCCAAGAGGAAGAGGGCGGGGCTTAGTCCGATCCCCCCGGGGAAATTGTCGTAGATGAAGATGTTGGGCTCGAAATCCCCCTCCGAGACGGTCGGGAGATCTTCGCCTTTGGATACGCGCGAGGCGGCGTCGCGGGGGGGAAGGGATTCGCCCGTAGCGTTGTCGCCGATGGAAACCCCGACGTCGTGGACATCGCACATCATGAACAGCGGCGAAACATGGTGGAGGAGGTAGGCCAGACCGAAGATGCCGTTGACCCGCTGTTCCGGGGTGTAGGGCAGGTCCTGGAGGATATCCGAGGGGACGGTCAGCCACCAGGCGGTCGTATGCATATCGTTCTGGGGCAGGCTAAGGTCGCCGGCTCCGACGTTCTCCATCGTGTGGAACTTGATCTTCTTGAACCCGACGACCTGGGTGGCCACGTGGACTTCGCCGTGGGAGACGCGGCAGTTCCCGAGATCCGCCTTGCCGAAAACGTCGAGGATTTTAATTTTCGTGTAGTCGATGGCGTCCGTGAAGTAATCGACGTCCGTCTTCTTGACGTAGGCCTTGCGCTGGTCGTAGTCCAGCTTTTCGACAAAGTACTGTTCGCCCTCGCAGATGTAGATGGCCTTGGGGTGGAGGGTGGTCAAAGCTGAGGAGAAATCCACCTCGGCCAGAACTCGGGACTTCTTCGTCGTGTCCACGACGACGAAGTTATCGGAGCTGATGCTCCGCAGGCTGATCCCGTCGGCGGGATAGGCCTCGGAGGTCCAATACCATTTATCTTTGGAGTGGTGAAGGAGTTTCTCGTCTTCCAGGAACTTGAGGATGTCGCCGATTTCGGCCGTTCCAAATTTTTCTTTTTCCTGGAAAGGCAGCTCGAACGCCCCGCACTCAATGTGGCTGACCAGGATGGATAGGTTGTCCGGGTTGATGAGGGCCATCTCCGGCGAGCGGGTGAAGAAGTAGTCCGGATGGTGGACGATGAACTGGTCGAGGGGGGAACTCGAAGCGACGAGGATCGCCGCCGACTTGCCTGTTTTGCGGCCGGCGCGTCCGGCCCTCTGCCAGGTGGAGGCGATGGTCCCGGGATATCCGGCCAGAACGGCGACGTCCAGGGTTCCGATATCGATCCCCAGCTCGAGGGCGTTCGTGGAAACCACCCCCAGGATCTTGCCCTCGCGCAGGCCCTTCTCGATCTCCCGCCTCGTGAGAGGCAGGTAGCCGCCGCGGTAGCCGCGAATGAGGCCCTCGTCCTTGATCGTTTTCTCGATGTCCTGCTTGAGGTAAGTGAGCAGGACCTCGGTGATCAGGCGGCTTTGGGCGAAGACGATGGTCTGGAGGTTGTTCTGGAGAAAGAGCGAGGACACCCGGCGTGATTCGTTGACGTAGGAACGCCGGATGCCCAAAGCTTCGTTGACGATGGGCGGCGTGTAAAAGACGAAGAACTTCTCGCCGCGGGGGGCGCCGTTATCGTCGATGAGGGTTATCGGGGCCTCGATCATCTTGGCGGCCACGTCGACGGGATTAGCGATGGTCGCCGTGCATAGGATGAACTGAGGGTCGGAACCGTAAAAATTCGCGATCCGCTTAAGTCGCCTCAGGATGTTGGCCAGGTGGCTGCCGAAGATGCCGCGATAATTGTGGAGTTCGTCGATAACGATGTATTTCAGGTTTTCGAAAAGTTTAATCCACTTCGTGTGGTGGGGAAGGATGCCGCTGTGGAGCATGTCGGGGTTGGTCAGGATGATGTGTCCCTGTGCCCGGATGGCCCGCCTTGCGTCTTGCGGCGTATCGCCGTCGTAGGTAAAGATCCGGACCTCCGAGGCTATGAGCTTCGTGATGTCGTCGAGCTCCGCCCGCTGGTCCTGGGAGAGGGCCTTGGTCGGGAAGAGGTAGATGGCCCGGCTCGACGGAGTGCGCACGATCGAGTCCAGGACAGGCAGGTTGTAGCAGAGGGTCTTTCCGGAGGCCGTGGGTGTCACGATGACCACGTTTTTGCCCTTCTTGAGGGCCTCCCAGGAGCTGCGCTGGTGGGAATAAAGGCGCGAGTAGCCTCTGTCCTTTAGAGCCTTGACGACGGCCGGGTCCGCGTCGTCGGGATAGTCAGCGAGTTTGGCCTCCTGGGCCGGGATGTGCTTGATGGCCGTGATGGAGCCGTTCCTGAGGCCCATCTCCTGGAGCAACTCCAGGGATTTGATGAGGTCTTCTTCGCGGGACATTTCGCCTCCCCATTCAAACATCATTATATCGGGGTTCCGGCGCCAATGTCCAATTAACGAAATCCGGACGGAGCATGGTACAATGATTTCATGCTTGAAGAGATCCGGGTCAAGAAGGCGGCCCAACACAACCTGAAACGCATTGACGTTACGCTGCCGCGCAACAGACTCGTCGTGGTCACCGGTCCGAGTGGTTCCGGGAAGTCGTCCCTGGCCTTCGACACGCTGTTTGCAGAAGGCCAGCGGCGCTACATCGAGTGCCTGTCGACCTACGCCCGGCAATTCATCGAGCAGCTGGAAAAGCCGGAGGTGGAGTCCATCGAGGGCCTTTCGCCGTCGATTTCCATCGACCAAAAAACGATCTCCACGAATCCGCGCTCGACGGTCGGCACCATCACCGAAGTCTACGACCTCTTCCGCCTGCTCTACGCAAGGGCGGGAACGCCCCACTGCCCGAATTGCGGCAAGGAAGTGAGAACGCAGACGGCTGACCAAATTCTTGACCGAGTCCGGTCCTCTTTTCCAGGCCAGAAGGTGAAAGTTTTGGCCCCCGTGGTCAAGGGCCGCAAGGGGGAATACCATCGCTTATTCGAAAGGTTGAGGAAAAAAGGTTTCCTCCGCGTCCGGGCGAATGGGACGATCCGCGAACTGGATGAACCGATCCCCTTGGAAAAGACGCGCGCCCATAGAATCGAGGTCCTGGTGGACGAGATCCGGATCTCTCCAGCCTCCCGGATGAGGCTTAAAGAGGCCGTGAACAAGGCGGTTGAAGTTTCCGGGGGGGAAGTCCTCGTCCTCAACGGGCCCGGCCGGGAGGCCTATTTTTCTCTGAGGCTGCTCTGTCCGGACTGCGGGATCAGCCTGCCGGGCCTCGAGCCCAGGAATTTTTCTTTCAATAGTCCCTACGGGGCTTGCCCGACCTGCCATGGCCTTGGCTACAAAACGTCCGAGAACGAGTGGGGCGAGGTCGAGCTCACGGATGACGTATGCCCTGCCTGCCAGGGCGCCCGGCTCAAGAAGGAAAGCCTGACGGTCAAGGTCCAGGGCTGGACGATCGCCGAGCTTAGCGGCTTTCCCATCGGGCGTTTAAAGAAGGAAATGTCGTTGTTTTCTTTTTCCGCCTCCCGCCGTCCGGTAGCCGAAAAAATCGTCAAGGAAATCCTGGACCGTCTCGAGATCATAGAGAAGCTCGGCATGTCCTACCTCCATCTCGCGAGGTCCACGGCCTCCCTTTCGGGCGGAGAAGCCCAGCGGGTCAGGCTGGCCGCTCAGGTCGGGGCCAAGCTGAGGGGGGTTCTCTATGTCCTGGACGAGCCGACGATCGGTCTCCACCAGAGGGATAACGGACGTCTGATTTCGATGCTGAGAGGGCTTCGCGACGAAGGGAATTCCATCGTCGTCGTCGAGCATGACGAACAGACCATCCGGGCCGCGGATTACGTCCTGGACCTGGGGCCGGGAGCCGGAGAGAGCGGAGGATTCAAGGTTGCGGAAGGAACGCTTCCCGAGATCCTGGCTTCGCCGGACTCTCTTACGGCCCAATACCTGCGGGGAGAAAAAGCTGTTCCCGTTCCTGCGAAACGAAAGGAGCCGAAGGGCTGGCTGACCATCCTCGAGGCCAGGGAACACAACCTCAAAGGGATCGACGTGCGACTGCCGCTGTCCGTCATGACGGCCGTCACCGGCGTCTCAGGGTCGGGCAAGAGCACTCTCATCTACGATATCCTCTACAAGAGCCTCCTCCATTCCATCTACAAGGCCGGACAAAAAGCCGGAGCCCATGGCGGGATGCAAGGCGCGGAACAAATCGATAAAGTCATTTCCGTCGACCAGAAGCCCATTGGCCGGACCCCGAGATCGAATCCCGCCACCTATACGGGGCTGTTCACGGCCCTGAGGGAGCTTTTCGCGAAGACATCCGAAGCCCGTTCGAGAGGCTATTCGTCGGGACGTTTCAGCTTCAACGTTCAAGCCGGCCGCTGCGAAGAATGCCAGGGCGCCGGAGTGAGGAAGATCGAGATGCACTTCCTTCCGGACGTCTTCGTCACCTGTGACCGTTGCGGCGGCAAGAGGTATAATAAGGAAACACTTGCCGTGACCTATAAGGGAAAGAATATCGCCGACTTTCTGGCGATGACCGTCGATGAGGCCTATGAGTTCCTCAAGGCCCAGCCCGTCCTGAAGCGTAAGCTGGCTACCTTGAAGAGGGTGGGTCTCGGATACATCCGGCTCGGCCAGTCCGCTCCAACCCTTTCCGGAGGGGAGGCGCAGCGCATCAAACTGACCAAGGAGCTGGGACGGAAGAGCACGGGGAGGACTCTTTATCTTCTCGACGAGCCGACGACCGGGCTTCATTTTGATGACGTCAAAAAACTCCTGGAGGTCCTTTCCGAACTCGCCGGGCTGGGCAACACTGTCGTCATCATCGAGCACAACGTTGAAGTCATCAAGTTTTGCGACTATATTATTGACCTTGGCCCGGAAGGGGGCGAGGACGGCGGGTGGATCGTGGCCCAGGGAACTCCCGAGGATGTCGCCGCCGCCCAAGAATCGCACACGGGCCGTTTCCTGAAGAAGGCGCTTGCTCCGGGCGCGGCCGGGAGGCAGCATGGGATTTAAGGATGTCGCCGGCAACAGCCGGGTGAAGAAGATCCTGCGAACGGCCTTGCAGAGGCACAGGGTCCCGAATTCGCTGTTGTTCTGCGGCCCCGAAGGCGTCGGGAAGACGGCAATGGCCAGGGCATTGGCCAAAGCCTTGAACTGCAAGACCGGGAGAGACGACGCCTGTGAAGAATGCGAAAGCTGTAAGGCCATCGAGGCGGGAAGATACCCTGACGTCTTGGGGATCGCTCCCGAGAAGGACATTATCAAGATAGAACAGATGCGGTTCATTAAGCAGTTTGCCCATCTGAAGCCTTTTTCGGGATCCAAAAGGGTGTTTATCGTCGAACAAGCCGATAAAATGAACGAGGAATCAGGCAACTCTCTGCTTAAGGTTCTGGAGGAGCCGCCGTCGTTTACCCATATCATCTTGATCACGACCAACCCTTTTCTAATCCTGCCGACCATTCGGTCACGGTGCCAGGTCCTGGGCTTTTCCACAATCGGCCGGGAGGAGATCGAGCGGATCCTGGTTGAACGGGGTTATCCGGGACAACAGGCGAAGCTCCTTTCGATCATCACGGGGGGAAATCTGGAGCGTGCCCTGAGCTCAGACTGGGAAGAAGTCCGGAAATTCCGGCAGTCCACTTGGGAATGCTTTCTAGCCCTTCTGGAGGGGAAGGGGTCCTCGGATTTTCTTTCCAAGTTCGTCTTCCAACGGCGCGCGGCGGTCAAGGACGAACTCGAGGATACGATGGAGTTGTTCGCGACCTTTTACAGGGACGTCATCCTGATCAAGGAGCATGGGGAAAGCCGCTACCTCCTCAATCCCGATCTTGAGGAGGCGCTTAGGGGGACGGAAGGGAGATGGAGCCTGGAGAGGATCGAGCGTTGCCTGGCCCGCACAGACTCCGTCCTGTCGGGCCTTTCGGAGAATCGAAACCTGAATGTCAATCTGCAGGCTGCCGTTTATTATTCAAATTCCGGGGAATGGGATCATGTCTGAAATTATCTGTTTGCTCTCTGAGACGACGGGAAAAGTCATTCGTGCCAAGAAGGGTGATTTAACTTTGGGCCGCGGCGACTTCTGTGTCGTCGAATCGGACCTGGGCGGGGACCTGGGTGTGGTCGTCGACGAGTCGAGCCCGGTTTGCACAAGCGCCCGCTCTACGGAACGGGCTGCCATGATCATCCGGAAGGCCACGGAAGAGGACCTGAAGAAGTTCCGCTGGCTCAGGGAGAAAGAAGACGCGGCGTTCGAATTCTGCCTCCAGCGGATCCGAGCCCGAAACCTTCCGATGAAGCTTGTCTCCGTGCGTTATTTCTTTAACGAGAAGAAGGGGATCTTCTTTTATACGGCGGACGGCCGGATCGACTTTCGCGAGCTCGTCAAAGACCTAGCCAAGGAACTGAAGATGCGGATCGAAATGCGCCAGGTCGGAGTTCGGGACGAGGCCAAGATGGTCGGAGGCCTGGGGACATGCGGCCGGGCTCTCTGCTGCTCGTCATTCATGAAGACATTCGAGCCGGTCACCATACAGAAGGCCAGAAAACAGCAGATCGTCATCAACCCGACGAAGATCTCCGGCCTATGCGGGCGATTGATGTGCTGTCTGGCTTTCGAGGACGAAAGCAAGGGTCGCCTCTACATCGAGGAAGAAGACGACCGTCTGATCGAGGATTAATTAAGTAGGGGTCAAACCTACTCTTTTGACATCTTTTGTCAAAAGAGTAGGTTTGACCCCTACTTGTCAGTTGGCGGGATTGACCGTGAACTGGACCCGGCTGGAGACGGCGATGAGGGTCCCTTCTTTGGAGAACGCCTTGACCTGCCAGGAATATCTTTGGCCGGCGATCATCCTGGACTTGATATCTTCGGGCAGAGAAACCGTGTTGTCCTTTGTCGAAGTCTTCCAGAGGAGGTCGCCGTTGTAGATGGAGACCTGGTATTCGACGTCATCGCCGAGCTTCTTCCACTCGAAGTAGGCGGGGACGGCATTGATGTCGATGACCGGGGAAATCAGGGTCAACGAGCTGCCGCGGACGGTTTCCTCTCCGTTCATGACGAACTCCGAATGACCATTGCGAAAAAGCGGAGTCATAGTCAAAACGGCGATGAGCAGGGCCGCGGCCGCTCCGGCCAAGGCCCACTGCTTGGGCGTAAAGAACGCGAAGACCCGTTCATGCAAGGCTGTCGTCCGGGCTTCGATCGCCGGCCGTTCTTCGGCGGCGAAGACCGATTTCTCGCGCTTCAGGACACCGACGATTTCATCCCGCTCGACCATCTTCGCGAAGCAGGAGGCGCAATTGAAGTAATGCTCCTCGAATTCATTCCGTTCGCCTTCCCCCATCTGATGAAGAAGGTAACGGTCGATCAACCCCTCATACTTGCATTCGGTCATTGACTTCACCTTTCCTCAATTTCAACCCTTTAGTCGCTCCGTGAGGGGGAAAATGGAAAAGAAATTCACTTTTTTAGGTCCTTTTTGATAAGTTTTAGGGCGTAATTGACCCGTTCGCTGACCCTCCGGGGAGGGATGCCCAGCCGTCTGGCCACTTCCTCCCTGGGCATTTCCTTATAATAGTAAAGGTAGAGGACCTCCCGGAACTTCGGCTTGAGCCCCTTAACGGCATTGGCGATCTGTTCGGCCCGCTCCCGGTTTTCGACGGTTTCATGGGGGTCCGGAAAAGCGCTGGGCTCGGGGGCGTGCCTCAAGACTTTCGTCTTTTGGCGGATGTGGTCGACGATCCGCCGGCTGGTGATGGTATAGATGAAGGTCCCTATGGAAGACTCCCCCCGAAACTCGCCGTTTTTGATCTTTTCGATGACCTGGGTGATGATCTCATCGGCCACATCCTCCCAGTCCGGGGTGGCTCCCCCCAGGGCCTTCCTGACCCGGAAGGAGACGACGGGCCTGTATTTGAGGACCAGTTCGTCCAGGTCAATCTCGGGTTGGGTGTCGGTCACAAAGGTATTATATCGGCAGGGAGGCGGCTTGACAAGCTGCGAAATTCTCAATTTCGGGGACTCTCTCCCGACTAATCCTTTGCTTTATGAAAGGACGGAAGCGTCATGAGCCAGGCCGACGTTAGAAAAAATTTCGTAGAATCCGCTTGTTTCGTCGTTAGGAACGAAGAGGAGTTCTATTCTTATATTGAAAGCCGGCTCAAGGAAGAGGGCTTCGAGCTCCTCGATACCAACCCGGAGAAGGATTGGTCACAGTGCCTAAGCGCCCAAGCCCGCTAAGGGTAACCCTGCCATGCGCATGGATTCGTTCGACAAGGAAAAACGCCTCGTCCTCGAGGATCGCAAAGGCCTGCGGACATACTTCTATCCGAGCCTGACGAACGCGAATATATTCCCCGGCTTCCCCTCCAAGATGGCTCCCCGGGAATTTGATCATAGCTTCCTGCAGAAATCCGGCGCAAAGACTCCCTTGGGGGACCAGGGCTTCGACCTCACGTCCTATAAGCCTTTCCGGATTTCCAATAGCCTCGATTGGCGTCGAAAATTCGCCTCCTGTGATGAGCGCTTTACCCTAGGGCGGGATTGGCCGGACGGCCGGATCTTTTTCAATTCGGGCTTATTCAGTTCGATCGCCGAAGCCAACCACCATGAAGGGACTCCGAGACATTCCCGATTCGTCGCCGTTTACTCCGTTCTTTTGGCCGGGGCCCTGGGGATTCGGGACGTCCACACTTTGAGGTGCATCGAGAGGGGAGCCCTCCTCCATGACATCGGGAAGATGGGCGTTCCGGCGGCGATTCTGAACAAGGTTGGCCCGTTGACGGCCGTCGAAAGGGAGATCATCAGGGACCATCCCGTCATCGGTTATAAGATGATCGAGGAGTTCGGCTTTCTGAAAGAAGCCGCGGAGATCGTCCTCTGCCACCACGAACGGTTCGACGGCCGGGGCTATCCCCGCGGGCTGGCGGGCGAGGAGATCCCGCTGGGGGCCAGGATCTTTGCCCTGGCCGACACCCTGGACGCCATTACCTCGGACAGGCCCTATCGCCGGGGAAAGAGTTTTGAAGCGGCGTTTCAAGAGATCGAACGTTCGAGCGGGAGCCAGTTCGATCCGCGGATCGTGGACGGCTTCTTATCCGTGCCCCGGAGGACTTGGGAAAAGGCCAAGGCCGAAACCTGGGGATTGTTGCGGCCGGCATCCATTCTGTAGGCCGCGTCCCGACGACCCGGCAATCAGCCTCTCTTTTCTTTGACCCGTTCCTTGTCTCTCAGGTAGGTCTTGGCATCGACGAGGACCTCCCTGGCCTTGCTTCCCTCGGAGGGACCGATGATTCCTTCCTGCTCCATCTGATCGATGATCCGGGCCGCCCGGGCATAGCCGAGCTTCAGGCGGCGCTGCAGGTACGACGCGGAGGCCTGGCTGGTGAGGAGGATGAGCTCGACGGCCTTCTCGTAGAGTTCGTCCTTTTCACCGGATTCATCCCAAAGCTGATCGATGTCGCCCTTGACCGACTGGACGATGCGCTCGTCGTATTCAGGAATGCCCTGCTCCTTGACGAACTTGACGAGTCTTCGAACCTCGGGGATGGAGATGTAGGCGCAATGAAGCCTTATCAATCGCGGGAAGTTGGGCGGGAGGAAGAGCATATCGCCGAGCCCCAACAGCTTATCCGCTCCCCCCGTATCGATGATGATTCGGGAATCGATCTTGGAGGGGACGCGGAAGGCAATGCGGCATCCAAAGTTGTTTTTGATGGTGCCGGTGATGACGTCGATGGAGGGGCGCTGGGTGGCCATGACCAGATGGATGCCGACCGCCCTGGCGAGTTGGGCCAAGCGGGTAATGCTGCTTTCGACCTCCTGGGCGCTGACCATCATGAGCTCGGCCAGTTCGTCGATGACGATGACGATATAGGGGAGAGGCTTAAGAGTCTGTTTTTCTTCCTCGGTGAGCTTCCCCTTTTTTTCTTTAATGAGCTGCTCGACGGCCTTGTTGTACTGGACGATGTCCCGGACCTTCATTTGGCCGAGCTTCCTCAACCGTTCCTCCATCTTCCGCACCGCGTCGAAGAGGATGATCCCGGCCTTCTTGGGATCATTGATGACCGGGCAAAGGAGGTGAGGGATTCCCTCGTAGATCGAGAATTCCAGCCGCTTGGGATCGATGAGGATGAGCTTGACCTCTTCGGGCGTCGCCTTGTAGAGGATGCTGGCGATCAGGGCGTTGAGGGCGACGCTCTTTCCCGTGCCCGTGGCCCCGGCGATAAGGAGGTGGGGCATGATGGCCAGGTCCGTAATATAAACTTCGCCGTGCACGGTTTTTCCCAGGGCGAAGGTCAGCTTCGACGGCGAGCTGAGGAACTTCTCGGATTGGATGATGTCCCTGAGCTTGATGAGTTCCCGCTTGTTGTTGGGGATCTCGACACCCAGGGAGGATTTGCCTGGAATCCTTTGGATGCGGACCGATTCCGCCTCGAGGGCCAAGGACAGGTCTTCGGTGAGATTGGCCACCTGGGAGACTTTGATGCCTGGGTCGGGGAACAATTCGTAGGTTGTGATGACAGGACCCGGGTGGTACTCGCGGACCTCGCCGGCTACGCTGAATTCCTTGAGCTTGTCCTCGATCCGGCGCTTTTTCTCATAGAGCTCGTTCTTGTCGATCTTCTCCGACGGCTTACCCAAGTCGAGAAGGCTGAATGGCGGGTAGCTATAATCGCCCTTCTTCCCCAGGTTGGGGAAGAGCAGGTTCTCGGCCGGAATCTTCGGAGGAGCCGGAACAGGGGCACGCTCCTGCTTGGGCGTTTTCTTGGGCTCCTTGTGTTCGTCAACCGTTTCGGCGGCGTATTTCTTGGCGACCTTTTCCCTCATTTTCTCCCGTTCCTTGGCCTTCTGATAGCTGGTAACCTTGATCCGGACGTCTTTGAAGGCGGAATCAAAAGCCTTCTCAAAGAGATGGACTGTCCGGGCCAGGGACCAGCGGGTGGAAAATAGAAGGAAGAGGACGAACGCGGCGGCGAGCAGGACGAGTGAGCCGGCGGTGCTCAGGTAGCGCACGAGGAGCGAGGACATGAGGTCGCCCAGGATGCCGCCGGCCTGGATCTTGGCCCCTCCCCAGAGGAAGTCTGCAAAGAGGAGGAAGATAAGCGGGCAGAGGATCAAGATGAGAAGGAGGATTCCGCCGGTTCTCAGGGCCAGTTTCCTTCCCCCTCCGGGCAGGATGGTTTTGATGCCGACATAACCGAAGACAAAGGGGAGCAGGAATGCGACGATCCCCAAGAACTGGAGGATCGCTTCCGCGAAGTAGGCTCCCACGCGCCCAGCGTAATTGTGGACCCTGTGGCCGGCCGGAGGGATGTTGGCCCAGGAGGGGTCGCGCGAGTCATAGCTGATCAGGCAGATCAGGGAGAAAACAGCAAAAGCAATCATGAGAACGGCCACTATCTCCGCGGCCCGACCTGTTTTGGGTTTTTCGGCCTTCGGCGCCCGGCCGTTCTTCTTATTGGGGACCTTCATCGCCTGGATTATATCATAAACTTAATTCGTGGAATCGCTCGCCGTGTCCGAAGGAGGTCCCTCGACCAGATCGATCCGGAGAAGGGACACGAAATATTCATAGCGGCGCTCCTCTTCGATATCCAGGTCGCTGTACTTTTGCGGGCTTTGGAAGGGCGAAAAAGGGAGCGTGGCGATGAGCCCGAAATTCCCCTTGGTTTCGCCGAGATCCTTCCTATAGATCCGGAAACTCCGGAACCGGAAAGGATCTGTGATCTTGGGGCTGAGACTCCAGGTTAGATAATTAATGCTCCGTCCGGAGAGGAGGGACCGTTCCAAGGACCGGCTGACCATGACGCTCTGGGGTGGGAAGGGGACGTTCCGGATCTCGTTCCACCAGGCCTGAGTCATGACCTCGTATCCGCGCTCGTTGGGATGGACATCGTCCGATAGGATGGTCCTCCAGCCGCCCTCGGCCTCCGGGAAGTTGAGGAATGTTTCGAACATGTCGACGATGGGGAGTTTAAGATTCTGGGCGATCTGGCGGATGTTGTCATTGATGCTTAAGATCCGGTCCCTGTAGATCCCTCCGTTCGCTCGCCAATCTTTTCTGGGGATGATGGTGGCGAGGACGGGGAGGGCGTGAAAGTCCAGAACCTTCTGGACCATCTGTTTGATATTAAAGGCCGTCGCATCGACCGAAACCTCAAGGGAAACCGCGTCGTTCGTCCCTTCCATGAGGAGGAGGTAGCGTGCGGCATGCAGGGCCAAAACGTCGCTCATCCGGCCGAGGCCGCCGAGCGTGGTATCGCCGGGAACGCCTTCGTTGACGGCCTCGGAGGGGCCGAAATTCTCGTTAAGCAGGGCTTCAAGCCTGGGGACATATCCCAATTCGGAAGCCGGTTGACCGTCGATCATACCGAATGTGATGCCGTCGCCGAAGGCAACGTACCTGTTCTCGTTGAGGGTCTGGCCGGAGCCCTTCGGGGTCGGCGGAGGGACAAAGCTTTTCAGGGCCCTGAGGTCCCGCAAGCTCAGGCTTTTTGAGGCGACGGCATCTCCGCATTGCCACGAGATGACGAGCCGGCCGTCCCGGACCACGGCTTTTGGATCGGCGATCACCCGTCCCGCCCCGCTTGCGACCTCAACCTCCGGACCCCAAACACCGGCTTCCATGAGCCTGGCCAGGACGGCGCCTTTCCGTCCGGACCTGGTCCAGATGACGGCGGGGCCGACGCCCCGGATAAAAGCAAGGGATGGGAATTCGTCCGCATCCCGGTTGTCCGTCAGCTTCTCCTCCGGGGACCAGGCGCTCCCGTTCCATCGGGACCAAAAGATTTCATAATCCTCGTCATCATACGCAGACCAGACGAGCCAAGGTCGGCCCGCCGGATCTGCGGCCGCGTCCAGGCAGAGGTGGGGGACGGAGTTCGTTCGGTTGAGCCGCCCGGCCGGGGACCAGGCCGCTCCGTCGAATCGGCTGAAGAAGATCTCGTCTCTGCCGAGCTCTCGTCCGATCCAGAATACCCATGGGCCTTCGAACCCGCTGGCGATAATCCGGGCGCCGGATACCGACAGGAGGGAAGGCGGGCTGACGATCCAGGTTCTGCCGGTCCCGGCATCCCGGACGCAGACCCTGAAGGCTCCCTCGGAATGATGGATCCAGGCGATCCAGGCCGAATTCGACGGGCTGAAGTCCAGGTCCGGCGAGAAAACGATTCCTCGCTGCGTGGGCACGAGGTGCCTCTCCGGCAGGCCGTTCTCCCCGACAGGGCCGAAAAGCAGGGCGTTTGTCCGCAGCCCGTCTTCGGTCCAGACGGCCCAGAGAGATCCGTTCCGGTCTTCCTTGAGCCGAGGGGAAGCGGACTCTTGGCCGACGGCCGCGAGAAGGATGGGAAATACGGAAAACAGGATTGCGACCCTAAAAACCTTCATGCCTTGGTCAATATATCACAGGCGAAAGAAAAGCAAAAACGGGCAAGTAGGGGTCAAACCTACTCTTTTGACAATTTTAACAAGCCTTGGATCATCAGATCGATCGAATCGATTTTGTTACGATTGTAGGCTTAATCCCGACTTGCATTGATATTGCTGCGCGGCCGGCGATATGATTCCGCTACGATAAGGCGAGGAGATTTATCCTGCACCCCGGCTTGAATGTCGACGGGGAGCGGCGACGGTCGCAGAACGTTCGCCTGGAAGGGGCATCCCATGAATGAATCCCCTAAAGAAGGGCTAGTTCAGCTCTCGGTGGTCATACCCGTCTACGGGGCCCGCGAATGCCTCGCCATGCTTCACCAGCGTCTCGTCCTTGCCCTTGAGCCCCTTGTCTCGTCGTTCGAGATCCTGATGGTCAACGACGCGAGCCCCGATGGCTCATGGGAGGTCATCGAAGAACTGGCCGCAAGGGACCCGCGGGTGCGAGGGCTGGACCTCTCGCGCAACTTCGGCCAGCACCAAGCCATTGCAGCCGGAATCGACCACGCGCGGGGCGAATGGGCCGTAGTCATGGATTGCGACCTCCAGCATCCCCCCGAAGAAATCAAAAAGCTCTATCGGAAGGCGATGGAAGGACACGACATCGTGCTCGGTCGCCGGTCCCGGCGAAAGGACGGCGTTTTGAAGCGGACCGGATCGAAGCTCTTTGTGGGGCTCCTCGGCTATCTGACCGGCGTGCGGGTCGCGAGCAGCCTCTCCAATTTCTCCATTGTCTCCCGGCCCGTCATCCGGGCGCTCCAGTCGATGCGGGAACAGAGCCGGTCTTATCCTATCCTCCTGGGCTGGCTGGGTTTTGAACTCGCCTTTGTTGACTACGAACATGCCCCGCGTTTCACGGGGAGCACCTCTTACACGTTCCCCCGCCTGCTCCGTTTCGCTGTCGAGAGCATCGTCTCCCGGTCGAACAAGCCGCTCTGGATCTCCATCTGGCTTGGCCTCCTCCTGGCCGCGGGCGCAATTCTTTACGGCGGATGGCTCATCTTTCGAAATCTGCGCTGGGACATTCCCGTCCCAGGCTGGGCGGGTGTCGTCGTCTTGATCTGCTTTGTTGGAGGTTTGCTCTTCGTAAATCTGGGGATTCTAGGCCTCTATGTCGGAAAGATTTTTGAACAATCCAAGGGCCGGCCGCTCTATGTGCTTCGCCGGACCGTGAATCTGTTCCCACCGAACTCAGCGAGGCACAAGTGACGCGTTCCCAATTTCTGTTCTTGATCGACGAGATGATCGAGGCTCAACCGGGCACGGTCCGAGAGAACCACACCTTGGCGGAACTCGAGGGATGGGACTCGCTCGCCGCGGTGAGCTTCGTAGCCGCGGTGAACGAAAGGCTGGGCCTCACCCTCTCGGCCAAGCGCCTCATAGAGGCCTCAACGGTTCGCGATCTCCTCCGGCTCGTGCAAGGAAAACTGGAGGACTGACGCGATGCATCCTCAGCACCCGGCGGCAGCAAACCCTCCCATGATATCGGCACGCCTATCCGGCATCCGCCTCGCGGGTATCGTCAGCGCCGTTCCGGATTCTATCTTGACGGTTGCCGATGACGCGAAAATCTTCGGCGATAAGGATATGCGCCGGATCCTGGAAAATACCGGCGTGAAGCAGCGCCACTTCACCCGGTCCGGCCTATGTGCATCCGATCTCATGCTCCCCGCCGCGGAACGCCTGCTTACGGACCTTGGCTGGGAGAAAGACTCCGTCAACGCGCTCGTGGTTGTGACCCAGGGTCCCGACTATTTTCTGCCCGCCACGGCCTGCGTCCTTCAGCACCGGCTCGGGCTCTCCACGTCCGTCGCGGCCTTCGACCTGAACCTTGGTTGTTCGGGGTTCGTCTACGGCCTCTGGGCGGTCGCCAGTCTGATGTCCGGCGGCCTGAAACGCGCTTTGCTTTGCGTAGGCGACACCTCTACGCGAAGCGCGTCCCCGCTCGATCGCTCCGTTTGGCCGCTTTTCGGGGACGGTGCGTCCGTCGCGGCGCTTGAGGCCGACGTCGGCGCCGGACCGATGACCTTCGTGCTGGGGACAGACGGTCGTGGCGCGCCGCATCTCATCCTGCCCGTCGGAGGATTCCGCCAGCGCCCTCGGTTTCCGGATACGAGCGAACGACGGAAAGGCGAGGACGGAAACGTGCGGTCCGCGGAGGACGTCCACATGAATGGGCTGGAGGTTCTGACCTTCACCCTGAATACCATCCCCGTTCTGATCCCGTCAATCCTAAAAGGCTCCGGCTGGTCGATCGAGGACGTCGACCATTTCGTTTTTCATCAGGCCAGCACGTTCATCTTGAAAACGGTTGCCGCCGCCTGCAAACTTCCGCCTTCAAAGGTGGTGATCGGCATGGAGAATTGGGGCAACACCAGCTCCGCGTCCATTCCGTTTGCGATGTGCGACAAGCTGCGGATCGAACTGGGAAGCGGTTCGAAGCGCCTCCTCCTGGCAGGGTTCGGAGTCGGTTGGTCCTGGGCGGGGGTCGCACTGACGGCTGGTCCTCTGGTCATGCCCGAGATTCTTGTCGTTCCTGACCGGCCGCCCGAACATCCGCTCGGGCCCCCGGCCGAGCCGGAGCCGGGAGAGAACGGAGCGACGCCGATGACGCAATCCGATTGAGAGGATCCCCATGATTCGTTTTGCCGCAACCGACGTTTTCCTCGTCACCGGCGCAAGCTCCGGCATCGGCCGCAGTGTTGCACTCTTGTTGAATGAACTCGGAGCGACGGTCATCGGAGTCGGCCGAGATACCGGGCGCCTGGCCGCGATGCGCGCCTCGGCAAAGGCGCCCGATCGGCTCCATGTCGAGGTCCGCGATCTCGCGAAGGACCTCGAGCAACTCCCCGGCTGGGTCGCCGGCCTGGTAGCCCGTCATGGCCAGCTGAAAGGGCTCATGCACGCGGCGGGGGCCATCAAAATCGAACCCTTGCGGACCTATTCGCTTAACGAGGCCCGCAAGCTTTTCGATCTCAACTTCTTTTCCGGTCTCCTGCTCGCCAAGGCGTTTTCTCGCAAGGGGTCCTTTGCGGAGTCTGGCGCCTCCCTGCTTTTCTGCTCGTCCATTCACGCCATCCGGGGGATGGCCGGGGTTCTGACCTACAGTGCGACGAAGGGGGCGATCGAGGCATCGGTCCGCTCCCTTGCCGCGGAACTCCGCAACAAGAGAATCCGCGTCAACGCCGTCTGTCCCGGGTACATCAACACGGAGATGACGCGTCTTTATCCCCCCAAAGACGGGCACCCGCTCGCCGATCCGGAGACCGTTGCTCCCTTGTGTGCGTTCCTGCTTTCGGATAGGGCCCATCTCATCACCGGACAGTCGATCGTCATCGACGGAGGGGAATGCCTGTGATGAGCCTTCAGGGATTCGGCATCTCGCTGGAAAGGCTTTCGCGAGCCGACCTGGAACTCGTCCGCCGATGGCGGAACGACCCGGAAATATCCCGGTACATGTTCTTTCGCGAGCATATCACCCGGGAGATGCAGGAGGCCTGGTTCGAGACGATTAATAATCCGTACAACCACTATTGGCTCATCGTGTGCGGGGGCGAAAAAATCGGGCTGACCCACGTTAAAAACTGCGACCCTGAGCGGAAGTGCGGGGAAGGGGGCATCTTCATATGGGCGCCCGCGCACCAGAACTCCATCTGTGCCTACCGGGCAGCGATTGTCGGCGCAGACTGGTGCTTCTATACGCTTGGGCTCGAGACAATCACCGGGAGGGTGCGGAAAGACAACCGCCGAGCCATTCGCTTCAACCTTGGCCTCGGGCACGCGTTTGATCCTGAAGTCTCAGGCAGCGAGGCGCTAACCTGCCGCCTCACGCGGAAAGCCTACGAAGCCAAACGTCCCTTTCTCGTCGCGGCGGTCCAATAAGCCGCAATCGGCTCCCGGACATGGACAGGACGCATTTGTGAAAACGAAGAAGGATCACCCGCCAAAGACGTTTTCGTTTGCCAAGCCTGCGACATGGTTGGCCACAGAAAAAAGAAACTGGCTCGTCCCGGGCTTCCTGCTCTTACCACTTTTTTATTTTGCGATGTCCAAAAGCAGAGGTCCATTTCTTGCGAGACTCGGCCTGGGGCTCGCCAGCCTGCTTCTAGGCTGGTCGATCGCCCGTTCGCCCCGCTGGAAGGCCTTCGCAGAACGGATGGAGCCTTTTTGGAAAAACAATTTTTGCCTAGCGGCCGTTGTCATTTTGTACATGGTCGCGGTTTTGGGCCTCTTGCCGCGGGCCTATCGCACCAATGATGATATCAATATCCTGCTCGATATCCAGGGGCGGTATGCCACGAGCTATATGAGCCTCGTCCTCGGCCGTTGCCTGAGTTTCCTATACGGCCTGGCCCCCTCATTCCCGTTCTATGGCATTTTTCTTTATTTCATTCACGCCTGCAGCCTCTTCTTGTTCATCAAAACTTTTTCGCACCTCAGGAACTTTAGCGCTTGGTTTCCGTTCTTCCTGATCGCTTATTTTTCTCTGTATACGCCGTTTCTCATGCAGGTCAGCTACAATCATGCGGCTTTCATAATCGGCGTCAACGCCCTGATGTACGGCGCGAGCCGGCTGATGGAAGGGGAAAGAAGGACGGTTGTCTTCCTGATGTCAGGCCTTCCTTTTGCTTTTGGCTTCCTGGTCCGCAAACAGGTCCTTCTCGGGGCGCTGCTCTTTTCAGCGGTCATCTTCGCATGGCTTCTGATCAGGGATAAGCGTTCATGGAGGGCGCTTGCCGTTTTTTTCGTCCCGGCGGTCCTCATGATTTCGGCGGAAACCCTGACGGTGCGGTATGGCGTCTCGGAGACCTATAAGACCTTTCAAAGGTTCAATTCTCTTCGCGGAAGAGTGCACGGATTCCCTATACTTAATCGGAATAAAAATAACTCCCGCCTGCTTGCGGCCAACGGTTGGATGAAGAATGATATGACCGTATTCAGAAAATGGTTTTTCCTGAACGAGAGGAAGTTCAACGAAACGACAATGAGGAATTTTTTCATTGAAGGACGTCGTGGACCGGCAATAAGACCGAAGGATGCCCTCTCGACGGCCGGCGATTTTATCGATCAGTATCCTATCCAGATCTTTTTTTTGCTTTCCCTTGCTGTCCTGATGGTTTTTTTTGCCAGGTTCAAGGAGAGCAAGTGGGTGCTCCTGAACGCCCTTTACAATTTCTTCGGGATGTTTACCATGGCCTTGGTCGCTCGCTTCCCTTCCTATATCGGCGAGCCGCTTTTTCTCCTTCTCCTCGGATCGACCGTTCTATTCATTTTCAATGGCCGTGCAAATGCTGAGCCTCGGACGCCAAAGAGCAGGCCGCTATTCGCTTTTTTTATCGCCTGCAGCCTGGCCGTCCTCTCGTTCAATGGCTTAGGGCTAGCACGAAAAGCCGGATACCTGACCTCACAGCTGAAAAAAGAACGTGCAATCAGCCAAAAAATGAACACCGTCTATTCCGGCGCCTTATTCCTGGTGCAGCCAATATCCTAGATTAAAGACATAGATCCCCTGCGGAACCCCAGGAACTCTTTTGAAGTGATCCCTTTGGGCTGGGGCATTTTTTCCGAGAGGTTCTATGACTGCATTAGACGCTGTGTCGGAGTCGAGCGAGGATATGATCTTTTTCCACGTTTCTTAAGGTTAAAGAACGCCTACATCATCGGAAAAAAGGATTTTGTAAAGGGTTCTCTTAGCCTCTATTTATGGGAGAATTATCGGCTTCGATGTCAAATCGTCAAGGTTGAGATGTTCGATAAATTCACCGGAATATTCCGGGTGATAGGCAGCCCGGCCGCTCGTCGGGGGATCCAAGGGGGTATGCTCCCTTGGTCGCAGGGCGTGGGTTCATGCCCCGCCCGAGAAAGGGAGGCAGGGAGCGAAGCGGGTTCCCCCTCCAAATTGACCTACGGCATCCTCTTGAGAAGGAGTTTCCAGACATATTCCCGGGGGACTCCCAGAAACCTGTCCCTCCAGGGCCTGTCACAGGCGGAGCAGGGTTTGATGTCCGCGATTTCTCCTCTGGCCGCCTTTTCGCGAAGTTCGACCATGCGACCGTTGTTCCAGATCTCGGCGAGCGTTGAGTTCTTGACGTTGCCGACGGCCAGGTCGCCGAAGAAATCCTGGGTGCAGGGGAGGACCGCCCCGTCCCAGAAAACGATGAGCGAAGCCCAAAGGAACGTGCAAGGGGAATACTTCCGGCCCTTGGCCCCGCTTCCGACCTCGCCGGCCCAATTGTGCATTTCCTTGACCCGGATCCTGTCCAACGGCAGGCCGTCGAATTGGCCGAGAAACTTTTTCTTTTCCGCCCGGCCGACGTCCTTGTAGACTTCGGGGAAGTCGATGAGCTCTAGGATGGTGAAGGGTTTTCTGGCTCCCAGCTCCTTCTTGAGTTTGAGGAAGCCCAGGATGTTGCCGATCGTTTTCTCGTAGCGGCCGTTTATCCGTATGCTCTCATAGGTCGCCTTGTCGTAGCCGTCGAAGGAGAACGTTAGCTGGTCCAAGCCGGACCCGAGCAGGGCGCGGGCCTTCGTCTCGTCGAGCAGGGTGCCGTTTGTGTGGAGCTTGGTTACGATTCCTGCATCCGCGGCATAACGAATCATCTCGAAGAACTCGGGATGAAGAAGGGATTCGCCCCGGTGGATGAGGTTCGCTTCATGAATGAATTCCTTGGCCTCGTCGATGATCTTCCTGAAGAGCTCGAACGTCATGTACCCCTTGTCCTTCTTGTCGAGGTCCTTGTTCGGGCACATGACGCAGCGGAGGTTGCAGAAGCTCGTCGGCTCGATCCAGAGGCGGATCGGCAGGTAGGGAAGGGAAGTCGCTTTTTTCTTGTAGTGTCGGAGAATCTCCCACAGCCTCCGATAATATTCGAGCCTGGTCATTGAGGTTGCGTCCGCCCGTCATTTATAGCACGGATGTCGCCGGCCATCAACCGAGGGAGCGGAAGAGAGCGGCGAACTGGCCGATGGAAAGCTCCTCGGCCCTAGCGTTCCCGGTCAGTCCGAGGAGCCTGTAGGCTTCTTCGATCCGGGCTCGGGCGATGCCGCCCATTTCCAGGTTCCTGGCCAGGAGTTTCCTCCGATGGGCAAAGGACGACCAAAGGAAGGAGCGGAACTTTATCTCGTCTGCAACGGGAAAAAGAGGTTGAGCTCGTTTCGTTAAAGATATGACAGTCGAATCGACGCGGGGCGGCGGAGAAAACGATCCTGGAGCCACCTTGAATTCACACCGGGCCTCAAAGGCGTTCTGGATGAGAATGGAGAGGGGGGCATAAGCCTTCGAGCGCGGACGAGCACAAACCCTTTCGGCGACCTCCTTCTGGATAAGAAAGACGCACTTGGCGAAAAGGGCTTTGGATTCGAGGGTTTTGAACAAGATCGGGGTAGAGATGGAATAGGGAAGGTTGCCGACGAGCTTGGCCTCCCCCGGACGCGCCCCGGCCCTCTCCAAGATCTTCCGGAAGTCCGCATCGAGGACGTCGGCTTCGAGGACGGAGAGCCGCGGACCCTCCATTTTCCGGAGCCAGGGAAGAAAAGACGGGTCTTTTTCGATGGCCGTGACGTGGCCCGCCTCCTCGGCCAGGGCGGACGTCAACGCTCCTTTTCCCGCGCCGATCTCGATGATGACATCGGTTTTGGCCGGAGCGATGACCCGAACGATCTTTTGGAGGACGGACCTTGAAGTCAGAAAGTGCTGACCGAGCGCGTGACGCCTTGTCCGCTTCATTCCGCCTGCCCGCGGGCCTCCGGCCCCGGCTTGTATCGCCTCTTGATCCTCATGGCCATGATCATGGTCTCAAAGAGGATACGGAGGCTGAGCTTGGTCTTTCCCCGCTTCCGGTTGACGAACTCGATCGGGACCTCTGAGATCCGGAATCCCAGGAGCGAGGCCTTGTCAAGCACTTCGAGAACGATGGAAGGCCCGACGGAGATCATGTTGTCGAGGTCGATTGTCTCCAGGACCTTCGTTCGAAAACACCGGAAGCCCGAGGAGGGGTCCTTTACGGGGAAACGGAACAGCCTCCGGATGAACCATCGGACGAGGGCGGTGATGAACTTCCGGTGAAGGCCGCGGTCGGCGTCCTTCCCTCCCTTGACGAACCTCGAACCGATGGCAAGGTCGCAATTTTTTAAGGCCCCGACGAGGTCCGGGATAAACCTTGGCTGGTGGGAGAAGTCGCCGTCCATCTCCACGATGCAGTCAGGCCGGAGCTCAAGGGCCGCTTTGAATCCGTCGATCCCACCGGACCCGCGGCCGCGCCTTTCCTTGCGGATAAGAACGTGGACCCGTTGGTCCTCGCGGGCCAAGCCCTCGACGATCCGCCCCGTTCCGTCTGGGGAGTCATCGTCCGCGACGACGACGGAAATCCCCGCGTCCATGGGCAGGTCGAGGATGGCCCGGATGAGGCCGCCGATGTTCTCGGCCTCATTGTACGTGGGAATCATCACGACGACGCTCTTGATCGTGATTTCGCCCATGGCGTCTCAGACGACAAACTTTCTGATCTCTTCGAGGACCCGGCCCGGCGTGATCTCTTTCATGCATTTCGGATCGGGGCAGGTCAGCTTGTAACAGGGGGAGCAGGGCACGCTCTTGAAGAGCTTCACGCCGCGGCCGTAAAGGTCGATCTCCTGCGGACAGGTCGGACCGAAGAGGGCCACGATTTTCTTTTTCGCGGCGATGGCCAGATGCATGCCCAACGTATCCGAGGTGACGACGAGGTCCATGAAGGAGATGAAGCCGGCGAACAGGGGGAGCGGATTGTCATTCCCGGTGTTATAGACCTTCCTTGGGGAAGTCTTCTCCAGGAACGCGTTGAGCTCCCGCTCCCTCTTCCCGCCGAGAAGGAACACGTTGGCCTTGATTCCCGATGTCAGCCCCTGAATGAGCTCGACATAATGCTCCTTGGGCCATTGCTTGGTCTCGAACTTCGTCCCGGCCCCGGTGTTGAGGCCGATGGAAGGCTTGGCCGCATCGATCGCGTGCGTCTTCATGAATTCTCGGGCTTTCATCTTCGCTCGTTCCCCGGGATCGTAGACGTACTCATCGCGCCTGTATTCGATCTCCGCGGCTTCGGCGGCAATCTCCTGATAGGTCTTTCGATTCGTCCGGAACTTGAATTCGTCATCGACTCCCATGCGGAAGGCATAGGCCGCGGCCTCATTGAAAATCATGAGGTTTCCGTGGCAGTTTATTCCAAAGCCGAACTTTTGCCCGGCCTGAACCCTCGTCGCGAGCGATGCGACGCCTGGTTCCTTATCGAGGCCGATCAGGACGTCGAAGCTCTGGGCGGTCAAGAGCAGGGCCGTTTCCAGACCATAGGGGACCACCCTGTCCACAAAGGCATTGTTCGCCAGAAGGTCGACGCTCTCCTCGTCCGTGACCCAAGTGAGGAAGCTCTTCGGATATTTCCTTTTGATCCCGGCCAGAAGGGCCGTCGTCCTCAGGACGTCGCCTTGAGCCCGGCACTTGAGGACGAGGACCTTCGTCCGGCCGGCGAAGGGCTCGAAATGCGGGCATTCTTCGCAGAATCGTTTGAAACGGCAGGGCTTGTCCCCGCGGAAGTGGACGCAATCATCCTTCGCCCGGTTGATCATCGGCTTGTCCCTTATTTCATTTATGCCACAATTCGGGGCCAAAGACAACAGGCTCCCTCTGGATGTCCCTTTGATCAGCGAAGAAGGGCGGGGGATCAAAGATTACGCCTTGGCTTCAGCCACAGGAAAGGAAATGATATAATGAACCCCAGGGCGAAAGACGATGGACCCTAACGATTTCCGGGCCAGCATCCAGAAAGAGCTCACCAGCGGGGAAGGCCCTCTGTCCAAAAAATATATGGCGATCTTCCCGGGAAGGAAGGGATTCTGGAACCTCGTTAAATACGAGTTTGTCACGATGTTCGTCGCGGGGGCGCCGGGGGCTCTTGGTTTTCTCCTTCGGAAGGTCTTTTTTCCCTGGGTTTTCAAGGAAATCGGGAAAGGCTGCGCTTTTGGCCGGAACATCACCTTCCGTCATCCTCACAAGATCCGGATTGGGGCCAACTCCTTCATCGACGACAACGCCGTCCTGGATGCCAAAGGCTCGGACAACGAGGGGATCGTCATCGGAGCGAACGTTTATATCGGCCGCGGCGCCGTCTTGAGCTGCAAAGAGGGATCGATTGTCCTGGACGATTTCTGCAACGTATCCGCCAGCTGCACGCTTCTTTCGGAAACTGAGATCCGGCTGGGGAGGTTCTGTTTCCTCGCCGGCGACTGCTATCTCGTGGCCGGGGGGAATCACAGCTTCCTGGACGTTTCAACGCCCATGATGTTCCAGCCTTCGATCTCCAAGGGGGGAATCCTCATAGGCGAGGACGTCTGGCTCGGAGCGGGAGTCATCGTTTTGGACGGGGCAGCGATCGGGAGGAGCAGCGTCGTCGGCGCCGGGTCGGTGGTCACGGGACCTATCCCGGAATATTCATTCGCCCGGGGCGTCCGCCAGCTCAAGACTCAGGACCGAAGAAATCCTTAGTCCCTCCGAAGAGGGCAAAGTCGTCGACGCCATGGTCCTCCGCTCCGTGCCCGGGCTCGATGAAGCGGCAATTGCCGCCGTCAAGCAGTGGGTTTACGAGCCGCTCCTTATCGAGGGGAAAGCCGTAAAGGCGCTCTTCACCATAACGGTCAGGTTCAAGCTGCAATAGCGGGGAAGGATCGATTCTGTCGGGGTCCGGGCATTCGCCCGCGAGGTCTGGGGCGATCGTTGTCCGTAAGGGGCGTCTGAATCCGGAATGGACCGAGCGCAATCTCTTTAAGCGGCATAGCGGCTTCAATATCCGCATTTTGGTGGCAGCCAAGACAGGGCCGGGGGACTGGATGTTTATTTGTTTGAGTTTTCCTTCTTAGATGCCGCCTTAAACATCATCGCGGCCGTAAATAAAATAACGAAAATGACCAGCCATTTCAGGATCGATAGGGGGAGCGACTTGACGATATAGGCCGCGATAAAAACTCCCACCGAGCCAAAGAGGGCGACGGCTAAGGCTGCTTTGGGATCGTAGGCGCCTTCCTTGACGAACTTCACCGAAGCCGCGCACTGGAGAAACGCGCAGGAGGACATCATGATGGGGAACGCGGCGATCGGACTCATTCCGAGGGCATAGACAAGAGCCATGCAGGGCGCGTAGAGCCCTACCCCGATCGTCATGAGAGCGCCAAGCAGGAAATTGATGCCGGTCGCAAAAACGAGCTTCCCCGGGCCGAGTCCGATCGCCGTCCCCCCGCGAGGCATGATCTGAACTTGCCCGGCCAGCATGACCAGGGCCACGATACAAAGCGCGCCGCCCAGTCCGATTCGGACCCGTCTCTCGTCAAGCTTTGAAACGAAGCCCGCGCCCAGAACGGACCCCGCGGTAGCTGAGACCAACATGGCCACCAGAGTCAAGGGCTCGACCTTGATCACGGTCATGAAAATCATGGCCTGGAAAGATGCCGGCAAGGCGCAGGAGGCATTGAGAGTTCCCGGGATCGTCCGGTCGGCCGTTAGCCTAAAATGCTTGAAGAGAGCCGTGGTTGGGGCGTAGCTGCCGATTCCCAGGGTGTCAAAAAAGTTCGTAACGAATCCGACCGCTCCCAGGCTTAAGAAGCTGGCTTGGCTTAGCCCTCGCTGGCGAGCCGTCCGGACGTAATCGCGGGCGAACACGATACCGAAATATATCAATAAGATGATCAGAGCGGATTTTATTGCGACGAGAATCATCCTCTTAACCGACCCTCATTTTCGTCATCGAATCCCCTCCGATCCCTTTGCCCAGGTCCAAGGTGAGTCACGGCCATCGGCTATTTGATGATGGGCAGGATGACCGCCGAGGGATGCTCGGCGGAATGATAGATTGTGTTCTGGGCAACCTCCCCTCCAGCTTCATCAAAGTTTCTCCCGCCCGTGTTTAAGTTGCGTTCGAATCGCGGGAAATTGCTGCTCGAAATCTCCAGCCTGATCCTGTGGCCGGGCCCGAAATAGTTGCTTGTGGCCTGGAGGTCGATCCGGACTCTGGCCAGATCCCCCGGCTTAAACCAAACCTTCTTATCAAATCCCTCGCGGTATCTTGCGCGCTGGATGCCTTCCTGGACGTTGTAGGCCGTGCCGTCCGGATAAACATCGACGAGCTTGGCCGTAAAATCCGTATCTGGCGCTGAGGAGGAAACGTACAGGACAACCTCCAGAGGACCCGTGACCTCAACCCCCTCTATGAGGGGCGGCGATGAATAGACGAGCACGTCCTGACGCATCTCTACGTCGGACTGATCGTAGGAGCCTTCGGGAGCGTCGGGAGTACCCGTGCAGCAGACCGGCCCTCCACGGGAGGGGACGGGGGTTCTCGGATCATAAACATATGTGTCGGGCTGTTCCGCGGCCGGCGCGTCCAGACCAAGCCTCCCCGTGCCGTAACGGCCGTTGGCGTGCCCGTCGCTGTGAAAATAATAGGTTTGGAATCGGGTGCCGGCCGGAGGCCATTCATCTCCCTTCCGCCAGGTGCCGGTCCCCATGACATAAACCTGGACTTTAGGCATCCTGGTGATTCCGTTGTCGATACCCTTTAGCCAATGATCAAACCAGCGGAGATAGATGTTCTCGTAGTCCAAGCGGGCATCGCCGACTTTACGCTCGCCGACGATCGTCGTTTCCGTCGCTTCCTCCGAAAGGCAATGAGCCGTGGGCGAAATGATCACGAATTGATTGTCCCTGGCCAGGGCGCTCGTCGCGTTCCTTTGAAAAAGGCCAAATAAATAGAGGGTTTCGGCTACGCCGAAATCATACCAGGAATTGACGTGCAGGGCCGGGACGTCGAACCGATCCGTATCTTTGATGTAGCCCAGTCCGTCCCACCACGGGTCCGCCGGCTCGTGGGAAAGAAAATCCTCGAAATCGGTGGGAGGGCCGCCGGCATTCTTCATCATGTCGATGACAGGAAGAGTCCTCCAGATCTCCCGGAAATTGATGGGCGGGAGCTCGGGCGCGGGATTGAACAGCTTGGCCGTTTCCAGGAAGACCCGGTAGGGCGTATCGGCCGGTGGCCGGTAAAAGATCTTGCTTCCATACTGAAAGAACCAGCCGAAATTTCCGCTGAGTTCAAAGACCCCGCCCTTGAATGCGCCGAAGTAACTGCAGCGTTGCCCTGCCGTGCCCAGGGCCCCTCCCGCCGCCTGGGGGATCATGGCCTTAAGATGAGGATTCCTCAGTTTGGCCATCTCGATCTGGTTCTCCCCCGAGTATGAGCATCCATAGGTTCCTACGCATCCGTTCGACCACGGCTGCAAGGCCGCCCAGGTCACGGCATCATAGCCGTCGCCGCTGTCGGCGGCGGAAACGGTATACGTTCCCTCCGATTCAAACCTTCCCCGGCAATCCTGAATGATGACGACATAGCCGTGCTCGGCGAAAAAATAGGGGAAGGTCCGGGTTTCCGCGGTTCTTTCCCTATGGAAATTCTTGTTGTAGGGAGTCCGCATCAGGATGACTGGAAGCTTGCTCTCGCGGCACTCGGGAAAATAGAGATCCGTCGAGAGCTTCACTCCGTCCCGCATGGGAACCATCACGCTCTTCTCAAGACGGACCCGATAGGGAGGAACGGAGGAAGCCTGGCTTTGGGCTGTTCCCTGGAGGGAATATCCCAAAAAGCCCGTTGCCAGAATGAACCCGATCAAGGCTGTTTGATACCTCATCCTGTTCATGGGATTATCTTCCTTCTTGCCCTTCCCCTTTTTGGGAATGGATAACGGTTCGAATCGGCTGCGAAGCCTCTTCCAAGCCCCAGAAGTGGGGCAGACTCAGGGTGTTCATCGTGTGGAAGCCCGGAGGAGCGCTGAGAAGCCTGGGGATGATGTTTACCGCGACCCCGGCTGTTCCTTCCCCCCCTCTTTGGGCGATTTCCTTCCTGATCTCAATATCGACGCAGGGAACTCCGTTGATCTTGGCATAGTCGCCCAACTCAACGCCGTCTTCCTGAGCATCGGGGGATACGATTCCGACCATTTGAAGCTCCATAATTTCTTCCCCTTTCCTCAAGCCGGCGACGTTTTGTTTGAATCCGCAGACGCGGCCCGGAGAGATTTTAATATAGGGAGTTTGCCTTTCTTTCCGGGTTACCAAGGGTTCTTTGGTTTGCCGAAGTTCATCGATTCCAAGCCCCAGACAGTGGGCGACCATGGCCGCGGTTTCCAGAAGGCCGATGTGGCCGATGGCGCCCTGCGCCGCTCCCCGCAGAAACTCCCTCGAGGTCAGGTTGGCGCCGATATGCCTCATTTCATCCGGCCCGTAGGGAGAAAAATCCACGACCCGGCGCACAAAAAGGCTGTCCACCCGCCAGCAGGGCGTCGAGCAAAGGATAGGAACGACATCCATGATGAACCCGGGGTTGATGCCTACGGCGGTCAGGCGAACCCCCATTTCTCTAGCTTTTCGGTCGAGGCGGGCCGCCCGGACCATATTCTTGCCCAAGGGAAAAAACAGCTCCTGGCAGATGGTGACTACATTCATGCGCTGGGCCAAAACGCAGCGGATCTGATCATAGGCTTCGTCCAGAAAAGCGGTGGTGGCCTGAAGGACGAGATCGGCCTTGATTCGTCCCAGGACTTTTTGGGGGGGATAAGAAACTTCGACTCCCAGGTTCCTGCCGAGCCCGATCAATTCTCCGAGGTCCCTGCCGATCTTCTTTTTATCCCAATCGATGGCCCCTACGACACGGACATGAGGCTTGGTCTGGAGGAGCCTGACCATTTGGCTCCCCATGGCCCCCACCCCGTAAATAATGATTTTGATGTCTTTCAATTCGACCCCCGGGCTTATTTTTTTAGATTCTCCAAGCGGATCTTCGCGGCGTATCGGTGAGCGTCCATTTTCTCGTAAGAGGCCTGCGTTTCGGCGAATCCGGCCAGTTTCAGCGAGGCCCGGAGATTCGTTTCCATATGAGTGATAACCTTCAGGAACATCCCGACCCATAGTCCGCCCGTAAATCTCGCCGTGCGTCCCGTGGGCAGGATGTGGTTGGGGCCGGCAATCTTGTCGGCATAGACTTCGGCTGTGTTTTCTCCCAGAAAAAGGGAGCCGTAGTTTTTAAGAAGAGGCAGGAGACGCCTCGGATTCTTGATGTGGACTTCAAGATGTTCCGGGGCGTAAGAGTTGGCGAATTCGGCCGCGTCTGAAAGAGTCTTGACGACAACGATCGTTCCCTTATTCGTCCAGGACGTCCGGGCGACTTCGGCCGTCGTTCGCTCCTTGAGCTGACGGTCGATTTCTTTGAGCGTTTTCCTGGCTAGCTGTTCCGAGGTCGTGACGAGGGCTCCTCGCGCGTTGGGATCGTGCTCACACTGGGCGAGCAGGTCGGCGGCGATGAAATCAGGCCGGGCGGTCTCATCGGCTACGGCCAGACATTCGCTCGGACCGGCCAGGAAGTCGATCCCGACCTCTCCAAAAACCTGGCGCTTGGCCTCCATAACATACTGATTCCCAGGCCCAACGATCAGGTCGACGGCCCGGATCGTTTCGGTTCCGTAAGCTAGAGCCGCGATCGCCTGAGCCCCGCCCAGGCAATAAATTTCATCGACACCCATCTTGTGCATTGTATAGAGGATGCCAGGATTAATCCCCTTGTCCCGCCCGGGCGGGCAACAGGCCACCACCCTCCTGACTCCGGCGACCTTGGCGGGAACGACGGACATGACGGCAGAGGTCAAGCAGGGGTAACGGCCTGCCGGGACATAGCAGCCGCAAGAATCGACGGGAATGACCCTCTGTCCGAGAGTGATGCCGGGCCCGATCTCCTTTTCAAACTCTACCAGGCTCTCTTTCTGAGCGCGGGCAAAAGCTCCCACCTGGTCGATCGCAAAATCGAGCTCTTCAATAACGGCGGCCGGGAGCCTGTTTGCGGCTCCGGACGCCTCTTCAGGCTTCACCAGGAACGATTCAGGCTCAAAAGCGTCGAATTGCTTCTCGTAGGCGCGCAAAGCAGCATCGCCCTCTTTTTTGACCCGCTCCAGGATAGCCCTGACCGACTCCCGAAGCTTATGCTGGTCTTCCTCCGGCACGGGGATCTCTTTTTTAATTTCAAGATACTCCATGGGTCCCTCCTTGTTTTGGATTCGGTTTCCGGATCTTTACTCTTTTGCGTGCTGGTAGGCGAGCCATTCTTCCTCGGAAGGAATCAGGCGGTACCAGCGGCCCAAGTCGACGCTCTGAATCTTCTTCAAGTTCCCGGACTTGAGGGCCTCCAGAAGATGCTCGAACCTCCGCATGGAATCATCTATGACGTTGGATTGGCTGAACAAGAAGCAGCGCAGGGGCTTATACCTCCCCAGCTGGGAGCTGATCATGCCGCGGATTTGATAAAGGAACTGGTTGCCGCTGAGCTCGCTGATCTTCATATACATTTTTTCGTTGATGTCGAGCCACTCGGAGACCGTTTTTTTGCTGGCCAGCTTTCTGAGCATGCCCAAAAATTCCTCGACCTCCTTCGTAACGGCCTCCAGGGACCTGGAAAAGGCGAGTTTCGCGGACATCTCGTCGATGCAGACAATCGCCTGATAGATATCCATCAATTCCTTGTAGGACAGCTCTTTAACGATGGCCTCCTTATGGCTGCTGATCTTGATCAGCCCCTCTCCCGCCAACCTCTTTATGGCCTCTCTGACCGGTGTCGTGCTGACGTTGAAGGTGGAAGCGATTTCTTTTTCCTGGATTTTTTGATTGGGTTTTATGCGGGAGCTGGTAATGGCCTCCTTAAGATAGCTGTAAATCATTTCTGAGAGCGTCTTTGGGAAATCTCTGTTAGGAGCGGGCATTCTCTTCTCCTTAATTA
>CAZJBD010000010.1:0-30606 GCA_964544265.1 uncultured Eubacteriales bacterium
CTTCAACTGCCTCCTCCGGGCATCGCCCCTGCGCCATTGTCTAAATCACACGAAAGAAGATGCTTCTGTTTTTTGCTAAACGAACCCGTCTTTTGTTAAGATACAAAAATCATGATGAAAAGAATCCTAACGGTACCGATGGTTTTGGCCTTAATTTGCGCATCGTTTGCATCGACGGGGCAGGCGGATAAAGCCGACCTGGTCGTCAAAAACGGCAAAGTTTTCACCGCAAACGACGCTAAGCCCTGGGCTGAGGCAGTGGCCTGCAAGAGCGGGAAGATCATCGCGGTGGGAACGAGCCAGGATATCGATCGGTTCGTGGGGCCTGCCACAAGGGTCCTCAACGTTCGGGGCAGACTCGTTATCCCCGGATTGATAGACGCCCACACCCATTTCTCTTCCGGCGGCCGATCCCTGATCTCTCTGAGTTTCCGCGGCGTCAACACGATCGCCAAAGTCCAGGAGATGGTCGCGGCCAAGATCAGGGAGCTGCTGCCGGGGGCGTTGGTCTCCGGAAGCGAGTATGACCACACCCTGTTCGCCGGCGGCAATTGGCCTACTAAGGAGGACCTGGACAAGGTTTCGCCGAATAACCCGGTCGTAATCCGCCGGGTCGACGGCCACTCCATTTGGGTTAACAGTCTGGCCTTGAAACGGTCGGGGATCAGCAAGGACACTGCAGACCCATTCGGTGGAGAGATCCTCAGAAACCCTAAGACCGGCGAGCCCACTGGCATTCTAACCGAGGCCGCGACGGCAATGGTCCGGATTCGGGGTGACGAAATCAAGTCCACCCCAGAGCAGGATATCCTACGGGGTTTGGAACATGCCGCCAGGCTCGGTCTCACGGGCGTCCATACGGATTCCGATCTTGTCGAGATCGAACTCTTTAATAAGCTCAAGTCTGAAGGCAGGCTCAGCTTGCGCGTTTATGCGTGGCTTCCTGTCGAAGGATTGGACTCCTACATCAGCAAAGGCATCCGTCAGGGCCAGGGCGACGACCTGGTGCGTGTCGGCTTTCAGAAGGTTTTTGTTGACGGGACCCTAGGCTCGGGGACGGCCCTGATGTTTGCTCCCTTCTCGGACGAGCCGGGAAAGTCAGGTGTTCCCCAGATGTCCGAAGCCGGGCTTAATCTGCTGTTCGAAAAGGCACAGGCAAACGGTTTCCAGACCGGGACCCACGCCATCGGCGATAAGGGGGTCAATTTGGTCCTCAACGCGGTAGAAAAGGCGCAGAAAAAGTTCGGGAGGAAGGACCTTCGTCACAGGATCGAGCACGCCCAGATCATCGTCCCAGAGGACGTCCCACGCTTTAAGGAGCTGGGAGTCATTGCATCCATGCAGCCCACCCACTGTACAACGGATATGCGCTTTTGCGAGCAACGGGTCGGCAAGGAAAGATCCAAGAACGCTTATATCTGGAGGACGCTTCTTGCGAACGGAGCCAAGATCGCCTTTGGGTCGGACTGGCCCGTCGAGCCCCTGGACCCGATGCGCGGACTTTACTCAGCTGTAACCCGGAAGAACATCGAGGGCGATTTCCCCGACGGAGGCTGGTTCCCCGAACAGAAACTGACCATGGAAGAAGCCATCAAACTCTTCACGTCGGGCTCTGCTTATGCCTCGTTTGGAGAGAACATCAAGGGGACGCTCGAGCCAGGGAAGCTCGCGGATATGGTCGTTTTGACCAAGGACCTTTTCACGATACTGCCCAGGGAAATCCTCACGACCGAGGCCGCGTATACGATCCTCGGCGGCAGAATCGTTTTTGAAAAGAATTAGCCAGCTTCAGACGCCGGACGGCCGGTCAAAGTCCCTGTCAATCGCCCTGGACCCGCCCCACTTCAAACAACGGTTCGCCCTTGACCGCAGGGGGGGTGCCGATGATATAGAGAATGACGCCGGCGAAGGGGGCCTTCATCTCCGCTTTCAGGTTACCCAGAAAGTCCATGACGTAGCCGACCTTCTGGCCCTTGGCCACAGTATGGCCCATCTCTGCCAGCGGATAGAACAGGCCATCCCAACTGGAGTTGACGACCTCATACTTATCGATCCAGACGGGTTCGGCCGCGGGTTCCGGCTCTCCTGCGATCATCTTCAAATGCCTCATGACACTCAAGCTGCCTTTGACGTTCATGGCAACGGACTTCTCGTCCGTGCCCCCGAGGAAACCCGCCTCGGTCGTGATGGCCGGCTTCCCCCGAAGGATGGCTGTATTCCCAAGATACTTCGAATCGGCCAGATCCCGAGTCCTCTCCTGGTCGATGATGATGGTCGGGATGCCGAAAGCTTGGGCTAGCCTCTTGGTCGCCTCGTTGAGGTTTTTGTCCCGGCTGATCATCCAATATGTATAAGGAATCAAGGCTTCGTTGCCGTCCCCGCAGTGCATGTCGATGATCCAGTCGCTCTTCATGATGACCTCATCGTTAAGAACGCGGGCGATGCGCTGGCTGAGGGTCCCGTTTGCATCACCCGGGAAGACACGGTTAAGGTTTTTCCAATCGAAAGGATTATAGTAGATCGTCCTTCTCTGGAAACTGGGCAGGTTGGCGATATGGACGAGGACGAGCGTCCCTTTGAGGACCGCCGGATCGATCATCCCTTTCAGCTGGTAGAGGGCCAGGATGGGTGGATACTCGCACCCATGAACGCCGGCAATAAGGGCCAACACGATTCCTTTCGTTTTGCCGTGGATGATTGTGACCGGAATGCTGGTTCCAACGCCCTCTTTTTCGGGCACCTCCAGATACCCCGAAACAGTCTCACCCGGGAGGGCTTTGAGGCTTCCCATAATGAACGGAACCGGCCCCTCCGTCCCGGCCGCAAGAGTTGCGGTCCCCGTTGAGGCCAGAAAAATGACGATCGAAAGCCCAGTGGTTATTAGACGCATAGCTTGTCCTTCCTTTTTGCTCGGAATCCGTGCCTTGGATCTTAAATCAATTCCGGATGGATGTCCATTAGGCAATTTCGGGACGTCAGTTGCTTATCGAAATGCAATTTGTTATAATCCCCCCGAAATTAAGTGTCTGGGAGGTTTGCCAATGGGTAAATACTTAGCAGTCCTCGCCGGCCTGATTGCCATGGCTGCAGGTCTTATCCTCGTCATCTTCGTTTGGTGGCGCGAATTCTACCATCTCATTTTCGGCTTTATCCCGCCCGTGCTGTTCTTCGGCGGTTTGATCGCCCTTATCGCCGGGATCTCAAGCATCAAGGACGCCCAGCGCACCAAGAAGCTCGAGGAAGAAACCTCCGAAAAAAAGGAAGAAGAGAAGTAAGGATTGACGCAGGGGGATTGAGCTTCCGGGTATTCCGTCTTACTGAATAACGGGTGTTCGTCCGCTCTCTAGCCGGGAAGGAAGGCTTGCCTGTTTTGAAAAATCTGTGCTAATATTTTTGTGGTGTTTCATTTTAGTATCGCCTTATTTTCTGGCCTTCTGGCCCTGCTTCCCCCCGTAACAAACGACATCCAGCAGGCCTGGATCCGGAATAGCGCGTCTGAACTCTTTAGGATCTTTTCCCAGACGGCCTCGCTGAACGTTTCACTTCCCGAGCCCATCCTTTTTTCAGACCAGCTATCCCGTGAGCAGGCTTACTTTCTCTTCGAGAGAATCTTCGCCACATACAAGACGTTCGAGTTCATTCCGGAACCCGGCCTTTTGACCTCCCCGGAGGGGGGCGGCTGCATCATCAAGGCCCGCTGGTCCTTTCGGAACATAAAGAACAACAGTCCCTACCTGTTTGAGGTCTTTTTTTACCTCATCCCCGATCCCGGGCCGCCCGGCAGGCCAGATGATACGCTCTGGAGGATCTCTGAGATCAAGGCGGAAAGGTTATGAGGAACAGCCTGCGGACGGCCTTCTTCGCGGGGGCAGTTCTCGCCTTTCTTTGTCTTGGTTTCTCCCTCATCGTGCCTTCGTTCATTGCCCGAAACTATGATCAGAAGAGCCTTGAGGGGTTGAAAACCCAGGCCCGAGAGGTTCGCCAGGAATTCGCTTCCCTTCTGACCTCATATGATCGGATGCTGGCACGCCTCCGCAGGGCACCGCCCTCCAAAGAAAAAGACCGGTCGTTTGCCTTCTTAAGAAGCCTCGGCCTCAGGATAGAAACGGAAGGCGCCGCTTGCTTCGGCCCGGACGACCGGATGGTTGTCTGGCTGGGAAACGTCGTCGATCTGGACGCCCATATTCGGCCGGGAGACCTGGGTTCTTTCTCAGCCCGTCGGTCTCCCTTTCTCGTTAGAGACAAAGCATCGTTCTACCTAGTCTCTATTGAGCCGGCGGCGGACGGCGGGCATCTGGCCTTGTTCCGCCTGTTGGCTTTTATTCCTCAGTTTCAGTCGTCCTACCTTAGGGAGTCCCACTTTCTCGGCCGAAAACTTCTGAAGAGGTCTCAAGTCGATTATTGGAACTTTCAGGAAGACGTATCCGGATTCGAGAAGATCTTCGCCAAGCACAACGACGAGTTTGTCGGGCAGCCTCGGCAGATGAACGAGATCAGAACGCTTTATTTCCCTCTTCGGGGGCCGGATAAAAGGATTCTAGCCACGGTCACCCTCAGTTCCCGCTCCCTCACCGAAAAGCTGTCCGGATTCCGGGAGAACGTTTTCTTCGTCTTCTTCGCCCTTCTGATCCTATCCCTGGTTAGTCTCCTCGCTTTCATAACCAGCTCCCCCGGCTTTTTTAGGGATGGAGACCCCTCGAAAGTCCTCCTCATCATTGCCGCGCTGGCCGCGATCAGACTCCTTTTCTTCCCCTTCAGCCGCCTTGAGCGGGTCCAATCGCTTTCAGTTTTTTCCCCTCGAGGAGCGGGATTTTTATCACTGGGCAACCTCACCCGGTCTCCGGCTGATATCCTGCTGACGGCCCTCGCGGTTGCTCTATTGTCCGGAGTCCTGGCCGTTATCGCGCGGCCTCTCTTCCGAACCGGAAAGAAGGATACGCAGCCGGTCTTGTCGATCGTCCTGAGCGCTGCCTCCCTCGCGGCCGCCGTATCCCTGATGTTCGCTTTTCAGGCTGTCGTCCGGCGTCTGGTCTTCAATTCTAATATTCCCCTCTTGAGTTTCAGGCCCGAGGTCTCTTTTATCTTCCTCCACCTGGGTCTCCTCTTTTTCCTTGCGACGGTGTTAACGGTTATGATCATTGCCCTGAGAGTGGCCGCTATATATGTGGCCAGCCCCGGCCTTTCTTTCGGCTTAGCCGTGTCTGCATTTACCGCCTTCATCATCCTATCGCGCGGGCCGTTTAGCCCATTCTCGACAGCCGTGTGTGCTTCGGTTTTGGCCTTCGCCCTCATCCTGGCTCACTCGCCGACCGCGATGAAAAGGAGGGAAGTTCTTTTCCTCGGTTTCTTTTTGGGAACTCTCTTTCTAGCCCAATCCATCGACCGAGCATCAGCCTCCAGAACCAGGTCGCTCATCGAGAACGTCCTCAAAAATGTCGTCCTGTCGCAAGAGCAGTGGGGCAGATTTCTCGTCGAGGAATCCCTCCCGGAGATCGATAAAAGGAGCACCTCCATCCTCTCCTTCCTCAAAGAGCCCGGCTCCCCCGATTTTGCCCACACTCTATGGGATAAAACCCTGACCGCCAAGTTCAACTGGTACTCGAGCCTGGAAATCATCGATTCTGAGGGAAACGCCCTCTCTCGATTTTCCTTGAACGTCCCCAAGCTCTACAGAGGGGAACTTTCTCTCCCGCCGAGCCAGACGTGGACCGTATCCCGGCAGTCGATTTCTTCCCTCGGGCGGGAAAAGGAATTCTTTGTCGGTTACAAGGATTGGTTCGAGGGAAACATCCGCCTCGGGAGGACTCTCCTTTCCCTCTCCTTGGACCCGGACATGCTGCCTTTTCTCTACTCGGCCAACCCTTATTTTGAATTGCTTCGGGCCGGTCCCGTCCCTTCTTTAAACGCCGTGGACTTCGGACTGGCCATTTTCGACGGAGAAGGAAGGCTGCTCTTCAATCCCCAGCGGATCTCATCCGGGATCCCGACGGACATCCTCGCCAAACTCGAAATCCCAGGAGCTTCGTTCTGGGGCAAGTTTACAAGCAAGTCCAGGGTCTTCGATTCCTATTATTTCCGGCAAGGCAAACGCGTCTTTTCCTTATTCACTCCCCGCAAGACAAACAGGGCTTATGTCGTCGAATTCCTCAAGCTTTTCTTCCTCGACCTCATCCTCGCTTCAGCCCTGGCCCTTCCGGTGACCTCAATCCGCCGCTGGAGACCTTTCAGGAACGTTTTCTGGTCATTTTCCAACCGGGTTTATGCGGCCTTTTTCGCGGTCGCTTTGGTCCCCCTTCTCCTCCTGACGTTCTTCACGCGGAACCTCTTCGACCGGATCTTTGCCGACCGCTTCGTCGAGGAAGCAGCCACCCATGCAACTATCGCCCGAAGCATCCTGGAGGACTTCGTCTATATCCAGGCCCAGGACCCGGAAGGTCTTCCTTCCCCGCCCGAAGACATGGTCCTCTGGGTCAGCGCGACCCTCTCCAACGACATCAATCTCTACCAGGACGCCAGACTCCTCGCCTCGAGCCGACGCGAATTCTTTGATGCTGGTCTTCTTCCCGGAGTTCTTGACGGCGAGATCTATTATAGATTGCGCACGGAGAAAGTCCCCTTCTGGATCCAGAGAAAACGGATCGGGGGGTATTCTTTTCAGACCCTGACCATCCCCTATGATTTCCGCGGCTCCACGTTTCTGGTCTCCCTCCCCTTTCCGTTTGAGAAGCAGGAGGCGGCGCGGGCCGCAGGAGAACTCGTTGAATTTCTTATCCTGATCTCAATTTTCTTTGCCGGCCTGGTTTTCCTCTTTGCCCGGGCGATCCGGGTGATGATCGTCGTCCCCGTCCGCAAGCTCCTGGCGGGAACGCACGAGGTCAGCCTCGGCAACCTTGAGGTCACAATCGACTACCCCTCCCAGGACGAAATGAAGACCCTCGTTGACGGCTTCAACGCCATGGTTCGCAATCTCAAGGCCCACCAGCAGGAGATCGCGGAGATGGGCAAAAAGATCGCCTGGGCAGAAATGGCCCGAAAAGTCGCCCATGAGATCAAGAACCCTCTCACCCCGATCCAGTTATCGGCCGAACACATCCTCAAGGTCTACGAGGACCGGGGGGAGGACCTCGATAAAACCCTCAAGGAATCCATTTCCTATATCATCGGAGAGGTCGAGAACCTTCGCCGGATATCCCAGGAGTTCATGGAGCTTGCCAGGGATACGACCCTCCGCAAGGAGCCCTGCGACCTCAAGGAGATATTGGAGGGGGTGCTCGCGCCCTACAAAAAGCTTCTGGCCTCTAGGATCCGTTTTCGGGAGACCTACGAAGGAGCCGATTTCAAATGCCTGGCCGATATAGCCAAGATCGGAACGGCGTTCCGGAACATCGTCACGAACGCCATCGAAGCGGTTAAGGAGACGGGCGAGATCGCAGTCCTTGTCCGGCACGGAGATCAGGGCCTGAGGGTTTCGATCCGGGACTCGGGGACGGGCATGTCCAGGGAGGTTCTGGATAAAATTTTCGAACCCTATTTCTCAACCAAGACGGCCGGAACTGGCCTAGGCCTTCCCATCGCCAAAAAGATCATCGAGGACCATGGCGGGTCGGTTCGGGTCGCCAGCGAGCCTGGCCGAGGGACGACCGTCACCGTTGTTCTGCCCTGAGGTCGCCTGGAATTTTTTCGCGTTTTATGGAAAAATAGCCTTCTCTCGAAAGGTAAGGTGACATGGCCAAAATCCTCGTGACCTATTTCAGCCGGACCGGAAACACAAAAAAGATCGCGGAAGCCATCCATGATTCTATTGGCCAAGACGCCGTCGTCCTTCCCCTGGATAAAGTCGAGGACCTGGGACCATACAGCCTGGTCTTCATCGGCTTTCCGGTCCAATCTCACAGCGTCCCCTATCAAGCCGAACTCTTCCTTAAGAAAATCCCCCCGGGGAAGAAGATTGCCCTGTTCTCCACCCATGGGTCTCTCCCGGGAATGCAGCTTTCGCGGCAAGCGCTGGAATACGCGTCCATCCTGGCGGCTAAAGCCAAGCTTCTGGGAACGTTCGCCTGCCGGGGAAAGGTGTCGATGCAAGCGCTTGAAGTCCTGGGCCGGTCTCCGGAACATGAAGAGTGGGCGGACATGGCAGCCTCGGCAAATACGCACCCCGACGAACACGATATCGCCGACGCCAAGGCCTTCGCCAAATGGGTCCTGACGATGAGCTCCCACGGGCATTATTAACAGGCAGGCCTTCTTCGCCAGCGTCGCCTGCTACGCTCACCTTGACGATGTATTCCTAATCATGAAATAATGCTTATTATTACAGGCTGGCCGGGACGGTTTCAGTCAGCTTGCGATTCTAAGGAGGGTCGGATGTTAAAAAAGATCATCGTGATTTTTCTCCTGGCGTTTCTGACGGTCTCCTGTGCCGTCAACCCGGTAACCGGAAAAAAGGAACTGAGCCTTATTTCCGAGAGCCAGGAGATTGAAATGGGCAAACAGACAGACAAAGAAGTCGCTGCCCAGTTCGGCCTTTATGACGACCCCGCCCTGGGGGCCTATGTCAGCAGGTTGGGTCTAGCCATGGCCGCTAAAACCCAGAGGCCGAGCCTCCCTTACCGCTTCGCCGTCCTGGACAGCCCGGTCGTCAACGCTTTTGCCGTGCCGGGGGGTTCGGTCTACGTCACCCGCGGCATCCTGGCCCTGATGAGTTCCGAGGCTGAGCTGGCTGCGATCCTCGGCCACGAGCTCGGTCACGTTAATGCCCGCCACTCCGTGCGGAGGATGAGCGAGCAGATGCTGGCCCAGATCGGTCTCGTCGCCGGAAGCGTCATCAGCAAGGAGTTCGCCAAGTTCGCGGGGCTGGCCGGAGTCGGCCTCCAGGTCCTCTTCTTAAAATACAGCCGGGACGACGAGCGGCAGGCCGATTCGCTCGGTGTCGATTATGCCCGGCTGAGCGGGTATAATCCCGCGGACATGGCCGTCACATTCGCTGCCCTAGAGAAGTTGGGCGACCTCTCAGGCGGCCGCTCCCTTCCCGGCTTCCTTTCAACCCATCCCCTTTCCTCCGAGAGGGTCCAGAACGTCCAGGCGATGCTGAGGCCCGAAGACCAGACGCTCGCCCGCAAGCCTGAGGCCTACCTCCTCACGGTCGAAAACATCGTCTACGGCGACGACCCCCGGCAAGGCTATGTCGAGGGCTCAGCGTTCTACCATCCAGTTCTCCGCTTCGAATTCGCCGTCCCCTCTGGCTGGAAGGTCGATAACACGCCGGCCCAGGTGACTCTCGTCTCGAGCGACCAGAACGGCGGTCTTATCCTTCAAGGCGATAAGACCGCCGACAGCCCGGAGGAATTCGGCCGGAAACAAGCTGTAGAGATCTCCAACTCAGGAGGCCAACTCCGGGGAGAAAACCGGACGACGATCAACGGTCTGGCCTGTTTCCAACAAGCCTACACGATCACCCAGGAAAACCAAGCTCAGATCCGGATGGTCCGGTCCTATGTAAAAAAAGGAGATTGGATCTATATCTTTTCGGCCATAAGCTCGGAGCAAGGCTTCCAAAAATATGAGCCTGATTTCAGGCGGATCGTAGGTTCCTTTCGAGAGCTGACGAATCCGAAGTTCATCAACCGAACGCCCAGGCGGCTGGACCTGGTCAAAGCCAACGGCTCGGATTCGCTTCAACAGATCTTTAAGAAAGCTGGAATGCCCGAAGCTGTGGAAGCCCAATTCGCCATTATGAACGGCTCAGACCTCAAAGCCGTCCCGACCGCAGGGAAGCTCATCAAGGTCGTCAAGTAATGGCCGGTCTGGCCGAGTGGACGCCGCCCGTCGCCTTTCAAAGGAGGGAATCACATTGAGCAAAGCAAGATGTGTTTTGGCTTTTGGCGTGCTGGTTGGGCTGCTGTTTGTGCCCAGCTGTGAAACTTTAGATCAGGTTACCCGCGCTCTTGTAAATCTGCGGCGGCTTCAGTTTAAGCTTGGAGGAATCCATAATTTTAGTCTCCTTGGAATCAATTTGTCCGGGAAATCCTTGCTGGCCGATTTTTCGGCTGAAGAAGGGCTCCATCTTGTCCAGGGCTTCGCCTCGAAACGGCTTCCGGCCGAATTGACGCTGGACATCCTTGTTCAGAATCCCAACGACGGAACCGGCGGCTCGACCAAAACAATTTCGACACTGACCAGCCTGGAATCGCGTCTTCTCATCGATGGATCGCCTACGGTTTATGGAAATATCGACAGCCCAATTGAAATTCCAGGAACGGGGCAAGCTTCGACCATCCCCTTGCGTATCTCAATCGACTTATATGAGTTTTTTGGTATGCTGGGTTATGAGAAGATCCTCAGTCTGGCTTTGGGCCTGGGAGGAAAGCAGAGAGACGCCACTCGGATTTCCCTTGACGCACAACCGAGAGTATCAACCCCCTTAGGAGAGATTCTCTATCCGGGACGAATCACAATCATTAGCACAGAATTTAGATAAATTCTCTTCGTCCGAAAACTCGTCTATCCCGAACCAACTAGAGAGCGCCCACGCCGACGCTGAACGTATCGCCCTGGCGGAGATCTCCGGTCTCTAGCCCCTTCTTGAACCAGCGAACCCTCTGTTCGGACGTACCATGGGTGAATGCGTCCGGGATGACATAGCCCTGCGTCTGGCGCTGGATTCGGTCGTCGCCGACCGCGCTGGCCGCGTTGAGCCCTTCCTCTATGTCTCCCTGCTCAAGGTACCCGGCTGCTTGACGGGCGTTATGAGCCCAAATTCCGGCCAGGAAATCGGCCTGAAGCTCCATCCGGACCATGAGTTGGTTGAACTCCCGTTCGCTCACCCGGCCCCGCTGGGACATGACCTGATCATTGATGCCGAGGAGCTTCTGGACGTGATGGCCGACTTCATGGGCGATAACATAACCCAAGGCAAAATCGCCCGGGGCCCCCAGCCTGCGCTGCATCTCCTCGAAAAAACTCAGGTCAAGATAGACCTTCTCGTCTTCCGGGCAGTAGAACGGGCCCGAAGCCGCTCCGGCGAATCCGCAGGTCGATTCAACCTGGTCCGAGAAAAGGACGAGCGTCGGTTGCCGATAGAGCTGTCCTCCCTCTCTGAATACGGTTCCCCAGACGTCCTCCGCGTCAGCCAGGACGACGGAGACAAAATCCCGCATCTCCACGTCTTTCGCACTAAGAGGCTGTTCCGCCCCTGGAGGCGAGATCGGTCCTTCTGTCCCCAGGGACTGCACGATCTCGTCCGGATTGCCGCCCAGAATAAAATAAAGGGCAACGATGATCAAGCCGCCCAGGCCTCCTCCCACCGCGAGGCCTTTCCCTCGAATCCCGCGCCGATCCTCGACGTTATCGCTCTTCCGTCTTCCTTGCCATCTCATGGGTTTCCTCCTCTCCCATCGTGACGAAGGATAGATGACCTAAAAATAGATGTCAAGAATGACCAGACGTCCTCCGGATCCTCTCGAACCCCGACACCCCCATAAACTCGAGAGGCTCTCTCTTCTCGATCTCATCGAAAAGCAGATTCAGGCCGAGCGTATCGCTCGAGACGTGGCCGGCGATGACCACGTTCAGATTGACCTTCTTGGCTTTGTCGAGGGCTTCCTCGCTGAAGTGCATCCCCACGAGGGTGCTCAACCCGGCAGCCGCATATCTTTCGAAGATATCTTTAGAGCCTTCAGTCCCGCCCGTCATATCCACGAAAATTTTGCCGCACTTATTGCCCTCCGAGCCGCTGACGATTTTAGGCGGGGCGTTTCTCCGGGAGGAGTTCCTGTATTCGGGAATCTCCTTCAAGAGCTTGATCAGGGCTCCCAAGGTCCGGGGAGATTTGTCCTGAAAGAGTTTCGCTAGAAAATCAGTGACGCAGTTGTCGGCGGGCGTATGGATGCACATCATCGGCAAGCCGAGAGCCCGGGCCGCGTCGACTGCTCTTTCGTGGTTGACGGGAAGCAAGCGGCGTTCGATCTCCCCAATCCTTTTTTCCATAAGCTGTTCGGTAATACTGATGGGAATTCCGAAAGCAGCCAGGAGGTCGGCTTGCAGCCTCATGACATCGTGCAGGCGGGCCAGGGCGTATCCCTCCGGGTGGTGGCTGATGATCAGATCTATTTTCTTCCCCCCGTCTCTGTTCAGGAGATAGGCCAGGAGGACTTCCCCCACCTCCATGTCGATGCCGACGATCGCCTTTTTCACTTTAAGATCCAGAGACCCATTAAGGATGCGCGTATCGGCGTAAGGATTGAAAAGCCTATCCCGATCGAATTCTCCCTTTTCGTCCTCAGAGAGCTTATTAAACTTCTCTTTTTCTTCCTTTAGAAGCCTCCGAATCTCCTCCCGGCCTCTCAAGTCAACGGCAATTCCTTTCTCGACGGCCTTCTTGTAAAGAGTATCAAGCTTCATGGTTCTCCTTTCTTGATCAGCTCCGCTAAATCGGCTGCCCTGGAGGCCAGTTTTTCCGCCTGCCGCCTAGCATCGGAGGCTTCCTCCTCGTCCGGGCGCCCCTCGTCCTCGAGGATGGCCGCCCGGTACGTCATCAGCCGGGCCGCTTCGATCGCCGACAGGACATCAGCCATTTCTTGGTCCAATCCTGGGCAATCATAGCCATGTGCCTTCAAGCCTCTCCGGCCAAGACCCGCCTGCAAGCAGGGGGCCAGGACACCTTGGGCCGAGCCCAATAAAGCGGCGGAGCTTCGAAGCTCTGGGCTCAGGGCGTTGAAAAGCCTGCCGGTGGCCGGCTTCAAGCCGGCGGCGGGGATGGCCTTTAAAACCTCCTCCAGGATCATGGCCGTCTCCACTCCCGAGAGCGGCATGCTCCCTTCTATCTCCAGACGTCCCTTTCTTCCCCTAAGGAATTCCTCCAGCTTCAGGATAAGGGAGTCCGCGATCCTCCAATCTGGTGCCGCCACGGAACGCAAAGGCGCAACTTCCAACGCCACGAACCTCCGAACGGCCTCCTTTAAGGCATTCTGGTCCGGTGTCAAGAGATAATCCATTCCTTCCATCATGTTAATTCGCTCCCCCCCGCGGAATCAAGCGAATTCTCTGACCGGGCTATGCGGGCCGTCCTGGAATTGACAAGGCCCGGGAAATAGATTAATGATAATCGCATGATCCGGGCGTTTTTCCGACTCGTCTTCATCGTCTTTGTCCTCTATCTCATCTATGCCGTCGTCAGGTTTTTCCAGTCCATAGGCAAGTCCGCGCGGTCACTGAATGAACAGCCGCAACTTCGGGGAACCATGGTCAAGGACGAATTTTGTAACACCTACCTTCCCCGGGACGAGGCTGTCCGAGAAATCCGAGACGGCAAGGAATTTTTCTTTTGTTCCGACGAATGTCGGAAAAAGTTCTTCGAGGCTAATAAGCGCTGAACACGATCCGGAAATCCACGTATTCCCCTCGATAATCCTCCCAAACAACGTCCAGTTCGTCGACATTGGCCATGCGGGGTCCTTGACGCAGAAGTCGGAGGAAATTTTCAAGACCGGCTTTCTCGCCCTCAGCCACGATCTCGACGCGGCCGTCCCGCAGATTCCTCACCCACCCCGTCACCGGGATTTCGGCCGCTCGGCGCTCGACGAAATAGCGGTAAGCGACCCCTTGGACGCGGCCCGAAACGAAGGCATGAACTCGCGAGAGCATATGAATAGGTTTTCATTTTAGCATAGAACTCCCATTCCTGTTGACTTCAGGAACGGCGTGTCCTTACAATCGTAGGGTCCAAGCCGGATGCCAATATGAAGAAGACCCTGCTTTCCGTTACGGGATATGATCCCTCCGGCGGGGCCGGTGCCCTCCTGGACGTTCGTGTTTTTGAGAGCTTGAATTTTCAGGGCATGGCGATCCTAACGGCCCTGACCGTCCAGAATACGAGGAAAGTCCAAAGCGTCCTTCCATTCCCCCCCCGCACACTCATGGCCCAATATGCAAGCCTTTCCAGAGACGTTGCCTTCGCCGGGATTAAGACGGGTATGCTCGGCTCAATAAAGAACATCCGACCGCTCGCCCAGATTCTCGCTAAGCACCCGGACTTGCCCCGGGTCATTGATCCGGTCCTGAGGGCGAGCTCGGGGATCCCTCTCCTGGAGGAGGATGCCATCCCATCCTTGCTCAAGGCCCTCTCCGGCCATGCCACCCTCCTCACGCCCAACATGAGGGAGGCGTCGCTCATGGCAGGAATTCCGGTCGCCTCCCCTCAAGACATGCGCGAAGCTTCGCGAATTCTGTTCGAACGGACGGAAATCCCGTGTTTGGTCAAAGGAGGACATCTCAAGAAAGGCGCTCTCAACGTCCTCTACGACGGACGCCGGACCATTATCTACGGGCACGAAAAACTCAGGAAGAACGTCCATGGAACGGGTTGTTTTCTATCCGCGGCTATCCTTGCCTATCTTGCCCGCGGCTTCTCGCTTGAAGGGGCCTGCGGCCGGGCGGCCGATCTGACTCATGAAGCCATAATGAAGGCGATAAAACCCGGAAAGGGAAGAAGCCTTTTCACGTTTAAGCTAAGGAAGAAAACCTGACGACTTTATGATCGCCCGGAAGCGTTCCTGGCTTATATTGCCTCCGCTGACGATGCAGACAACATTCCGCCCCGCAAAACGCCCCCGGTTACTGATCACGCCGGCCAAAGCGACTGCCCCGGCGCCCTCGACGATCTTGACGTGTGCGTCATGGATCGTGGCCATGGCTTCGGCAATCGCCCTCTCGTCGACGGCGATCCAGTCATCCACATATTGCTGGCAGAGAGGAAAGGTGATCGAGCCGGCTTCGATGCCGCCGGCGAGCGCGTCGGCGAACGTGGGCTTCTCCGGGAACGCAATAAGTTTCCCGGCCTCTATGGAAGCCTTCATGAAGGCCGAAGTCGCGGGCTCAACGCCGACGATCCGAATCCCCGGGTTAACAGACTTGGCTAAGGCCCCTATGCCGGCGATCAGCCCTCCTCCTCCCACGGGAACAACGATATCCTGGACATCGGGCAGGTCCTCAAGGACTTCGACGCCGACCGTCCCCTGCCCTGCCGCAATATCGATGTCGTTGTACGGCGAAATATAGATACGCCCGGATTTCTCAGCGACGCCGCGGGCGTGGACCTCCGTCTTTTCGCAGTCGTCTCCGAAGAAGCGGAGGTTGACGCCCAAGGCTTCGATCTTCTTTCGCTTGACCTCCGCAACAGTCTGCGGCAGGAAAAGGATGAGGTCCACGCCTTCGAGCCCGGAAGCGTGGCCGATGGCGAGCCCGTGGTTTCCGGTGGACGCCGAAACGACGCCGGCTTTTCTCTCCCGGGGCGCCAGCGAACGGAGCTTGTTCAGGGCGCCCCTGAACTTGAACGAACCGGTGATCTGTTCATTTTCCCACTTGAAATGGATTTTAGCGCCGGTTCGCCGACTTAGGTCCTCCGAGCCTTCTAAGGAAGTCCGGCAAATATCCAGACGGATTTGTTTATAGGCTTTTTTTACGCGGCCGGCTAAGTTAAGGGTCATATTCTTTCTCCACTTTCCGTCCTGGTCATATCTATATAACTAGTATTCTATTGGATACGAAGCCAAAAATAAATTAAAATAAGGAAACGATGGCGAGCTATTATATCGGGACGGCCGGCTGGAGCTATGAGGATTGGGAAGGCATCGTCTATCCTCCCCGCAAAGCGCACGGTTTTCATCCTCTCCCTTTTCTCGCGGGGTACATCAATATCGTCGAGATCAACAGCACGTTCTACCGTCCGGCCCCGGCCTATATGGCGGTTGCCTGGCTCAGGAAGGTCGAAGGATTCCCAGACTTCTTGTTCTCTGTCAAGCTCCACCAGATCTTCACCCACAAACGGGAGGATTACCAACAAAAAGATGTCGACGATTTCCGGAAGGGGATCGACCCTCTCCAATTGAAACAACGGCTGGCCGCCGTCCTGCTCCAATTTCCCTGGTCGTATCTCAACGTTCCTGAAAACATGGATTATCTGGCCGGTCTTTTCTCCCTGTTCGCGGATTATCCCCTGGCCCTTGAAGTCCGCCATTCTTCTTGGGAAACTCCCGAGTTCTTCAAGCTCCTTGAGGAGAACAAGGTCGCTTTCTGTAATATCGATCAACCCCTGTTCAAAAACTCCATCAAGCCTTCCGCAGTGAGCACGAATCCCGATTTCGCCTATGTCCGGTTCCATGGCCGGAATTATAAGGACTGGTTCCGCGAGGGGGCCGGCCGCGACGACCGTTATAATTATTTATATACCAAGGATGAACTCCAGGAGTGGATTGACCGCATCAAGCAGCTTGGGCAAAAGAGCGGCAAGGTCTACGTCATCACGAACAACCATTACCGCGGCCAGGCCATGGCCAACGCCCTTCAGATCAAGAACATGATCACCGGAGAGAAACTCGACATCCCCAAACTCCTCGTCGAGCAATACCCGGTTCTCCAGGAGATCCTCAAAAAAATTAAACGAGGTCAGATGGACCTTTTCAAGGACAAGTAACATGACCTGGTGGGAAAACGATTTTTTAAGCATTAGAAACAACAGGGTCTTCCTGGCCGGAGTCGAAGCATCGGTGCTCGCGGAAAAACATGGGACCCCGATCTACGTCTACAGCAAGGCCGCCATTATCGCCAGATTCAGGACGCTCCGGGGACTTTTGGACGAACATACGTCCCTGGAGTCCAGGATCTGTTATGCGATGAAGGCCAATCCGCATCCGGGCATCCTGAAGATGCTGAAGGACGAAGGCGCCTGGATTGACGCGGTCTCCCCGAACGAGGTGAAGACCGCTATGAAAGCCGGTTTCCCTGCCTCGAGGATCCTCTACACTGGGACAAGCGTCGGCACGGCCGATCTGGAAACTGTCTTCGGCATCGAGGGACTGACGGTCAATATCGACGCGGCCGAGCAGCTCGAACTCATGCGCGAGGTTCGGGAGCGATCATTCCCGGGGAAGAAGATACGCGTTTCCGTTCGCTGGAATCCGGGCCGGGGAAGCGGCTTCAGTCCCAAGGCCGTCACGGCTGGCGAGCGAGCGTCCGATGGGACGCCAATTAAGTTCGGGGTTGAAGAGAAGAAGGTGAAGGACGTGTTCATACGAGCCCGGGAAGCTGGTTTCTCCCCTGTCGGCCTTCATCAACACCTCGGCTCGGGCTGGGTCCGGGAGGACTTCCCTTCCGTCCGTCGGGCCGTAGACAGGATCGTTCGTAAAGCGAAGGAACTGGAAAGCCTGGGATTCGACCTGGAGTTTCTGGACTTTGGGGGCGGCTTTGGACCGAAATACTTCCGAAACCAGGGCCTTTTCCCTGCCCCCGATTACATCAGATATGTTTGCGAAACTGTTCGGGAGGGCGGTCTGAGGATCAAGGCCGTGGCCTTCGAGCCGGGGAGATTTCTTGTCAGCGAAGCCGGGGCCCTTCTCCTCCGCGTCGAGTACGTCAAGGAGAGCTACGGAAACATCTTCGCCTGCGTCAATGGGGGAACCTTCAACACGGTGCCCCGGCCAGCCATTTACATGCAGGCCCGGCACGAGATCGTCAACTGCCTTGAGGTCGATGGTCCCGCTCAGGCGAAGGTCACGGTTGCGGGACATCTCTGCGAGACGGGAGACGTCTTCGGCAAGGAGCGTCTCATGCCTTTGCCTCGGAAGGGCGGGCTCCTGGCCGTGCTCTGCGCCGGCGGCTACTGCAGGAGCATGGCCTCGAACTACAACCTATGGGAGATCCCAAAAGAAATCCTGATTTAGCTTCCCGGAACCGCAAGCTTTAACCAGCGTCCTGAGAATGAGGGATGAAATGAAATGGATGAAATAAAAAAGGGGAGCGAATGCCAGACGATAATAGAAAATTCGCAAAAAAACTTGGTTTGTTCATGAGATATCCGGTCATGATCCCAGCCCTCATGTTTTTCTGCCTGCCGCCCATTCCCGGCCAGAACAAGGTCGAAAATGTGCCTATCGAGGAGGCGGCCTGGAGAGCGGCAAGAGACCGGGAGATGCGTTCTAAGGAAAGCTGGTTGACGATCGCCGGACTCTTCTGGCTCGAAGAAGGCGATAATGAGTTCGGGGCATCGTCCTCGAGCCTGGTCAGACTCCCGCCCGGCTCAGCTCCCTCAATTGGCGGGAAGTTCATTAAAAAGGGCGCAAAAATTACCGTCGAAGCGGCCTCGGGAGTCGAGCTCTTTTGCGGCGGGAAGCGGATCTCCCGGATGGAAATCAGGGCCGGCGATTCAACCAGCCCGGATACTCTGGCCCTGGACGATTTCAGGATGTGGGTCATCCGGCGAGGAGACCGTTATGCCGTCCGCCTCCGAGATCTCAACGCGCCGGCCATCAAAGAATACGCGGGTTTAGACTATTTTCCACCTACCGCGGCATTCCGGATCGAGGCCAGCTTCGTCCCCTACTCCGCGCCTCAGAGCGTTAAAGTCGAAGCAAAAATCGTTAAACGGTCTGAGATGGTCTCTCCCGGGACCGTGAAATTTTCCTTGCAGGGAAGGGAATTCGAATTCATCGCTTTCGATGACGAAGAGCGCAAAACCTATTTCCTCGTCTTCGGGGACGAGACCAACGGGCAAGAAACCTATGACGGAGGACGCTTCCTGGACTTCCATGTCGATGCCGACAATCGAACGGTCCTGAACTTCAACCGCTCCTATAATCCTCCCTGCGCCTTCACGGCTTTCGCGACCTGCCCCCTTCCCCCGCTCCAGAACCATTTTCCATTCCGGCTGGAGGCTGGAGAGAAAAAATATATCTATCCGGCCGGCCAAGGAGGCATGCCATGAAGGTCATCGATCTATCCGAGGAAAATAAAGACCTTTATTTCGCCTGCCTGGAGGACCGGCCCGCCGCCGTCGTTCAAGAAGATCCGAAAAAAGATCGCCCTGCAGGTTAAGAAAACTTTTAAACGGTGACCTCAAGCCGGGTGAAACTGACCGGCTCGGGCTGGGGGACGCCTTCGTTATCGCCCATTCTATCTTCGATGTGATCCCGGATGGCCGTCCGGATGGCGCGCATGACTTCGCCGCGGCTCCTTCCCGTCGCATAGCACCCCGGAAGGGCCGGGCAAGATGCATAAAATCCCCCCGATTCCCTTTCTACGACGACCGAAAACATGTATCTTTTCATCGATGGACCTCCACGACGTTTTCGCCCTTCTTTCCCTTCATTAAAACTCCTTCAGGAACGTGCAATTGAGGATCTTTACGGGGTTGCCGCCGTTTCGGATCTCTCCTCTCAGGCAGCAGATCGGCGGCTTGCCGGAACTCAGGCACTTCGTCTCCCCCACACCCTCGAGGAGCCCCGTCTCATCCTCGAACAGGTAGAAATACCGGCTCCCCCCTTTGATCGGAATCCGCCGGGCGTCCACGACGCGCACGACCAGCTCGACCAGGTTGCCCACCTGACTCTTGAGATCCCGGATCCGAAGCGGCGGCCGCTTCCCTTCGTAGAGGTCGAGCGGATCGCCCGCGGGACTAAATCCGAGCGAGTCGATGAGCATCCGCGCCTTCTCCCCCTCGCCGATGTCCGCCACCTGCTCCATGTCCTCGAGTCCCCGAAAGTAGCGGAGGACTTGCCGTGTCCGCCGCGGCTCGAGCGAGTCAAAGACTCCGGCCCGGATGAGTGCCAGGAGCTCGCTCTTCGAAAGGCTCACCCGCTCGAGAAAGTAGGCGATCGACCCGAACGTCCCTCCCTCCGCCCTCTCCTCGAGGATCTTTCCTACGGTTTTCGCCGCCAGCCTCTTGATGGACGAGAACCCGACGCGGATCGCCCCGTCCTCCACCTCAAACCCCTGTCCGCTCCTGTTCGCATCCGGGCCGAGAATCCGGATTCCCTGCCGTTTGGCCTCCTCGACGTATTCCTCGGGGTCGTAATAGCCGCCGCCCGCATTGAGCACGGCCGCAAGGTAAGGCACCGCGTGATGCGTCTTGAGATAAACGGCCTGGTAGGCCATATTGGCATATGAGGCGCTGTGGGCTTTGTTGAAGGCGTAGGATGAGAACTTCTCCATGGTCTGCCAGAGCTTCTCGACCTCCCCGGCCGTGTAACCGCGCTCCTTCGATTCCCGGACGAAGCGCTCCCGAAGGGCCGGGTCGCCCCCTTTCTTCTTGAGGCTCCGGCGAAGGAGATCGCCCTCCTCGGGAGGCATCCCGGCCACGCGTTCGGCGATCTGCATGACCTGCTCTTCATAAAGCAGGATGCCGCCCGTCTCGGGAAGGATCTTTTCGAGGAACGGATCTCGCGACGCGACCCTCCCCTCGCGGCCACGGAGGAGAGCCTCCTTCATCCCGCTTTCGGTCGGGCCGGGCCGGACGACGGCCAGGGCCTGGGTGAGCTCATAGATGGTCCGCGGCTTCATCCGGCGCAGGACATTCATCATGGCCGGGCTCTCCACCTGGAAGCAGCCGATTGTCCGCGCTTCGCCGAGTATCCTGTAGACCGCGGCATCGCCGGCTGGGATTCCCCGGAGGCCGAGCTTTGTCTTCGTCTCCGAGATCGCGGCCAGCCCCCTTACCGAGAGGAGGTCGAGCTTGATGAGGCGAAGGTCCTCGACGACGTCCTTGTCGAAGTGGCACATCAAAAGCCCCTTGGCCGATTTCTCGAGCGGCAGGTAGCGTTCGACCGGCGCGGGCGTGAGGATGACCCCGCCCACGTGGAGCGAGATTTCGGCGTAGACGTGGTCCAGCTCGGCGGCCAGCTTCCAGATATCGAGGCAACCCGAGGCGGGCGCGTCCCTCCTCAGAAAATCGGGCTCCGCGAAGAACGGGACGCGGTTCGTCATGGAGCGAGCTTCGTCCGGCGGGAGGCCGAAGGCTCGGGCGGTCTCATAGAGGGCGGAGCGGGCGCCGAAGTCCTTCAGGCTGCAGACGAAGGCCGCCCCCGTCCCGCCTCGGCCGTAGCGTTCGAGGACGTAGGTCAGGACTTCGTCCCGGCGCCGCGAGTCGAAGTCAATGTCGATATCGGGCGGGTCGGGCCGACCCTTGTTCAGAAAACGCTCGAAATAGAGGTCGAATTCGATAGGGCTGACGTGGGAGACGCCGAGGAGATAGGCCAGGTAGGACGAGGCGCCGGAGCCGCGCAGGTTGTGGAGAATGCCGCGGCGCCGGGCGAACTCGACGACGTCGTGGACGATGAGCAAGTACGGCCCGAAACCGGAGCTCTCGACGGCGGCAAGCTCGCGGCGGGCACGCTGGCGTTCCTTCCAGGAGAGATCCCCGGCCCCGGTCAGCCGGGCCATGACCGTCTCGCGCAGGGTTTTGGGGAAAATATCCGCGGGAAGGTGGGGCACGATATCCTCGAAGACAAAGGCGCATCTCTCGGCAACCTCGAACGTGCGCTGGAGGGCCTCCTTCGCTTCCGCGCCGAACTGCCGGACGGCCAAAGCCTCTTGGTCCGGGCCGAAGAACCCCATCTTGGGGGCGAGCTTTTCGCGTTCCGGAGGAAAAGGGACCTTCTTCTCTATGGCCTGAAGGAGGATGAGCCGCTCCGGGCTCCTGGTAAACTTGAGCGGGTTGGCCCAGACGAGAGGCAGCCCGGACGAGCGGGCCTGGGCGGATGCGGTCCGGAAGTTCGAGAAGTCAACGCCTATGTAGAGGTCGCCGGAGGCACGCAGGAGTTCGGACAGGCCATCTGAAACGCTCCTCCCGACGGCGCCGCCCCCGTCATTTGCCCCCGTTCCGCTTCCTCCGGGAATGTCGAGCGCAACCAGTCCGTCAGCAGAGCGGACCTCCTTCCGGTTGAAGGCCTCCATGAGGTTCCAGTAACCCTCCCGGCTCTTCACCAAAAACAAGAATCGTCTTCCCCTGATCTCAAGTTCACAGCCGAAAATTGGCTTGATCCCCGCTCCGGTCGCGGCTGCCTTCCAATGGCCCCAGCCGTAGAAATTGCCGATATCCGTGAGGGCGGCTGCCGGGAGACCTCTCTCCGCGGCCCAGGACACGGCCTCTGCAACGGTGAGCCCGCCTTTGCCCTTGCTGAAAACCGAATGGATCCGAAGAGGAACGAACATGATCACATCGTTTATTTCGTCAGGGAGGCGGTCTTGAGAACAAAGCCCCGCCGCGGCTCGAAGTCGTAGACAGAATCGAGCATCCTCTCCCGTACGGTAAGCAGGGAGCCGAAGCCATACTTGTTGCGCACCCGGTCGAGCGCCTGCCCCAGCCGTTCCTGGCGCTCGGAGTAGGACTCGAAGAGGGCGAGCGGTCGCGATTTGACAAGCTCCGCGGCCTTAACGCCGACGAGCCGGAGGGCCAGGCGCGACGAGGTGAAGAGCTCCCGGAAAAGCTCCTCCGCGATCTTGTAAATCTTCCCCATCTCCTGCAGGGGCATGACGACGAGCCTGCGTTTGATCTCGGTCCGGAAGTCCGAATAACGGGCTTTGACCTCGATGATATGGGCGTAAAGATGGTCCTCGCGCAGAGCCAGTGTCAGCCGGTCACAGAGGTAGGCCAGGTGGGCCAGGAGGAGGCGCTCGTCCCAGAGGTCCTGGAGAAAGGTCGTCTCGCGGGAGACCGACTTGGGCTGGGAGCGCGTGACGATGGGCCGGGCGTCGATGCCGCGCGACTGGAGGTAGATCTCCTCGCCGCCCATGCCGAAGAGCGAGCGGAGGGTCGGCCGCGGCAGACCCCAAAGGTCGCCGATCCTCTGGACGTTGAGCATGCGCAGGACGACCTGGGCCTTGGGCCCGATGCCGGGAAGGTCCGAGATGTCCAGGCCGCGCAGGAAGTCTTCCTCCCCGCCCGGCGGGACCTCAAAGAACCCGGCCGGCTTGGCCATCCGCGTCGCCAGCTTGGCCATGATCTTATTCGAGGCCGCGCCCACCGAGACCGTGATCCCCATTTCCTTTTCCACCCGGCGCTTCATGTCCCGGGCCGTCGCGGTAAACGAAGGATAGAGCGGCCGACAGCGAGTCAGGTCAAGATAGGCCTCATCCAGGGAAGCCTCCTCGACGTCGGGCGTGTAGGTATGAAGGACGTGGAAGAACTTCTCGGAGAACGTCTCGTAGACATGGTAGTTGCCGCGGACGAAAGTCCCCTGCGGGCAGAGCTGGTAGCACTTGCGCAGGGGCATGCCGGAACGGACGCCGTACTTCCGCGCCTCGTAGGAACAGGTCGAGGCCACGCCGCGTTCGTGAGGCAGGCCGCCGACGATGACCGGTTTGCCCTTGAGCGAGGGGTCGAGCAGGACCTCAACGGCCGCGAAGAACGCGTCGATATCGACATGGACAATGTAGCGGCCGCTCATGCAGGGTGCTGCCTTCTTCCATTCAATACTTTCTCAGCACTCCGATGACCCGGCCGAGAACCTTTCCTCCGCCGACCTCGATGGACTGGAAGGCCGGATTTTCGGGCACGAGGAAGACCTTGCCGTCCTCCTTCCGCAGCCTCTTCAACGTCACCGAGCCGTCCTCGAGGAGGGCCACGACCATCTCGCCCGAATTCACGGCATCGGTCCGTTCCAGGAGCACATGGTCTCCGTCGTCGATGTAGGCGTCGATCATGCTCTTGCCGGCGACCCGGATGAGGAAAACGTTACCGCGTTTCTTACCCACCATCCAGGCCGGGATGTCCATCGCCTCGCCCGAGACATCGAACGACTCTCGAGGCGAGCCCGCCGGGACAAGGCCAGCCAGCGGCACCCGGACCTGGTTTTCCCCTGCTGTCGGGAGCCCGGCCAGGCGCAGCCCCCCGCCCTCGCGCCTGAGGTAGCCCTTTCGCTCCAGGCTCACCATGTGCTTGAAGGCGGCCGACGGGTTGGGGATGCCGAGGAGGCCGGCCAGCTCCCGGACCGTCGGCGCGAACCCGTGCTCCAGGACGAAACCCTCGATGGCCTTGAGGACTCCGCCCTGCCTTTTGGTCAGTTCTTTTCGTATCCTGTTTACCATTTTGTTCACCTTTTATAAAATAACTCCCTCGCAGGCGTTTGTCAAGAGGAAATTTGCCCTTTTTATCTTGTGAGAAGTGTTATCTCAAAATACCCAGTCATAGTAGAGATACGGACCGGATCAGTTTCCAGCCTGCATGACCAAGTTCTCTATGAAGAATTCCATCATCCGCTCCTGTCGGAGCGAAGAATGGCCGGCATCGGGCCCGACCTGCACTTCGAAGCTCTTGCCCGCCCTTTGCAAGGCCTGGATGAGCTGCATCGAGTTGTTGGGGTGGACGTTGTTATCCGCCGTCCCGTAATAAATCATCAGCCGGCCCTTAAGGTTATCCACATATTTCATGGCCGTGCCGGCCTCGTAGCCATCCTTGTTCTCCTGAGGGGTCCACATATAACGTTCGGTATAGATGCTGTCGTAGTGGTTCCAGGCCGTTACGGAGGACTGGGCGCACGCGGCCGCGAAAACGTCCGGATGCCGGAGTAGGCACATGGCCGACGAATATCCGCCATACGATGTGCCGTATATCCCAACGCGGCTTTTATCGACGTACGGCCGGTCCCCGAGCGACTTTGCGCCCGCCGCCTGGTCGTCCATTTCGACGACGCCGAGATGGAGGTAGATAGCATCAAGAGATTTCTTGCCGCGACCGCCGGCGCTCCGCGAGTCAAAGAAAGCGGGGTAAATTTTGCTAGAAAGCGATCAGACTTGGTCCCCAGCTACTTTTTTGCCTGTTTGGACGTGAGCAGAATCTTCTGATAGACAATCGAAGCCTGGACATAAGACTTAGCCGCGTTCTCAAAATCCTTCTTTGCCAGGGATGCCCCTCCCTGTTTTTCGTTCTCCTGGGCGGATGTGAATGCTTTATCTTCCTTTATCCCTTTACCTATGTCTTCAACGTCCTCCCTGAGGTTTTCGACATATTTCTTAAAGGCTTTAAGATGGCCCTCATCTCCGCCTTTCTCCATGCTGGCCCTGTAAAGCCTCTCCGAAACGATAAATACAGTTCGCGCGTCGATATAGCTGTTTTGACTTAGATACCGTTGGCCTTCTTTGGACCTGGCTTCGGCAAGCCCAAAAAACAGATCCTTCGAGTCAATGCCTTCTTTCTCAGCCTGGGCCCTGGCCGCAGTGACCCGGGCCATGGCCAGACTCGCGGAATTCATATCGGCTTCTAAAGTGCTTGTTTTCGCCTCTGGAGCCGCTTTAGATTCTTCCTTCTTAGCCTCGCCTCCCGCCGGACTTAGCGGCTTTTCTCGCGTTATAGCTTCTTTGCCTCCTGGCTTTGTTGCTGGCTGCGTCCCCCTTTTAGCCTCCTGTTTTTTCTCGGAGGTTTCGGAAGACTGGGCGGCTCCCGCGTCCGGCTTGTTTATCGCTGCAGAAGCATCTGCGGCCTCTGGCGAAGAGGAAGGCCCGCCTTTTTTGGGCAGGAATTTCAGAACGGCGAACGTCAAGATGCCCAAAACGACAACCCCTGCCGCTGGGATGAGGAATTTCTTTACTGGGGACGCGACGGCGGCCCGCTCTTTTGTGGCCGTTACGACGGACCGCTCTTTCGTGGCGGACGGCTTTTTCTTAGGAACCACCCGTTCGGCCGTCGAAAGGTCCTGTTCGAGCCTGTTCAAATCCTCCATCAGATCTTCTGCATCCTGGTAGCGATCGTCGGGCGACTTTTCCATGCATTTCGAAATGACCGCGGCCAGGTCTGGCGACACCTGGGCATTCCATTCGCGGACACTCCTGGGCTTCTCAGTTTTGTGCTTCATCGCGATGCTCAGGGGCGTTTCACCGTCGAACGGGACCCTGCCCGAGACCATCTCATAGAGGACGATGCCGAGCGAATAAATGTCCGCACGCTTGTCGACGTCCAGGAGCTCAGCCTGTTCTGGAGACATATACTCGGGCGTGCCGATCATGACGCCGGAACCCGTCATCCGTTCCGTGTCGACGAATCGGGCGATCCCGAAATCCATGATCTTCGCATTTCCGTCCTGGTCGATCATGATGTTCTGCGGCTTTAGGTCCCGGTGGATGACACCCAGCCGATGGGCCTCTGCCAAGCCCTCACAAACCTGCTTGGCGATATTGATCGCCTTCCCCGACGACAGCGTCCCTGCCCGGCGGATGAAGCGCTTGAGGTCCTCCCCGGCAACATGCTCCATGGTTATATATTGGGTGTAGCCTTCTTCGCCAAGGTCGTGCATCCTGCAGATATTCCGGTGCGTGAGTTTCCGAGCGATCTTGAGCTCATTTCGAAAGCGCTCGATGGCCTTATCGTTCAGGCCGATCTCGGGCCGGATGATCTTCAGAGCGACGACCTCGTTAATCTTGCGGTCGAAGGCTTTATAGACTTTGCCCATTCCCCCTTGTCCGAGCGTCTCGATGATCTCATAACGTCCGGCAAAGAGGTCGCCCCGCGAGACCTCGAAAGTCTGGGACTTGATCGTCCCCGAGGCCGGTTCCTTGAGAGGGCCTGCGCAGTTGGAGCAGAAACGGCTGTCGCCAGGGTTCTCCGTCCGACAATTCGGGCATTTGATGGTCGGTCCCTGTTGCCGTGTTGATCCAGTTTGCATCCGGATCGTGCCTCCCTTCGCCTTGCCCTTCTTCTGCGCCTTTGTGTCCATGGAATCAGCTCCTCTTCCCTCCCGTCCAGCGGCGGACGAGATAGGCTTTGAGTGTGCCCTCATGTTTGGTTTCTATGTCGCGTGGAGGATGTTCGACCTCAACGAATTGGTGCAGCCGGGAATAGGCTGCGGGACTGATGAGGATTTCTCCGGCCGCCGCGGCCGCACAATAGCGGGAAGTCGTATTGATCGTGCTGCCGATGACGGTGTACTCCATCCGTTCGGGGGCTCCGATGAAGCCGTGAATCACCGGGCCCGTATGAATTCCGATCCCGATCCGGAACGCGGGTCGGCCTTTCCAGCGTCCCGAAACCAGGTTGCTAATGACCGTCTGCATTTCTAAGGCCGCCTGCACCGCGTTCTCCCATTGCTGAGGATCCGGGTCCGGACTTCCGAAAACGGCCAGGACCGCGTCTCCCATGTACTTATCGACGGTCCCATTATATTTAAGGATGATCGGCGTGAGGTCGTGAAACATGTCGTTAAGCGTTTGAACCACGAGCTCAGGCTCCATTCCTGCCGATAGCTTGGTGAATCCGCGAATGTCAGAGAACAGGACTGTAACCGCCTCAACCCTCTCGCTTACGAGCTCCATCCGGCCTGGATGCCGCGCCAGCCGCTCCGCGATCGGCCGGGGAAACTGGGCCAAAAGCCGGGACTTGACGAGCGCCTCACGCTGCATGGTCTGTTGTAAAGAGAGGTTCTTTATGAACATGGCCGCCTGGGCCGCGATGGACTGCATCAATCGAAGATCTTCGAGGTCGAACACGGCTTTCCCGGAAACGGCATCCAAATACAAAACGCCCAAGACCTCGTCTTTCCAGATCAGCGGGACATACATGGCTGACTGGACGCCGGTCTGGATGAGGCTGGCCGATTTATCGACACCACCGGAGGCATCGACCTGCCATAAGCAGCCTTTCTTTTGACTCTGGACATGCCTGGCCAGGGTTAGGCTGCAAGTCGGCGCCTGGTCTTCCGGCCGGAAGGCTTTGAGGATGAGATCGGCCCCCAGGAGGAGGCCGCTGTGCCAAGCACCCCCCGGGCGGCCCGGGAACGCCCGATGGAGATGCTCCAGAAGGACCGAGGCGAGGGATTCAACGTTGTCGATCTCCCCCAAGGATGCACCCAACTCGCAGACCGCCGAGAGCCGGAGTCGGATATCGTCCAAGGACGCACCCGCCAGGAAGAGGTCGGACATGGATTGGCCGGCCTCGATGATCTCGACGGGCTTCTCCTTGATCTGAGTATCAGGTTTTTTTTCGGCGGCAGGAGGAGGCGCAAGGCCTATATCGACTTTGAGCGTTGTCTTCCCGACCCGGACAACGGATTCCGGGGTTAATTGGATCTTTGTCTTGGGTTTGATTTTTCTCTGATTGACCCACGTTCCGTTCGTGCTGCCAAGGTCTTCGATCCAGATTTCATTGCCTTTTCGCGTCAAACGAGCATGGCGGCCGGAGATCTCTCCATCGGCCAATCCGATCTGGTCGGGGCCGGGGGGCAACTGCCGCCCGATAAGGACGCTATCGGAATCTTTGATGAACTGCTCGGTAACTCCAGTAGGCCCCGTGCAGGAAATCCTCATCCTGAGATCCTCCCGTAATCCGGCATCTTGCCTGCATCCCTTATTCGCACGTTTTATTCGTGCCTTAATACTTATACACCAGAGTTCTGATGAATGTCAAAAAAACCATCGATCCGGATGCCCCCGGTTCTCGGAGACCAGGCCAAATGAGGAGTTCGCCAAACAGGTATTTGTTCCAAGGCCCGGCCGGCGCCGAACCGGAATGCTACTTTAGGGAGATCAATAATTTCGCTCTGTCCGAGCCCAAGATGACTTCAACCCCGGCGGGGTCCAACGGTTTATGAAAGTAGAAGCCCTGAGCGTATTCGCCGTTCAACCACCGCAGAAGCTCCAACTGGTCGGAGGTTTCAACGCCTTCCGCGATGACATCCAACCCGAGGTTTCGGGCGAGGGTTAGGATTGTCCTCACGATCGCCAACCCTTCCCCCGAAGGATTGATGGCCTTGATAAAGCTCCGGTCGATCTTCAACCCATCCACCGAGAGCATGTTGAGATAGTTCATCGTCGAATACCCCGTCCCAAAGTCGTCGATGAGGATGCGCACCCTGAGCCGTCTCAATTCGTTCAGAAGACCGGCCGCCCGCTCTGAGTTTTCGATGACCGTGCTTTCCGTGATCTCAAGTCTCAACGTCGAAGGGTCGAGGCGAGTTTCCTTAAGGATGCCTTCCACGGTGTTGATAAAGCCCAGGACAAGCTGCTTGTTGGAGAGATTCACGCTGATCGACAGGGGAGGATTCTTAGGGAATCTCCTCTGCCATTCCGCCATCTGCCGACACGACTCTCGGAGCACCCAATCTCCGATGGGCCCGATCAATCCGGTATCCTCAGCAAGCGGGATGAATTGGCCTGGAGCGATCAGGCCGCGCGAAGGATGCTGCCAACGGACAAGGGCCTCGAATCCCACGATCTCCCCCGCTTTTAAACCGACGATCGGCTGGTAGTGGATCAGGAACTCATTCCGTTCCACCGCCCGCCTGAGGTCTGTCTCGAGCTGCAATAAGTTAACGGCTTGGTCCCGCATCGTCCCATCGAAAACGACGTGCCTCGCCTTTCCTTCGGCCTTGGCCCGATACATGGCGGTATCGGCGTCTCTGAGAAGGTTTTCGGGCTTATCATAGTCGGGTCCTGCAATTGCGATGCCGATGCTGACCGTGGCAAAGACCTCGTTCCCGTCGAGAGCGAACGGTTTTCCGATCTCCCGCTGAATCCTCTGAACCGTCGCTTCCACGTCTGCGGGGCCGTTGATGTCTTCGAGGAGCACGGCGAATTCATCGCCGCCCAGCCGGGCCACGGTATCTCCGAAGCGTATGCAGTCCAGAAGCCTCTTGGCGACGGAAACGAGCATCTGGTCGCCCTTCCTGTGCCCGAGACTGTCGTTAACGTTTTTGAAGCGGTCGATATCGATACAGAGGAGCGCGAACGAGGCGCTTTTCCGCCTCTGAATGCGGGCGAAAGAGAGGCCGAGCCTGTCCAGGAAAAGTGCCCGGTTTGCCAGGTTCGTTACCGGATCATGGAAAGCGTCGAGGAGAAGCTGCTCCTCGAGAGACTTGGAATCGGTGATGTCGATCCAATAGCCAATAATCTCCCCGTCCCCGCCATTTCTTCCGGGAGCGAATCTCAGCTCGTTGCGCAGCCACCTGTAGGTCCCGTCCTTGTGTCTTGCCCGGACATCGTGGACAAGATGCCCCACCTCAAGCAGGCACTGGAGCACGGTCGATAGCTCCTCCCGGTCCTCCGGATGGACCTTCTCCAGCCAAGCTGCCGGCCCGTCCAGAAATTCTCTAGGCTCGTATCCGAGGAGAGTCCTGACACTGTTACTGATGAAGGTGATTGGATAGCCGGCGACAGGCCGACAGCAGAAGATAACTCCCGAGCTCGAGGCCAAGAGATGGTCAAGGCGGGTCTTAGCGGCAAGTGCGCTTTGTTCGGCTTCGACCGCCCGCTTTTTCCAGGTGCTAAGGTCGCTACCCGATCGGACGCGGAGATGAGCCCCGGAAATGGCTGCCGAGCCCGGGACGCCCGGGCCAGAAACACCGGGCTGTCCCTTCCGCTCCTTTAGGTTCGGTCCTTTCATATTTCGATAGCTCTGCTCTGCGCTCATTTTAGTCGGACAGAATCGTCGAGGATTGGATAATTCCAGAAAGGGGGTGTGGTGGCAATCATCACTGGAGATGGTTTCCGGGGGTGATTTTCCTTCCCTCCGCCTGACCCCAAAGGGTGATAGGGGGTGATCCAACGGATAATACGTATGAGAAAATGGACTTGACATCCCGCCTAATCGTTATTAATAATTAACATTTGTAAGTGCAAATTAACACGACCATCTCCCTGGAAACCATTCTCGACGGAATCCTCGATTCGAGGGCGAAGCTTCGGATCATCCGCCTTTTCGCTTCCCGGACCGAGGCCTTTACGGCTTCCGGGAGGGAGATCGCCAAATGGACCGCCCTCTCCCCTCCTGCTGCCCACTCCGCCCTGAAGGACCTGCTGGCGAGGAGGGTTCTCAAGCGAGAGATCCTCGGCAATCAGCACCTGTACAGATTGGAC
>CAZJBD010000011.1:0-16371 GCA_964544265.1 uncultured Eubacteriales bacterium
CCTTAATCTCAAAGAGATCGATACCGAGGATATCACGACCCTGGCCCGGTCCATCAAGGGAGTCGAGATGGTTCTGTTCTTCAAAGAAATAGAAAAAAATACCTTCCGGATCAGTCTCCGCTCCAAGGGAGTAGCCAATGCCGCCCTCGTGGCGGAGCACTTCGGCGGCGGGGGGCACATCCATGCCTCGGGATTCACGGCTTACGGCCCATATGAAAAACTGATCCTGGAGATCCCGGAAACCGTGGAGCGGTTGCTCGTGGCGGCCGCATCCGAATCTCCGGCTTCCTGATCCTTCTGCCTGAAAGGCGGCGCCTTGGACGGACTGATCGTCATCGACAAGCCCCCCGGCCTCACGTCCCATGACGTCGTCCTCAGGATCCGGAAGATTATCAAGGGCGAAAAAACGGGCCACTGCGGCACTCTGGACCCCGATGCCACGGGGGTCCTCCTCATTGCGGTCGGCAGGGCCACGCGTCTCTTTCCCTTTCTTTCGGGGCACGACAAGACCTACCGGGGGACCATACGTTTCGGGTTCTCAACGGACACCTACGATGCGGCCGGCCGGCCGACGTCCGCCGAGAGCCAGGAATACCCCGACGAAAACGCGCTCCGAAGAGCCATGCGGCAATTCGAGGGCAGTATCGTCCAGAACCCTCCGCCCTACTCGGCCAAAAAGCTGGGCGGTCAGCCATCTTATAAACTCGCCCGCGCCTCCAGGGAGGTTATATTAAGACCCCAAGAAGTCACGATCTACCGTTTTGAACTCGAAACCTTCCGGCCGCCCCTGGCGAATTTCGTGGCCGAATGCTCTTCCGGCACCTATATGCGCGCCCTCGCCCACGACTTGGGCAAACTCCTGGGGTGCGGTGCTCACCTGGCCGGACTCAGGAGGACGGCGAGCGGCGAATTCGGGCTGGCCGACGCTCACTCCCTTGATGATTTCCGGTCGAAGGCCGAATCCGGAAATTGGCAAGGGCTCATCATCCCCATCGAAGAGCTTTTCCCCGGGTTGCAGACCATCAAACTGAACAGCGAAGGCGAAAATCGGGCCCGCCACGGCAACCGGATCCTCCCCGGCCATGTCCTGGCCTTCCTGAACGGACGGCCGGGCGCCTCTTTCGGGCAGGAGCCCGTCTTTCGTCTCGTCTCCCGAGACGGAAAGCTCCTGGCTTTGGCCAGGCGTTCTTATGACAGGGAGGGATTTTCCCCCTTTCTCGTCCTCAAGGACTGAACTCAGCTCCCGGATGTTTTTCACTCCGAAAAACATGCCCTTGACCAGAACTCGTTAAAATAATTGACGACCCGTTCTTGAATTTTAGGCCGGGGTATTGTATCTTATTGAGAACATGAGGCTGAACAAGAACCAAATCGAGCACCTTGCCTTCGTGATCCTGAACAATCTGACCAAGGAGGGCAAGATCATCGTCGAGGACCGCGCCCGCCTCCTGGAAGATATCGCCAACCTGATCCTGGAAGATTTTCAGAAGGAGGACAAACTGGACCAGGAAGTCAGAGAGATCCTGGGCAAGCATATGGAGAAGATCCGCCGGGAGAACATCGAATACCAGACCATGTTCAGGATGATCAAGACCAAGCTGGCCAGGGAAAGGAACATCGTCCTGTGAGCAACAGGCTTTCCCGGGAGAAGATCAATTTTCTCGCCCGCCAGATTCTCGCCGCCCTCAACAAAAATGAGCAGGTGGAGTTCCTCGACGATCCCAACGAGATCCGCCTCATCATCGTAAAATCCATTGAAGGGGAAATGGCCCTTTACGAAACCCTCGACAAAAAGGCGGTGGATAAAATCCACTCCCAGAAGAAAGCCATCGAGGAAGGAAGCCGGGAGTGGGAAATCCTCTACCGGAAATACTACAACGAAGAACTCGCCAAACTCGGCAAGCTTTCCTCGTAGCCGAAACCCTTTTCCCCTTGACACCCCAGGCCGTTAAAATCCTGTTGAGTCTTGGAGGCAAAAAAAAAGACCGGAGGGTGAATCCTCCGGCCTTGGCGTTTATCCTGGTGAAGGATCTTTAAAACACGATCCTGAATCCGAGGGCCATCTTGTAGTGCTCGTCGAACGAGCGGTCGCCGCCGAGCGGACTACGGAACTCAAAGAAGATCGAACCCATACTGCTCCATTTATTGAACACATCGACTCCGATGTTCCCGACCAGGTCCAGGCCGGACTTGCGGGTTTCCTGTTCCTTCGAGCTGTAGCCCAGGCCGCCGCCGATGAACATCGGTTTCAGGTGAAAGTTTATTAGAGCGTTGACCAGTAAAATGGGTTTCCACGGTTCTCCTTCGAAAGGGATGGCGCCGCCGACCGATCCCAAGAGACTGACCCTGTCGGGCTTAAACCAGTAGAAGAGACCGCCCATGATGAAACCGTAGGTACTATTCTTTCGCACGAACAGCGGGCCGCCCTCGATGACCAAGAGAAGCGGTTTCTTGGTCACTTCAAAGGATACGCGGCAGACGTCCGAGGCTGGAGAAGAGGCTCCGGCGTTGTCAAAGACCGTCGCCGTGATCGTGTAAACGCCGGCTTTCTGGAAGGTCTTCTCCCACAGGAAAGGCTTGTCGGTTTTTGTGAAGGTGTCGAAAATATTGCCCTTGGCGTCCGTAATCTCGAAGACGACCTTGACGATCTCGCCGTCCGGATCCGTGGAACCGGATGCGTCGAAAACGATCTTCCGCCCCACGTAATCCTTGCAGGGCAGGCAGGAAGTCCAGAGCTTGCAGACGGGTGGGACATTGGTGTACGTCTCGACTCGGACCGTGTCCGCGTTTGCGACCTCGGCGTATGTGTTCATCGTCAAGGCGATAAAACTGGAGATGAGCAGGATTAAGAAAAATTTCTTGTTTTTCATCCGTTCCTCCAAACTAGGTAACGCCCGTTTCCTAAGGCTGTCATTTATTAAATAGATTTTCGCGGTTTTTGTCAAGAAAGAAACGTCCCCTGAAATTGCAGATATCATTCTTAATCCCCATAGGCGGCCCCCGGCAAGAAGGCTATCGAGTGAGGCAGCCGGTGATATTCCGATCGTCGAAATCCTGCCTTGTGTCTCGGAGCCTAAAAAAAGGCCGGAGGATGAATCCTCCGGCCTTGCCGTCTCCCCTGATAAAAGATCTTTAGAACACGAACCTGAATCCGAGAGCGAACTTATGGTGCTCGTCGAACGAGCGGTCGCCGCCGAGCGGACTTCGGAACTCAAAGAAGATCGAACCCGTGCTGCTCCGATTGTTCAACACATCGACTCCGATGTTCCCGACCAGATCCAGGCCAGATTTCCGGGTTTCCTGTTCCTTTGAGCTGTAGCCCAAGCCGCCGCCGATGAACATCGGTTTTGTATGAAAGTTAATAAGAGCGTTGGCCAAGATCATGGATTTCCAGGGGTCTCCCCGGGAGGGAATGGCGCCGCCGACCGACCCCAAGAGGCTGACCCTGTCGGGCTTAAGCCAGTAGAATATGCCGCCCCTGACGAAGCCATAGGCCGTATAGGTCCCCTTGGCAAGCAGCGGACCGCCCTCGAGCAATATAAGGAGCGTTTTCTGAGTGACCTCAAAGGATACATGGCAGGCGTCCGAAGGCGGAGAAACGGCTCCGGCGTTGTCATAGACCGTCGCCGTGATCGTATAGACCCCGGCCTTCTGGAAGGTCTTCTCCCACAGCAGGGGCTTGTCGGCTTTTGTGAAGGTATCGATAACCTGGCCCTCCGCATCCGTAATCTCGAAGACGGCCTTGACGATCTCTCCATCCGGATCCGTGGAACCGGACGCATCGAAAACAATCTTCCGCCCAACGTAATCCTTGCAGGGCAGGCAGGAAGTCCAGAGTTTGCAGACGGGCGCGGCGTTGATGTAGGTTTTGACCCGGACTGTATCCGCGAGGGCAACATCCTTCTCGTCGAGAGATCTGGGCTTGAAAACGTACTCGCCCGGTTTGTCAAGCTTGATCTGCGCTTTGGGAGATTCCGGCGTCAGCTTTTGGGAAGCGACCTTCTCCCCCTTATCGTTCAGGACGTCGACGATCATGCCCGGGGCATTTTTGCTGCCGCTCATGTCAACGGTGATAGGCTCGTTAGCGTTAGCTTTCTCCGGAGTAACCGCTAGTTTATAGACCGGAGGCGGGGGGGGTGCATTCTCGATATTCTTGAGTCCAATATTTCCGCATGGCTTGGGAATGATGAAGTGGTAGATCTGGTCATCCTTCTTCACGTCCACGGCAAAGACGTCGAGCGGGGCCTTGCCGGCCCATTCGATCTCCTTGGTTACCTTGACCTTGCCCTGATTCCTGAAAAGCATCCACATGACGCGGTCTCCCACCGCCCACTGGGAATCCGAGAACGCGCCCGCCTTCATTTTGTCCAGGAAGGGAAGATAAAGGTCGCTCGCGCCGGCCATGTCAAAGCCGAGCTTGATGTCCGGGGCACAACGATCCAAAAGGGCCTTCATGTCCTCAGGGGATGCAATTTTTCCTTTGCCCGCGGCAAATGAATAACGCCCGACCGTCTTGAGTTTCGTGACATCGGCATAAGTGTTCATCGTCAAGGCAATAAAACTGAAGATGAACAGAATAAGGAAAAATTTTTTGTTTTTCATCAATTCCTCCTCTCTGGAAAAAACCCGTTTCCCAGGGCTGTCATATATTCTATTAAATAAATATTTGCGTTCTCTGTCAAGAAAAAACTCCCGCTGCACTCTTGTTAAGGCTTCTGCTTCTCAAGCGAAACCCGGTTTTTGAGGAGATCGGGGTTTCCCGGAACTCGATCCCACCCCCAGAGTTGTTTTTATCCCGGAATTTCGATTCAAGTTCGATCGGCAATTTTGGGATGCCTTCTGGCTCCCAAGAAGGCAGGAACGATGGAACGGATCAACTCCGTATCCCGGGGCACAGAGCGCAGGGCCAGTTCGAGCAATTTTGCACCCTGATAGGCACGTTCGATTTCGGCTTTCAGGAGCTCCCGGCCGTCCTCCACGTTGATCTCGGGATGGGCCTGAATCCCCCATACAGACCGCTCCCCGTATTGAAAAGCGTGAATTCGGCAGCCAGGGGTTTCAGCAAGGACCCTAAACAGTCCGTTAGGGTCGACGACCTCGTCAAAATGGATCGTGAAGGCGTAGGCTATCCCAACCGGCCCCAGGATAGGCGTATCCACAAGGATCCGAAGCGGGAGCCAGCCGATCTCCGGCTTCTTGCACCTGCGGATATAGGACGGGCCGCCGATGGCCAGGGCAAGGAGTTGATGACCGTAGCAGCTCCCAAGGATGGAGACCCCCTGGTCGAGTGCGTTACGAACCAGATCGACCTCTGCGTCCACCCAGCGATCGCGGTTGAGGATTGAGGCCTCGGATCCAGTCAGGATGAGGTGAGTGTACCCGTCAGAGAGCCTGGGCAACCGCCCTTCCGGCGCCCTGAACGAGGTCCACTCCTCGGTCAGCCAGCGGCTCCAATGGAGAACCGGCTTATAGACTTCTGGATCAAGGGAATTATCCAGGACGGCCACCTTAGTCATGGCGACAAGCCTCTCGACGGGCATTATAGCTCTCTCCCTGCAAAAGGCAACGTCGCCCAGGAAAGCCGATACGATTCTTGCTTCTCAAACGATTGGGAGCCGAAATTCCAACGACACAACACGAGTCCAGGGCAGGTGGCTCAGGCCTCGAAATCCGGTTCATGCCCATTTAGCGATTGTGGGAATGGGCCGAGGCTTTGTGTTTGCCGGTTGAATTCTGGTATAATCGATTGATCGAAAAAGGAGAACCGACCGTGAACATCGTCAATGAAGAAACCGAACTCCACGTGATCACACCGAACGAGCCCGGGATCTTCGGCCGCGTTCTGGGCACTCTGGCCCAGGCCGGGATCAACTTGAAGGCCCTTTGCGTGTCTTCCGCGGGGGAAGAAGGCCACTTCCTGCTCATCACGGCGGACAATAAGAAAGCCGAGAAGGTTCTGAAAACACTCGGCTATAAGGTCAAGCCAAACAAGGTCGTGACAGTCGAGGTCGCTGATCGAATCGGTGCCGGGGCAGAGATCGGCGCTCTCCTGGGGAACGCTGTTATCGACATCAAATACGTTTATGGGAGCTCGAACGGCGAAGGACGCAGCCTTCTCGTGTTCAATACAAGCAACAACAAGAAAGCGGCGGACACTCTCCGATAAGCCCGCCCCTTTTGAACTATGGCCAAGAGGATTCTGGTCATCACTTCGGACGTCCCCTTTGTCGAGGGCGGACACATGACGATCGCCCTCGATACTGTCCGGGCCCTCCGAGAATGCGGCCACGAGGCCGATCTCGTCCTGACCCCTCAGAACCGCTTCGGGCGACAGCTTCGGGCCTATATGGCCACCCGGTTCACCGACGTTGAGATGGACGGCCTCGGAAGGACAATCGACCAAGTCATTTCCTTCCGTTTCCCCAGCTTTGCGGCCCGACACCCCCGGCACGTCTGTTGGCTGAACCACAGGATGAGGGAATACTATGATCTCTGGGAGAACCTCTGCGCCGGGCTTAACTTCAAGGATAGGGTCAAGGAAACCGTTCGGCGGCAGATCATCCATATTTTTGATACCTATCTCCTCAAACACGAGGTGACCAAGGTCCTCGCCCAATCGGAGACCGTCCGAGACAGGTTGAAGGCCTGGGGCAATATCCCTTCCGAGGTTCTCTATCCTCCCCCTCCCCATCGGGCCTATCGGCGAGAGGGCGCCGGTAACTTTATTTTTTCGGTCTCCCGGCTCCATTGGCTGAAACGGCTCGATCTTCTCGTCGAAGCCTTCCGTTTCGTTCGGAACCGGGATCTCCAGGCGAGAATTATCGGCAGCGGGCCTGAATTAGAGCCCCTTCGGTCCAAGGTTAAAGAGCATGGCCTCGAGAATAGGGTTTTTTTTCTGGGTGATACCGGCGAACAGACGCTCCTCGAACATTATTCCCGTTGTCTGGCCGTATTCTTCTGCCCCCTCAAAGAAGATTACGGCTTCGTTACTCCCGAAGCCTTCGCCTCGGGAAAGCCCGTGATCACTGCCCGTGACAGCGGGGGCCCCGCCGAACTGGTCAAGAACGGCGAGACTGGGTTCATCGTGGAACCCGCCCCTCAGGAAATCGCCCTGAGAATCGACCAGCTCGCCGATGACAAGGCCCTGGCTGAAGCCATGGGCCAATCAGCCTTCGATTTCGTCTCGGGGATGACCTGGGACAAGGCCGTTCAAAGGCTCCTGCTTCCATGAAGCCAAGAAGAGGGCATAAAGCAAGCTTCAAGATATTTTTTTCGGGGAGGCGACTAGGCGACGGCAACCTCTGTTTTTTTGCGGACGAACATCTTAACGAAGAGCCCGATCACTCCTATGGAAAGCAAGAAGAGCGTTAAGTCGGCGGCGATCAGGATATAGTTCCTCATCCGGATATAGCTCGCGAGAAGGATCGATAGCGAGGCAAGGGTTGTCAGGAACATGAATACCGCGGGGACAAGAGTAACAGCCGTCCTTTTTTTCCGGAGAAGGAGCCAGGCCGATACGGCCAGCAAGCTCAAGGCAGCCAGAAGTTGGTTCGCGGTCCCGAAAATAGGCCAAAGGGCGTTGAAGGCATTCGAATAGGCCAGAACCCACATGAGCGCGACGGAGAGCCCGGAATTGAACCAGTACCGCCTCAGCAAGGCCGGGGTCCTCTTGAAGACGATGGACCAAAGCTCTTCGAAGAGATAGCGGTTAAGACGAACTGCAGCGTCCAGTGTCGTGACGACGAACCCTTCCACCAGCAGAATCCCAAATACCGTCCCCAGGGCGACGGGGATGCCCAATCCTCGGTTGAAGAGCCGGCCCGCGGCCAGCGAAAAACCCAGGATGGGATTGGATTTGATCGCGGGATCAGTCGGCCAGACGATGGACTTATAGTCCGAAAAGCTCATGGCCGCTCCAAGGGCCAGCAGGACGCAAACCGCGAGGAGGGATTCGAGAAGCATCGCATTGTACCCCACCTTCCGGGCGTCGGTTTCCTTGGAAAGCTGCTTGCCCGTCGTGCCCCCGGCCACGAGACAGTGGAAGCCTGAGATAGCGCCGCAGGCGACGATGCAGAACATCATCGGCCAGAGCAAACCCAGTTGCTGCACGCCCTCCTGCAGGTTGAACCTGGGGACGGTCACCCTGAGGCCGTCAAATCCCACACTGAAGAGAGATAGGATCATCAGGGTAATCCCGCCATAGAGGATCTGGACGTTGATGAAATCGCGAGGCTGAAGGATCAGCCAAACCGGGACCCCGGCGGCGATGAGCACATAAACCGAGATGATGATCATCCATGTCCCGGGGGATAAGGCGACAGGATGAGCAATGCCGAGCAGAACAGAAGCCACACATATGACGGATGCAATAAGGTATGCATAAATCGTCCTAAGCCCCTTTTTATAGATGAGCCAGCCGAGCAGAGGCGAGCATAACGTGATAACAATGACGGACATGGAAGCGATGCCGCCGATGCGCCCCATGATGATCCCGTCCTTGACCACTGTCTTGAGAAAGGTCTCCCCTTCCTTGACGCCGATCTTGGCCAAGGGCCATAGGGAGGTCAGGGAAATCGAGGTCGCGCTCAGGAACGAGGACGTCACGAGGACGATCATGATAATTGTAAACGCGATAAACAGATTGAATCCCTTGTCGCCCAGAGTCTTTCGGGCGACCTCGGCCATGGACTTCCCGCCCTCTCGCATGCTGATGAACAGGGTCGTGAAATCATGGACAGCGCCGATGAAGATCCCGCCCAAAACGACCCAGAGCCAAGCCGGGACGAAACCGTAAAGGATGGCCATGGTCGGCCCCAGAATAGGGCCCGCTCCGGCGATGGCCGAAAAGTGGTGGGCAAAGACGACATAGGTCTTAGTCGGCACATAATCACGGCCGTCGTTGAACCGCACGGCCGGAGTGGGATGGTTCGGGTCCTCACCCAGCTTGCGGGCGATAACCCTTGAATAGAAGCGAACGGCCAGTCCGAAACAGACCACAGAGATGCCCAGCAAAATCAGAACGTTCATCGCAAGCTCCCGGTCCTCGTTAAGAAGGAACTCTTATAGCACAGGGGGGGTTCTTAAGTCAAAATGCGGTCTCCTCCAAATTCCCGTTGACAAGCTGGGGATTATTGGCTTAAAATGTCTCTCTCTAGAGGACTAGAGTAGATATAAGGAGGACAGAATGGCAAAAGCCGAACCCAATGTCGTCCCTTTGTGCGATGTTTTATTGGTTCTACTGATCATCTTCATGGTCATCACTCCTCTCGTCCAAAAGGGCATCGACGTCAAGTTGCCCGAAACCCAGGCTGACACGTCCGGTGGGCAGCCCTCGGGCCTGGTCGTCCTGACCGTTCAAAAGAACGACTCAATCCTGATCAATAAAGATCCCATCGAGCTGAGGATGCTCCTGGAAGAGCTTCGGCGCATTTATTCGACCCGCCAAGACAAGACGGTCTTCATCCGGGCCGAAGCGAAGCTCCCCTTCAGCAAAGTCATGGAAGTCATGGACATCGCGAAGGGAGCCGGCATCGACGTTCTCGGATTGATCCCGGAATACATCGAAGAATAGCCCTCCATTCTCTTATTCCGGGAATAAGAGAAGCATGAAAGCACGATCGTTTTTCCCTATCCTCCTGGTCTCTTCAATCATTCAGCTTTACGGACAAACCGAGCCAACTGGCCCGGTCGCCAAAGAGGCAATCCTTCAAAAATGCCCGGATTGGCAGGCGATTGCGGCAGCTTATAATCCCAAACCTGAGTTCATCGAAAGATTGCGAAATCTGACCACGGAGGTCAGGATCGATATTTTCTTTGGGACCTGGTGTTCCGACAGCAAATCTCACATTAGCGAGTACTTCAAGGTCTTGGAGATGGCCGAGACACCCCTCATTCAAACTTCCTACGTCGCCGTCCCGGAAGACAAGACGAAGCGCGCGCCCTATTATCAAGATAAGGATATTCTAAAACTCCCTACCTTTATCGTCTTTATAAACGGGCTGGAAAAGGGCCGCATCGTCGAGGTCCCCCAAAAAAGCATCGAGGAGGACCTCATCGAAATCATCGAGAGATGATCGGACCGATGACCTCCCTCGATATGACCAGCCTCTGAATTTCGTTCGTCCCTTCGTAGATCTGAAGGAGCTTGGCGTCCCGGACGAGCTTCTCAATGGGATAATCCTTCATGTAACCATATCCGCCGAAGATCTGGAGGGCGTCCACGGTGATCTTCATGGCGATGTCCGAGGCGAAACACTTGGCCATCGCCGATTCCTTGCCCCCGGCCTTTCCGTTTTCGATGAGCCAGGCCGCGTGCCAGACGAGATGTCTTGCGGCATTGATCTCCATGGCCATCTGGGCAATCTTGAAGGCCGTATTCTGGTAGACGGCGATAGGTTTGCCGAACTGAATTCGCGTTTTGGCGTATTCGATCGCATGCTCCATGGCCGCCCTGGCCACACCCACGCCTGCCGCCCCAACCGCCGGCCTTGTCCGGTCGAAGGTTTTCATGGCGGCCAGGAAGCCGTGGCCTTCGCGGCCCAGCATGTTCTCCGCCGGAACCCGCGCGTCCTCAAAAAAGATCTCGGCCGTATTGGAAGCTCGGTGCCCCATCTTATCCTCGACCTTGCCGATAGAGACGCCGCGGGTGGCCTTGGGAACGACGAAGGCACTGAGGCCCCGGGGCCCCTTCTCCGGAGCGGCGTTGGCGAAGACGACAAAGAGGTCGGCGACCCCCGCGTTCGTGATAAAGCACTTAGAGCCGTTAATGACGTACTCGGAGCCTTCCTTTCTAGCCGTCGTCTTGATGGCGGTCGTGTCGGAACCCGACTCACGCTCGGTCAGGCAGTAGGAAGCGAAAGTCATTTTTTGGGTGGCCGGGATGAGGAAGCGTCTCTTCTGCTCTTCTGACCCGAAGAGAAGGACGGGCGTGAAGGCAAGCGAGTTGGCCATCATCGACGTGTACATGCCCGCACAGCCCCAGGCCAGCTCCTCGCTGAGGATTACGGTGTCCAGATCGCCCAGCCCGCCGCCCCCATATTCGGAGGGGAGGGAGCTGGTGAGAAATCCCGTATCGAATGCCTTCTTCATGACCTCCAGAGGAAACTCCTCGCCTCTGTCATAATGGACGGCCACGGGCCTCATCTCTTTTTTGGCAAATTCGCGGGCCATCTCCTGAAGGACCTTCTGTTCTTCGGTCAAGCTGAAATCGATCACCTTTCCTCCTCATCGGAGCCGGACGCATGCGGCTCATAAAATACGGCGAATATATACTTGATCGAAGCGGCGAAGTCAAACCGACTCTCATAGCCGATACAAGGCTTGAGAACGGCCGTTTCCTGTCGAATATTTTAGCTTTTCGAGGCGAATTTCCGGACTATAGCTTCGCGATGTTGATGCCGATCGCAAAACGCCATCCGTTTAAGGGAGACGTCGCGTATCGGACGCGTTTTTTAAAAGCATTGAATTCATATTCGACTTCCCCGGAATCCGTGGATAGCATCTTTTCCGCCGCCGCCTTTAACGAAGGGCTATCTTTTGTGAGCGGATTATCGAATACCATATCCAGTTTTTGATGCAGGACGGTGGTGCCGTCCTTGTCGAGCACATAAAATACCGCGCCCTCCGGGAACGACATTTCGGAAGCCAACATCTTGTCCAAGGGCTCGAGAAACAGGGTAGCACCCAAAGCTCCGATCATTTGCTTCCCTGCGTCCATAATCGGCATCGCAATCACAGTGGATTTCTTTCCCGTTGATTTGCTGACCACCAGCGCCCCGCGTACCGCCTTCCCGGCCAATAATTCCGCAAAATATGGACGGTCCGTCAGGGTCTGGTCGATAAGCCCCTTCTCCACCGTATAATATCGGCCGTCGGGCAGAGCGAACCAGTAAACGCCCGCATCGCCCCAGGCTTGCTGGAACGCTGCGATGGTCTTTTCCATGCCCGCCCAATCGCCCTGTTGGACCTGCGGAAGGAGGGCAAGGGCTTTGATGATGCGTTCCTGCTCCAAAATCACTCCATCGACGAAATGGACCATCACGGAGAGAAGGGTATCCGAATAGGCCCTAAAACCGACCGCGGTTTCCGATGAAGGAAGGCCGGCCGAAGCCGATGTTCGCTTCGAGGATTTACAGCCGCATACAAAGAATGTCAAAGACCAGGCCAGCATCGTTGCCGCAAGCATGAAACATACAGAATTCGTCCCCTTTTTCACTTTAACCTCCTAATTTTGCCTCAGGCAACCCTTCTTCCCCGGCATTCGAGAATGCTATGTATGAAAATATATGACATCTTGCAACGCTTTTCAATCCTTTCATCTTGAGAGGAATAAGAAATTTGTTCTCAGCTCGCCGGCCGGAGAGACGGACGGCCAGAACCGGTGTGAGTGACTACTCAGGCAAGGACGGTCGATTGCGAAAGGCCATTTCCGGCCTGGTCATCATTCGGATTTCTTGCTGCTCATACAAAAATCGCCGCCGGTATCAAATGTGCTTTCGAAGTTCTTCAGGCTCTTGAGGTAACCGACGTATTCGACGGGATCGCTTTCGCGAACGCCGTGTGTTATATAGCGTCCCCCGACGACGAGCTTGGAAGCCGCAGAGTCGAAAAATTCCCGGGCAAATATGGTGGGGGCATCCATGAAGACGAAGTCGAAGGGGCCGGGAAGTTCCGGGAGGAATTTGAGCGCGTCGGCCAATCGGGCATCGATGTAGGAGGCCAATCCGGCATCCCGGAAACGGGCCAGGGCCTCTCGATACCGGGTTTCATTGATCTCGATCGTGATAAGCTTGCCGCCCGTTTTGCTCAGCGCCCAGGCCATCCAAATGGCCGACTGGCCAGAGCCCGTTCCGATGTCGACCGCCCTCTTATATTTGTTATTAAGGATCATATCGTAGAGAAGCTTTCCGTCGGAGTCCGCAAAACGGCCTAGTCTCGGCTGGCCTCTTTGGGCGTCGAGGTAGGCCTGGACCTTTTTGTCAAGGTCGACGGAAGACGAAGGGGTTTGGGGCGGAAGGAAGGGGATAAAAATGGCGAGAAGCGCCGGGACAATTGATTTCTTCATCGAAATGACCTCCATAAATAAGGATCTTATGCCAATAAGAAAGGCAGAGAAAGAATGTAAAGATAAATAACGATAGCAATAATCATGCCCTTGCCGCTCAAAGCCGCGCTTGAAAAACAAAAATCTTTTCGGCAATTCAGGCTGATAGAGCTAGCCGAGGTACAGGAACCGCTCCCGAGTCAGCGCATATACGGAATTGTTGATCCCCAACATCTCCTGGACGATATCCTGGGGACGCGGGCACTTTCCGGGCAGGACGGGCATTGTGATGATCAGCTTCCTTCTCTTCCAATCCAGGGTCAGGATGACGCCTTCCGGTTTTTTGGGCTCATAAGCCGCGATGAAAGCCTTTATCATTTTCGCCCCAGTCGACCTCTCCCCCTTCCCGCATCCTTTGTCCGCTTCCCGAAGAACAGTTTCGACTATGGGGTCCTTCAGGTTCAACGAATAGACAATCCCGGACAAATTCCGATTCAAGGGAGGGGCCGCCGCATCCAGCTTTGAGATTTTCAAAACCCGGATCCCCTCCGGGAGAGATCTGTTCATGCGTCCGACGAATTCCTTTTCATCAAATAGAAAGGCCGAGCGGAACTCCAGGGGCTCTTCCCGGCCCTCTATCCCTAAGGCCAAAGCCGGGCCGTAGGAAATGAGCATCGTAGGGTGGAAACCCCGGGACTGCAGGACCTTAACCCCGGCCCTCCGAAACGCCCTTTGCAGGACGTGAATGAGATCGATGTGGGACAGGAAACGGGCTATTCCCCGCTTGGAAAAAAGGACCAAATAGCGCTCCTCAGCGTCTGATTTCTTCCCGATCAGGGGAGCCCCGCTTGGTTTGATCCGTATCTTCTCATCGCGGCTTTTAATCTTGAACTCCGGGAAGTCACATGCTCGGCACTCGGCGCATGTCGTTTCAAAACAGGAAGGGAAATCCAATCCCTTGAGTGCCCTGCCCAACTCCAGACGAAGGTGGGATTTACGGATCCCGGTCTCGATATGGTCCCATGGTAGGACGGCTTCGCCGTCAATCTCTTTCCAATAGTCTTCCGGTAAGACTCCTTGCTTAACGAAAGCCTCCTCCCAAAGATCGCTGTTCAGATGACCTCCCCAGCTTTCGAACCTGGCGCCCATATCCCAGGCGGCCTTCAAGACCCCGGACAAGCGCCTGTCTCCCCGGGAAAACACCGCCTCTAGGAGCGACGTATCGACGGGGTGCTTTTTGAATTCGATGGACCTCAACCGCCTTAACTCCGCCCGCAAATACTCCTGCTTCTCCTCCAATATCTCTCTTTCGCCCATAGCCAGCCATTGGAAGGGCGTGTGCGGCTTGGGGATGAACGAAGATACACTGAGGTTGATGCGAGGCGCCGCTCCAAGGATTTTATCGCCCAAGGCGATGATCTCCCTGACCAGGGCTACGATCCCGGCCAGGTCTTCGTCCGTCTCTGTGGGGAGGCCGATCATGAAATAGAGCTTAACGAGTTTCCAGCCCCTGGAAAAGGCGAATGTCAAGGCATCCCGGATCTGGCGCTCGTCCAGCTTCTTGTTGATGACCCGGCGCAATCGCTCCGTCCCGGCTTCCGGAACCAGCGTGAAACCCGTTTTCCGCACCTTGACGATGTTTTCTACGATCTCGGGCCGAAGCCCCAGGGGCCGAAGAGAAGAAAGAGAAAGTGAAACCTTCCGATCCTGCAAATCTTCCATGAGGGTCCGAACGGTTTCCTCAAGATACGGGTAATCGCTGATTGACAGGGCGGTCAGGGAAGCGTCTTCATATCCGGTGCTCGACAGACTTCGGCCCATCGTCCGGATGATCTTATCGGGGCTCTTGACCCTGAAGGGAAAGTAAAGGCTCGAGGCCTGGCAGAAGCGACAGTTCTGCGGGCAGCCCCTGGCCGCCTCGACGGCGACCCGATCGAAAACGGCCCTGATGCCGGGGACGATAATCCGCTCCGGGAAGGGCGAATTCGCGAAGGTCTTCAGGATCCTTTTTTCGATCCGGGCAGGAGCGCTTCCGATGGGTCTTGGAACGACGAGGGAAGATCTGTCCGTTTTTTCGGGCTTATAGAACGATGGGACATAGACGCTTTTGACCCCCGAAAGCTCCTTGAGGATCGCTCGTCTGTCCGCGCCGGCTTTCTTCAACAACATGGTCTTTTCCACGATCTCCGGGAAGGCCTCTTCCCCGTCGCCCAGCAGGAAAAGATCGAAGACGTCGGCCACGGGCTCCGGGTTGAAGGCCGCCGGCCCGCCGGCGATAATAAAAGGCACGTTTTGATCTCGATCAGAACAAAGGACGGGGATGCGCCCAAGGTCAAGAACAGTCAGGATATTGGAGTAATCAAGCTCGTAAAGCAGGGAAATCCCGACGATGTCAAACTCGTAAAGGGGGATTCTGTTCTCCAGGGAATAAAGGGGAAGTCCGGCTGCCCGCAGCCTCCGCTCGAAGTCGGGCCAGGGAGCAAAGACGCGCTCGGCCAGGACGTCCGGCCGGGCGTTCAGGATATGATAAAGAATTTTTTGACCCAGGTAGGACATGCCGATCTCGTAGGTATCTGGAAAGACAAGGGCGACCTTGGACTTGACTTTCCGGGGATCCTTGCGGACCTGGTTCCACTCCCCTCCGACATAGCGCCCCGGCTTTTCCACTGTCCGGAGGACCCCCTCGAGACGCTTGTAGTCAATCCTAATCACGCTCATCAGTTTATATCATAATCGATTCCCACCCTGCTAAAAAGGGGCTTGAGATCCTCTTCGGAAGTTTAGACGTTGGCGAACCGTCTCATCCTTACGTTGATGACGAGACCAACAGCAAGGAAATTGGAGACGAGCGAGGAACCGCCATAACTTAAAAATGGCAACGGCACCCCGGTCACCGGGAAGAGCCCGATGATCATCAGAACGTTGACGACAAACTGGAAGGCGATGAGCATGGACGCCATGAAAATGATATAAACCCCGGCCCTGTCCCGGGCCATTCCCACGGAAAGAAACATCCTGGCCAGCATCAGAAAGGACAATAACATGACGAAAAAAACTCCTAGAAACCCGAACTCCTCCCCGATCACGGAGAAAATGAAATCCGTGTGCCTGGCCGGCAGGAACCGGAGCTGGCTCTGGGATCCTTTGAGGAAACCTTTGCCCGTCAGCCCCCCGGATCCTATGGCAATCTTCGACTGGAGGATATGATATCCCGCGCCTTTAGGATCCTGGCTGGGATAGAAGAGCGTCGTGAGCCGCTTTTTCTGATAATCCTTCAGGGCAGAGTTCCAAGTAACAATGCCCGCAGCCAACGATACGACCAAGAGGAT
>CAZJBD010000011.1:16381-29722 GCA_964544265.1 uncultured Eubacteriales bacterium
CAAGAGGATGACGATCGTTTTTTTCTTCAAGCCGGCAAGAATGAGGGCGGCTAAAAGGATGGGAAGGAAGGTCAGGGCCGTTCCAAGGTCGGGCTGCACGGCCACGAGGATAAAGGGACCGAGCATGATGAGGATGGCCTGGCCGCCGACGTTGGAGGTGAGGCTAGCTTTCTTGTACTCGGAAAAAACCCGGGCCAGCAGGAGAATCAAGGCGATCTTGGCCAGTTCCGAAGGCTGGACTTGGAAAAACGGCAGCCTTATCCAGCTCTTAGTATGGGCAACGAGTTTGGCGAAGAGGAGCATCCCGGCCAGAACGACTGTTACGACCAGATAAAAATAGGGCGAGTAGGCCATGAGAGCCTTGTAATCCACGGTCAGGAGGAGGAAGAGAAACGCCAGACTGACGGCCAGAAAGATCGCCTGCTTCACGGCATAATTGCCCGGGAGAAGATGCGAAGAACTGAAGATGAAGATAATTCCGATGATTGAGTTGGCAGCAAGCAGCCCGATCAAGACCCAGTCGATCTCCCGTAAGGTTCCCCGATCAATCATATTTCAACCTGTAGGCTTCAAAGATCTGTCCGGCCAGCACGGCTGCCCCGCTGCCGGCGCCTCCGAACTCGACCAAGACCGTGACCACGATCTTCGGGTCGTTTCTTGGCGCGAAGCCGGCGAACCAAGAATGGGTTTTCTTGATCTCCTTCCCCTGCTGCTTCAACTTTTCCGCCCGCTCTGTGCTGATCCACTGGGTGGAACCGGTTTTGCCGCAGACGTCAAACCCGTCCACCCTGGCCCCTCGTCCTGTCCCTTCGGCGTTGACGGACATCCACATGCCTTGGATGATCGTCTCAAAAGTTCCGCGCTTAATCGGAATGTTTGTTTTCCCGCCTTTATCATTTCCGTTCTCCGGCAGGACCAGGGAGGGGACGACACGGACTCCTCTGTTGGCGACACAAGCGACCATATCGGCAATCTGGAGCGGGGTGACCAGAAGGGGGCCCTGGCCAATGGAGACGGAGATCGTCTCCCCGCGGTACCAAGCCGTTTTAGAGGTTTTCAGTTTCCACTCCGGATCGGGCACAAGGCCGTCTTTTTCTCCGGGAATGTCTATGCCCGTTTTCCGGCCGAGTCCCATGAGCCTGGCATAAGAAGCAATGGGCTCGATACCCATCCTCCGGCCCAGATTGTAAAAATAGATGTTGCAGGAGTTCTTGATCCCGTTCGTCAGGTTCATCATGCCGTGCCCGGGTTTAAACCAGCAATTAAAGACATTGCCGTAGATCTCCTGGGATCCGGCGCAGAAATAAGCCGTCCGCCCGTCGATGAAACCGGCTTCCAGCCCGGCGGCGGCCATGACGATCTTGAAAATGGATCCGGGAGAGTAGAGCCCACGGACGGCCCGGTTTTCGAGCGGATAAGCCGGGTCGTTGACCAGGCTCAGCCATTCTTCCGGAGTGAACCGGCTTATGAACTTATTCGGATCATAGGTCGGGAAATTGGCCAGGGCGAGGACTTCCCCTGTCTTCGGGTCCAGGGCCACGATGGCCCCCTCTTTGTCCTGCAGAAGTTCCTCGGCTTTCTTTTGGAGATCATAGTCCAGCGACAGTCGCAAGTTCTTCCCCTGCCGGGGCTCTTCCCTGGCCATCTCTCCCCGGCTCCTGCCGAGGCTGTCCACGACCTCCAGGAGGCGTCCGTCCTCCCCGGTGAGCACGTCATCATATTGCCGTTCTATGCCCGTTTTTCCTGCCATGTCCCCCCAATGCCTCTTGCCTGCCGCGCCGTTCTTGAAATCCTCGGGAGTCAGCTCTTGGAGGTATCCGAGGACGTGGGCCGCCGACATTTTGAAGGGATAAGACCTCTTAGGCTCGACTTCGACTTCGAGTTCGGGGAACTCCAGCTTCCGCGACTCGATCTGGGCGACCTCCTCGGTCGTGAGATTGTCCTTGACGACGATGGGCTGGAACGCCGCGACGGACTTATACTTTTCGATCCTCGCCATGAGGTCGGCTTCTTCAATGCTGAGAAGACGGCTGATATTCCGGCAGGAGGCTTCGAAGTTTTTGATATTCTCCCGGATGATGGAGACTTTAAATCCGGCCGTGTTATCGGCCAGGATGAGCTTGCCGTTCCTGTCCGTGATCACGCCGCGGGGAGCCGGAAGAACCCTTTCCCTGAGACGGTTGGCCTCGGCCAACTGCCAGTATTTTTTATGGTCCAGAATTTGGACCTTCCAATAATAGCCAAGGATGAGGACGAGCAGTCCAGCCAGGATGGTGAAAACGATCCGGGACCTCTTGATGATGAGGGAAAGGTCCTCATAGATCCTGTCTTTCTTGAACATGCCTGAGCCTATGTTTTGGGAGTCTTGAGACGCCGTGCCAGGGCAAAGATCAGGCTCCCCAGAACCGCGGTCGTCAGAGGCTGGAAGAAGATCAGCGCGTTCCCGGTGATGATCCGCTTGGATAAGATGAGCGCGTATAAGAACGCCCAAACGGCCAGTTCTCCCGTGCCCAGGATAAAAATAAAGATGAAGTTTCGGAAGAATGGGAAGACATTCATCTTCCTGGAGATATACCCGGCCGCAAAGCCCAGGAGTGTTTTGGAAAGACCCGCGACGCCGAAGACCCCGAGGGAGAACGAATCCTGGAGGAGGCCGCAAAAAGCGCCAAGGAGGACGCCAAAGAGCTCACCTTTGAGCATAGCAAAAAAGATGACCACCAGACTGAACGTGTTGAGGATGACGAGGAGCGATGGGTTGATCCTGCCGAGCAGGCTGTAGAGGACGAATGCGGTCAGCGTCGCCGCGGCGATTTTCAAAATTTCCTTCATGTCTGCCGTCCCTCAGAAGAGATCCTCGAAGCGCTCTTTCAGGACTGCCACCTGGCCCAGATCGCTGTAGCTGAAATAGGGCTGGACCAGGATCGTCTTGAAAAAGGAACCGTCAGTTTTGATGGCCACGATCTTTCCCACCTTGATCCCGGGGGGAAAAAGCTTATCGTATCCCGTTGTGAAGAGGTCTTCGCCCTCCTGCCCTCCCGGTACCGTCGTCACAACGTATCTGATCTGGCAGCCTCCCCGGGAATCGCCGGAGAGTAGCCCGACGATCTTGTCGGTCCCCGAGATAACGCTCACCCCCGAGTCTTCATCCGTTATCAGCTGGACTTTGGCCTCCCTGAAAGAAACGGGCTCGATGACCCGTCCAACCAGACTGCCGTATTTATCGCAGACGGCCATGTTCGGCTTGAGGCCATCGGCGCCACCCCTGTTGATGACGATCGACTTATAATAATCGCTCGCGTCCACACCGATGACTCGGGCGGATAGCACGGTCTTCCGGATGGCCGCTTGGTCATCCTGGATCAACCGATCGCCTTCCAGGAACTTCAACCTCTCCAGGAGGAGCATGTTCTCCTGTTTGAGAAAAAAAACTTCTTTTTTTAGCTCTTCGTTCTCGACCCTGACCCCCCTAAGACCGAAGAATCCGTTCCAGGTTTGGGCGATGGCCGTGCCCACCGAAACGACGGCCCTCTGAACGGGCGAGAAGACCGAAAAGATGATCTTGTTAAATATCGTGTGCTCGCTCCCCAGGGGGACCTGGATCGAGATCAGGAGAAGATTGAGAAATACGAGGAGGGCCAGGACGACGACATTTTTCCGCTCTCTCAAAGAAAAGGGCATGGACCTCTAAGGATTTCGATCTATATGAGAGAAATCTTTTTCAGGAGATCGATGTCGTCCAGCATCTTCCCGGCTCCCAGGACGACGGTCGTCAATGGATCATCCGTAATAAAAACCGGAAGTTGGGTTTCTTCGCGGATACGCTTATCCAGGTTTCTGAGGAGAGCGCCTCCTCCGGTCAAGATGATCCCACGGTCGATGATGTCGGCCGAAAGTTCGGGGGGGGTCCTCTCCAGGGCGATTCGAATGGCGTTGACGATAGTGGCCACGACCTCCTCGATCGATTCCCGGATCTCCTGATCGTCCACGACGATGGTCTTAGGGATGCCCTCACGAAGGTCCCGTCCTTTGATCTCCATCGTCAGGGGCTGGTCCAACGGGTAGGCCGACCCGATCTGGATCTTCACGACTTCGGCCGTCTTTTCGCCAATCAGAAGGTTGTACTTCTTTTTTAAGTAGTGGATGATGGATTCGTCCATTTCGTTGCCGGCAATGCGGATGGAGTGGTTGAAGACGATTCCGTCGAGCGAGATGACGGCAATATCCGTTGTTCCGCCGCCGATGTCCACGACCATGTTGCCCGTCGGCTCGGAGATCGGCAGGCCCGCGCCGACGGCCGCCGACATCGGCTGCTCGATGAGGTAGACCTCGGATGCCCTGGCCCGCATAGCCACGTCTTTAACGGCCCGGCGTTCAACCTGGGTGATTCCGGTCGGTATGCCGATGACGATCCGGGGTCTGAGGAGAAAACCGTGGTTATCCATCGCTCTTTTGATGAAAAAATCGAGCATCTTTTCGGCGATCTCGAAATCTGCGATGACGCCGTCGCGCATGGGCTTGATGGCGATGATAGTGTTGGGGGTTTTCCCCAGCATCTCCTTGGCCCGCCCGCCGACCGCCTCGACCTTCCCCGTTTGCTTATTGATGACTACGATGGAAGGTTCCTGGACGATGATCCCCTTGCCCTTCAGGTAGACGAGGGTGTTGGCCGTCCCCAGGTCGATGGCCAGATCACAGAAAAAGCGGCTTTTTATCCAGCTCAATAGGCTCATCTTGTCCTTCTTTATACAAATTCCTATTTACCATAAAATCTGAATTGTGGCAAATGGAACCTATCCTGAGCTTTTCCGCCAAGACTCTCGCCAAGGCCATCAGAGGACGACCATCTGATTTAGCCCTTAATCCAGGCGAAAAGCCCGCTTGACTTTGCCTCGGGAAATTTAATATACAATAGGAAAAACAACCGACAAGGAGAGCGTGATGAGCTATCAACCTTTCGTTCCGGAAAAGACCGAGCTTAAGGAGTTCACCCTGCGGGCTTTGATCATTGGACTCGTGATGACCGGGATTCTGGGCGCGGCCAACGCCTACCTCGGCCTTAGGGCTGGTATGACCATCGCGGCCACCTACCCGGCCGCGGTTATCGGCATGGCTGTCCTGCGCTTGATGAAGGGTTCTATCCTCGAAGAGAACATCGCCCGGACTGTAGGCTCGATCGGCGAATCCGTCGCCGCCGGCGCCATCTTCACGATTCCGGCCTTCCTCATCGTCGGCGCCTGGACCAAATTCAACACGATTGAGGTCTATATCAAATGCACCCTGCTGATGTTCGTCGGCGGACTTCTCGGCATCCTCTTTGTCACCTTCCTGCGCAGGGTCATGGTCACAGACCCGGACCTGCCCTTCCCAGAGTCCGTAGCCGCCTCCGAGATCCATAAGGCCGGACAGAAGGTCGGTTCCGGCGCCAAGCACCTATTCCGAGCCATGGGGGTCGGCTCCCTCCTCTACGCTCTAGGGGTCATCCAGCTCTTCGCCGCTAGCAAGGATTTCATCCTCAGGATCGGTACAATCGGCTCCAGCTTCGTCCGCCTGGGCTCGGACCCAACGTCTCCTAAAGTCGATGCAGGCGGCACCGTGGCCGTGGCCGGTCCCGGGATCTACCCGGCCTATATCGGCGTCGGCTATATCATCGGTCCCCGCTTGGCATCCCTAAACTTCGCCGGAGGCGTCCTCGCCTGGGGATTATTCGCTCCCCTCCTCATCTATTTTCTCGGTCCCCAGCTTGTCGAAAAATTCTACGGGCCCGGCGTGGCCATGGCCCAGGTCGGTTGGCAAGACATGGTCTCGAACGTTTGGCTATACATCATCCGGCCGATCGCCGTCGGGGGCATGCTCGTCGGCGCCGGCTACACGCTCTTCAAAATGAGGAAGAACCTCGCGGCCGGGATCAAGAGGTCGATGGGCGACGTCAAAAAAGCCGCTTCTCAGGTCGAGGTTACGTCGCGTCTCGAAAAAGACCTCAACATCAAGATCGCGCTCGGCGGTCTCGGGGCGGTGTTCGTCCTGATGGTCTTTGTCTATAGGATATTCACCGGGACCTTCCCGCCGGCCCTCCTGGCGGCCGGCGTCATGGCCATAGCCGGATTCTTCTTCGCCGCCGTCTCCGGCAACCTCGTTGGAACGATCGGCGCCTCCAACAATCCTATCTCGGGCTTAACCCTTTCGTCACTCATCATCGCCGCTCTGCTCATGGTCGTCATCGGAGCGACCGGTCCCAGCGGTGTGGCCGCCGTTCTCGGCGTCGCCGCCGTCGTCTGCGTCTCCTCGGCCGTGGCCGGAGAAATGCTCCAGGACCTCAAGGTTGGGCATTTCCTCGGCGGTACGCCCTGGAAGATGCAGGTCGGAAATATCTTTGGCGTTCTTATCTCCTCTATGGTCCTTTACTTTCCCCTGATGCTCCTCTTCGGCGCCTTCAAGCTCGGAGGTAGGGACCTGCCCGCGCCCCAGGCCGGACTCATGGCTGCTCTGGCCAAGGGGATCGTGGGCGGAGAGATGGCCTGGCCGCTGGTCATCGTCGGCATGCTGATGGGCTTTGCCTTCATCCTGATCAAAGTCAGCTCGCCCATGCTGGTTGCCGTCGGCATGTATCTGCCGCTCGAGACGACTTTCGCCATTTTCTGCGGCGGTATCATCAAGGCCCTCGTCAATGGCTTCGCCGCCAAGCGGAACTTGAATCTCGCCCAAAGGGCCCGCACCGAGAATGTCGGCATTCTTCTGGCGGCCGGGCTGATCGCCGGCGAAGGGCTGACGGCCCTCCTGCGCGCTCTTTGGAAGTTCCTATTCCTCCAGAACGTCATCGGCTTCGACATTCCGGCCATCTTCAAGTCGCCTAGTTATCTCGTAGGACTCTTGGTCCTGTGCTTGATTGCGTTCTATCTCATCCGAGTCCCGCTCAAAAACGCCGGAGCTGCGGACGAGCCACCTCCTCCTTCGGCAGTCATTTGATCGAAACGATAGAACGGAATTTTAGCGGCGGAAAAAAGCCCGTCATATATCCTCGCCGGCTTGAAAGCTCTCCTCGGAAAGCCTAAAATATTCTCGAGAGAGAATTATGGCCATCCGGGAAATTTTGAAGATCGGACATCCGACCCTGACTCAGAAGGCAACTCCGGTGGAGTCCATCGACAAAGAGATCATCGATTTGGCCCGCGACATGGTTGAGACCCTGCATGCGGCACCCGGGATTGGTCTGGCAGCCCCCCAGGTGGATGTCAGCAAGCGATTGATCGTTATCGACCTGTCGGTCGGCAAGGACCCGGACAGTTTGATCGTCCTCGTCAATCCCGAGCTCATCAGCCAGGAAGGCAGCGTCGTCTGCGAAGAAGGTTGCCTCTCGGTTCCAGACGTCCATGAAATGGTTGCCAGGCCTCACAAGGTGGCGGTCAGGGGTCTGGACCTCAAAGGCAAAACCGTATCCATCGACGGAGAGGACCTCCTGGCCCGCGTCCTTTGCCATGAGATCGATCATCTGGAAGGCCGGCTCTTCATCGAACGCCTATCGCCGCTCAAGCGGGCCTTGATCAGAAAAAAGCTCAGGAGACAAAGGATAAAAAGCCACCCCTCATGAGGATCGTCTTCTTCGGAAGTCCGCCTGTCGCCCTTCCATCCCTGGGTGCGCTCCTGGAGGCCGGCCACTCCATCGAGCTCGTTATAACCCAACCCGACAGGCCGGCTGGACGGGGCCAGAAACTTACGCCGAGTGCAGTGAAAGCTTTTGCTGTCGCCCGCGGCCTCCCCGTCCTTGAGCCCGCAAAAATCCGGACGGACGAATCTGTTCTGCAAAAACTCCAGGCAATCCTGCCCGACATTCACGTGGTCGCCGCCTATGGCCAGATCATCCCACCCTCTATCATAAACTTACCTCCCCGTCATTCTATAAACGTTCATTTTTCCTTGTTGCCGAATTACAGGGGGGCCTCCCCCGTCCAATGGGCAATAATCAATCGGGAGACAAGGACGGGGGTCACGATCTTCGAGCTCAATGAGAAGCTGGACGAGGGAAATATCCTGGCGACAGAGGCGACGGAAATCCGACCCAGGGAAACGGCCCGTGATCTCGAAACACGGCTGGCCGCCATGGGCGCGGCCCTCCTTGTCCGGACGCTTGAGGACATCGACCGAATCGTGCCCATCCCCCAGGACCATTCCCTAGCGACCCTGGCCCCGAAAATCCGGAAGGAGGATGGCGCGATCGATTGGTCCGAGGAGGCCGTGGCCATCGACGCAAAGGTCCGGGCCTTTCAGCCCTGGCCGTCCGCCTTCTTCTTTTTCAGGGGGAAAAGGGTCCAGGTCCATCAGGGCACGGCCCTGGGAACGAAGTGTGCGCCCTCCGTCCCAGGAACGGTCCTGGCGGTGGGCAAAAACGGAATTGACGTTGCGTGCGGAGGCAGGACGATCTATAGGATCGAATCCATCCAGCCCGAGGGCAAAAAAAAGATGGATGCCTACGCGTTCTCCTTGGGGGCCGGTGTCCGCGCCGGCGACGTGTTCAGCCGGGCCTGAACGTTTTTTTCATGAACTTCCAATCGACAAAAAAGATGACGCCGATTTCTGTGGACGAATTCCGGGGACCCGATGCCCCTTCATAGGAATCCACTCCTATCGCGGAATTTTGACTCGCGTCAGATCGGGGATTTGAAGGATCTATTCTTCCAGGATGTAATTGTAGGGATTGACCGACCTGTCATTGATCCTGATTTCGTAATGCACGTGGGGGCCAAGGGCCTTGCCTGTTTTGCCGACATAGCCGATCAGGTCTCCCCTCTTGATCCTCTGCCCGGGCCTAACAACGTACTTGTCGAGGTGACCATACTGGGTGACGATCCCTTCGCCGTGGCTGATCGTCACAGTCCGGCCGAAAAATTTGTCAAAGTTGGCTTCGACGACGCTTCCGTCGGCCGTCGCCACGATTGGATTTCCAAAGTTCGTCGCGATATCAATGCCGCGATGGAAGGTCCTCTTGCCGGTGAAGGGATCGATCCTGTATCCAAACGGAGATGAAACCCAACCCTGGGTTGGCCAGATCGTAGGGGTCGTGGCCAACCTGGCCGTCTGGCTTTCCATCATATTGAGCAGCGCGCCGAGGTTTCTCTCCACGCTATCGGCCTTCTGGGCGAGGTTCTGGATGGCGCTCGACGAAACCGTCTGGGGGTCGGGTGCCGGTCCATCTACCCCCTCGGATTCAGGGTCTCCTCCTCCCAAGCCGGGTTCACCTCGAATCACGTCTGGGGACTTGAAACCCATCATAATATTAAGTTTTTTGGCATAGTTCTCAAAGTTTGAGATCGTGGTTTTGAGCCGTTCAATGTATCCTTCATAATTGGAGATTTTTTCTTTCTGCTCCGTATTCTCTCTGGCTAAGGTCCTGTACTTTGAGCGGATGATGGTCATCGAAAAATAGTCGATCAGGATGACCGAAAGGACCACGGCGATGAGGGCCGCCCCGCCGATCAAAAACTTTATAGACCTCTTGGAGAAGGTCAGGGTTTTGAAGTTGGTTTTGGAATGCGGAACGATAATGACAGAAAAAAACTTCTTAGCCATCAATGTCTTCTTTGATTAACACAATTTTAAAAACTCTGTCAAGCAATTTATTCCGTCCAAGGCTCCGTCCGGACAACGCGATCTTTGAGACGATACCAGAAACTCCCGGAATATGCAAGCTCTTATCCACCGCAGAGTACGGATCCGCCGTTGACATTCAATGTTTCTCCGGTAATATGGACCGCCAGGTCCGAGGCCAGAAATAGGATCGGCCCGGCAATGTCTTCCGGAGCCGGAATCCTTTTGAGAGGGATCGACTGCCTGACTTTTTCCCGGAACCCGGGCTGGCTGAAAACCTCCGTGCACATGTCGGTATCCACCCAGCCGGGGGCGACGCAGTTGACGCGGATATTATGCGGAGCGAGCTCGACTCCCAAAGACTTGGTCATCGCAAGCATGGCGCCCTTGCTGGCCGCATAATGGGAGTGGAAGGCCTCTCCCCGGACGCCGGCCGTTGAGGCGACGTTGATGATCCATCCCCGTCCCCTCCTTTTCATGAGGGGAACGACCGCATTGCACACGTAGAAGACGCCTTCGACGTTGACGGCCATGGTCTCTCTCAGAACGCTTTCGTCCATGGATCCCATCTCTAGGTAGGTCCAGATCCCGACGTTGTTCACGGCGATATCCAACCCGGACCATCTTTTGTCGATGTCCGCGATCACGTCGTCAACGTCCTTTTTCCTGGAAATCTCGGCCTTGTAAACAAGGCACTCCCGGCCGAGCTTGCTGACCTCTTTTTGGACCTCGTCCGCCGCGGTCTTGTTTCGTTGGTAGTTGATGGCGACATCACAGCCGGCCCGGGCGAACATGATGGCAGCAGCCCGACCTATTCCCCGCGACCCACCCGTGATCAGAGCCTTTCGGCCGTCTAAACGGATCATCATGCCTCCTACGAGTTCGTTCGTCGTTTGAATCCGATATCCTGGGACGGATTCAGCCCGTATAACTCAACGTGAAATCCTTTATTTTATGGAATTCGAGATAACGATAGATGTCGGCGGCGTTGCGCAGAATCTTCTCTTCCATCACGGAGAAATAGTCGTCGGCTGTGGGGAGTCGACCCCGTAGGGCGGCAACGGCCGCCAACTCAGCGGATCCGAGGTAGACACGAGCTCCGTCCCCCATCCGGTCGTCGAAATTGCGCGTTGAAGTGGAGATGATCGTCGCCTTCGGCCGGACCCTGGCCTGATTCCCCATGCAGAGGGAGCACCCGGGAATTTCCATCCTCGCCCCGATGCCGGAAAAGACCGAATAATGGCCCTCGCGCATGAGCTGGGCGGCATCCATTTTCGTCGGGGGCGTGAGCCAAACCCGGGTTGAGAGGTAGCCGGCTTTGTCGAAGATCCGACTCGCCGCCCGAAAATGGCCGATATTGGTCATGCAGGAGCCGATGAACACCTCATCGATCGCGTCCCCCGCGACTTCCGACAGAGGCTTGACGTCATCAGGGTCGTTAGGGCAAGCCAGGATAGGTTCCTGGATGGCTTCCAGGTCGATATCAAGGACCGCCGCATACTCGGCGGCATGAGCGTCCCTCTTGAGCAAAACGGGGGACTTCAACCACGCTTCGCAGGCTTCGATCCTCCTTTCCAGCGTCACAGCATCTCTGTATCCTTCGACCATCATCCTCCGCATCAGGGCAACGTTGCTCCGTAGGAAGTCAGCGACCTTTTCTTCCCTGAGGGCAATGACCCCCCCGGCCGCCGAACGCTCCGCGGTCGCGTCGGTCAGCTCATAGGCCTGTTCCACGTTCAGGCCCTCCAGCCCTTCCATCTCGATGACACGGCCGTTGAAGACGTTTTTCTTTCCTTTCTTGGCGACCGTCAAAAGCCCTTTTTTGATCGCAAAATACGGGATGGCGTTCACAACATCCCGGAGGGTGATCCCCGGACGGAGTTTTCCCGAGAATCGGACCAGGACGGATTCGGGCATGTCCAAGGGCATGAAGCCGAGGGCCCCGGCGAAGGCGACAAGGCCTGAACCGGCGGGGAAGCTCAGCCCGATAGGAAAGCGGGTATGGGAATCCCCTCCCGTACCCATCGAATCCGGAAGAAGTAACCGGTTCAACCAGGAATGGATGATCCCGTCCCCGGGCTTGAGGGCGACCCCCTTCCTTTCGATAACGAACTCGGGCAGGGTCTTATGCATCCTAACGTCAGCAGGCCTAGGATAAGCCGCCGTGTGGCAGAACGACTGCATGAAGAGGCCAGCTTGAAACTCGAGGCAGGCCAACTCCTTGAGCTCGTCAGCGGTCATCGGCCCCGTGGTGTCCTGGGAACCGACGGTCGTCATCCTTGGCTCGCAAGCCGTTCCAGGAAGAATCCCCTCCACACCGCAAGCCTTTCCAACGATCTTCTGGGCCAAGGAAAAACCCTGCCCCGGCCGGGGCCGGGGATTTTCTATGGCGGTGAAGAATTCCGCTTCACCCATCCCAAGCGCTTTTCTGGCCCTTGCCGTCAGCTGCCTTCCGATGATCAGGTTCAGCCGCCCCCCGGCCCTAAACTCGTCCTTGATCGTGACCGGTTTAAATTCGAACTTGGCAATCTCCGCCCCCGCTTCGTTCCTGATCAAGCGGGCATTTGTATCGATGACAATGACGTCCCCCGTTTTCATCCGGCCGACGTCGCACATGATGGGTAGGCCGCCAGAATCCTCGGTCGTGTTGAAGAAAATAGGGGCGATAAGTCCGCCGACGACAACACCGCCCCTCCTCTTGTTGGGAACGAAGGGGATGTCTTCGCCGATGTGCCACATGAGGGAATTGCAGGCGGATTTCCGTGACGATCCGGTGCCTACGACGTCGCCGACGAAGGCGACTCTCCAGCCATCCCCTCGAAAGGAACGGATCGTCCTGTTTCCTTCCGGAAAACGGGTTTCTCCCATGGCGAGCGCATGGAGAGGAATGTCGGGCCGGGTCGAAGCGTGTTTGGCCGGGGAGAAGTCGTCCGTGTTGATCTCTCCGTCCACCTTGAAAACCTTGAGGGTCAGTGACTCCGGGAACGCGGGCTTCGAAAGGAACCACCCCCCCTCCGCCCAGGATTTGAGGACGGACAGGGCAAATGGGTTTTTCAAAGACATCCCCGAGACAGTGTCAAACGCTCCATAAATAAGGATCGTTTTTTTCAGGGCATCGGCCCCCGCAGGGCCCAGCTCCTCGTCCTCCAGGAACGCGACAAGCGGTCCGATATTATAGCCTCCCAACATCGTTCCCAGAAGGAAAACGGCGTCCTTACGGGAAACAAGGGGGGAGACCGATTCTCCCCGACCTATCCTCGTCAGCCATCCCGCCTTGATCCTGGCCGCCGGGTCGACTCCGGGAGAAACCCTATCCCTCAAAAGCGCCAGGAAGAGATCGCCCTTCCCCTCTTCAGGCGCTTCCAGGAATTGACAGACATCCCTTGTCTCCGCCGAGCTCAGCGGAAGCGGTGGAATTCCCAGCTTCGCCCGTTCTTTCTCCTGGGAAAAATAGGCCTCGAGCATCTCACTCCTCCCTTTGATCTCCTGCGAAGATTTCGACGAATTCATCCAACGCAATAACTGTATAGAGAATCCGGCCAGTTTTGTCAAAACCTATTTTTGCTGATCTTTGGCAGGACCGACCCCATCTCCGGTTCTATGACAATAAGGGTTGATTCCGGAGCCGGTATTGGTATAAAATCTTTCTTCAAAAATACAATTACCAATAAACAGAGGAGGAGGTCATGGACATCGCTGCGATCAATAGGGCCAAAGAACATTTTGGCAAACTTCTCGAAGCCCAGATGAAACGAATGGAAC
>CAZJBD010000012.1:0-28411 GCA_964544265.1 uncultured Eubacteriales bacterium
GATTTATCAGGTCCTTCAGGCTGCCGCCATTCGAGAAAATCGAAACGTTGACGACGATTGAGGTGTTCAGACTGCGCCTGGAAAGAGAAAAGTAAGCATGGACGGTCGCACCGGGACGAGGACGGAGGAGGGTCGCGGCGACAGGGCCCGAGCTGCAGCGGCTTTGGCAATTTTAGCAGTCATGGTGTTTAGCGCGGTCTGGATTGATCTGACCCCCATCCACCGGTTCCATCAGACGGATTCATTGCTGCCCGTGCTCGCGAGCTGCATCAAATGGACGCCGTTCTTCTGGCGCCAGAACCGCTTGGGCGCGCTTGTTCCCTTATTGGCGTTGCCCTTTCGCGACCCGAGAATCAACCTGTACGTCCAGACGGGGCTCAATTCGTTCCTGGGGTTACTGGCCATTTTTCTGGCGGCGAGGTATGCAGCCGGCCGTCGGCGCTGGATCGTCGGCGGAGCCGTTGCGGCGTTGCTGCTGATAGGCTGGCCGCAGCAACGCATCTTCAATTATTTAATCGCCCATAATGAATACGGCGCCGCGTTGGGCCTGGGCTTTGCGGCCTTGTTGTTGCTGTCGAATGAGGACCGGCGGCCCGGGCGCCTGAGATTTGTCCTGGGTGCAGTATGCCTGTTCTGCGCCTTGTGGGTGAACTACGCAACGGCCATTGTCCTCGGAGCCGTCGTCGTTTGGAAGTGGCTGTTCAGCGGATCATTCAGGTCAGACTGGCGCTTGTTGTCAACCCGAAGACTGAAGTCTTTCGTGCAAAAAGAACCGGTGAAAATGTTGTTGATGGTCGCAGGCATCTTTATCCTATGGGTAGGGCTATCCCTGCTCCCCAGTCAAAGACAGGATATTTGGAAATTAAACCTGGGCGGCAGTCAATGGGCTGCGTATGCCGCGTTGGCGGCAAACGCTTGGCGGCACTTTCTATCGGGTATGCTCTGGAAAGAATGGGCGGTCGTTATTATTATCGCCCTGGTTTCGTTATTTTTTGGGGCCGGGCGGCGGGCCCTGCGCGCCAGCGCCGTCGCAGCCGGGTGTCTTTTTGCGGCAGCGATTTGCCATTTTGCCATGATAGGGATACTCGGTTGGGTCGAGCATAATGGATTTAATCCCAGATACGTCACGACCTCCGTGATCCTCCTGCAATGCGCCCTAGCGGTTTTTGTGGCGATGCAATGGCACGCCGTCCTGGGAGACCGAAAGGCCGCCGTTGCTACGACGGCCTTAGTCATCGTCCTGGCGGTTTCGGTTGTCCTGAAGTTCGGTCCTCCGTCCCCGGGCAAGGTGAAGGTCATTCTTGACAAACGCTTTGGGACGTCGACGAACGATATCCTGGCCTCCGGATGCACGCATATTTGCGGCGACTTCTGGATAGTCTGGCCCGCCATATTTCATGTCAATATGGTCCTTTATGAACAAGGGAGTAAACGGCACGTCTGGGGGATCACGAATCGGAGCGAGCCGACCGAGGACAGGTGGCGGACGATTCCGATAAAGCAGTGGAAGGTGGCCGTTCTCTTGAAAGATTCCCAAAAAAAGGTCGATCGGTGGATCGAGTATTTCAAGCTGCCGCCGCTTGAGGAAATCGAACAGATGAGGACGATCCGAGTGTGTCGACCCCGTCTGGATAGGGTCGATTCGCCCAACACAGCCGAACCGAATCGCAAGAGCTAAGAATAATATGAAAGAAAGAACGAATTATGGATATTCGAATCTTTAAGATGCGGGATACCGTTGGGATCGCCATTCTCCTCGCGGCATTATTCTGCGTAGACTGCGGGGGTCATCGGTCGTTACGCTATGAGACTATAAATGAGGCAGCAGCAAACGGAGATATGGCCGACGTGAAGAGACATTTGCAGAGAGGCGAAGCGCTTGAGGCCGAGGACTCCAGGGGGGCTACCCCTCTTCTCTGCGCGGCTATGAATGGCTACAAGGAAATCGTCGAGCTTCTCATGTCTATGGGTGCTGATGTGAAGGCTAGGGACAAGGATGGCTGGACACCGCTGCACTGGGCGGTAAGAAAGGGCCAACGCGATTTGGTCGACCTCTTCCTAGCTAAAGGCGCCCGCGTTAACGCCAAAGGAGCGAGTAACATGACGCCCCTGCACTGGGCTGCGCAAGAGGGATATGGGGATATTGCCGAGTTATTGATTGCCAAGGGGGCAAACGTTGATGCCAAGGGAATACACGGCATGACGCCCCTGCACTGGGCTGCGCAAGAAGCCTATGTGGACATGGTTGAGTTATTGTTGGCTAAAGGTGCAGCCGTTAATATCAGGGACGACGATGGCCGCACACCGCTTCGCGCCGCGTCCACCAGATCCGTCAAGCAACTCCTCAGGAAACAAGGGGGAAGGGAATAAGGAGGCAATCAAGAAGCGGGCGAAGGACGCGACGGCTCGGCCCTGGGCCAATTACCCGATGAAAGGACCTCATAACCGTGGACGGACGACCGATCATCAACAACCACCGCATAGAGACCAAGGAAAAACTCGTCGTTAAAAGCCCTGCGACGCTGGAACCGGTTGGGGAGGTTTGCCTGGCGTCCTCAGCCGACTGCGAGGAGGCCCTCCGCTCCGCCCGCTCAGCATTCCCGTCGTGGAGAGACATGGCCATCCGGGATAAACAGAGAGTATTCCGGCGTGCCGGACAGATTTTATTAGATCGTTCCAACGAGGCCGCCCGGCTGTTAGCCCTGGAAAAGGGATCTCCCCTCACGGAGGCCCTTTCGGTCGAGGTTTTGGGGAGCCTCGAAGTCCTTGATTATTACGGCTGGAACTTGGGGAAAGGGATTGCCCCCAAGACGGCGAAGCCGCATCTCCCTCTTTTCGCCCACAAGAAGAGCCAGTATAAATTCCAGCCGTTGGGTCCGACGTTCATCATTACGCCCTGGAATTTTCCCTTGCTTATCCCTGTTTATGACATTCTGAGCGCGATCGCAGCCGGTAACACGGTCATTCTCCGGCCCTCCACAACAACGCCCCTCATCGCCTTGCTTGTCGGCGAGGTCTTTCTGGAGGCCGGTCTCCCCCCCGGGGTGCTGAATGTCGTTCCCTGCCGAACATCCAAGGCCGAAGAGGTGATCATCCACCCCGGCTTGATGACCATCATGTTCACGGGCAGCGTCCCGACCGGCAAGAGGATCATGGAGCTGGCCAGCCGAAACTTAACCAACGTCGTCCTGGAGCTGGGCGGAAAGGATCCGATGATTGTTCTCGAAGACGCCGACTTGGAGCGTGCCGTCTCGGGAGCGGTCTGGGCGGGATTCATGAACGCCGGACAGAGCTGTGCTTCCATTGAGCGGGTCTATGTCGCTCGGGAGATTGCGGAGGCGTTTACGGAGAAAACTGTCGCCGTAACGAAGAGGATCAAGGTCGGGAACCCTCTTGATGAGAGTACGGAAATGGGCCCCTTGGCCACCCTCGGCCAGCTCGAACTCGTTGAAGCCCATATCCGGGATGCCGCAAAAAAAGGTGCGACCGTGCATTGCGGCGGAGAAAGGTTAAAGGCAGACCCCGGATATTTTCTAACCCCGGCTGTTTTGACTGGCGTCGATCACACGATGAAGATCATGAAGGAGGAGACGTTCGGTCCGGTCCTGCCGATCATGCCCTTTGGAGATCCCGAGGAAGCGATTGCCCTGGCCAACGATTGCGATTATGGTTTGACGGCCTCGGTCTGGACGAGAGACAGGAGGGCCGCGGCCCTGATCGCCGACCGGCTCGAAGCCGGTTCGGTGACCGTTAACGACCACATGTACTCCTTTACCGAGCCAGGGGCTATCTGGGGCGGGATCAAGAAGACGGGGATGGGCAGGTCCCACGGGCTTTACGGACTCCACCATCTTATGAACATCAAATATATCGGCTCGGACTTTGCGAAGACCCGTAACCAGCTTTGGTGGTATCCATACGGCGCTTACAAAACGGAAATTATGCGGCGAGCCCTGGTCCTTCTCCATCAGAACGCCTTGCGGAAGAAGCTCCGGGCTGCCTTGTCGCTTCTGCCCTTCTGGGCTACGGTGAGCCGCGGCATATCCAAGAAAAGTCTCTTCAGGATCGCCGGCCGGATTTTTAGAGCTTGAGGATAACCTTCGCCTTCGTCATCGCGCGGACGATGAGAAGGATGAGGAATGTCATGACGATCGCGTTCAGGTGCCCGGCCCAACCGCCCGCCTCCCCGAACGGCCAGAAGAGTTTCGAGACGTCGGTCCGGGTGATCGAGGTCAGGATGTCCTGGACAGAGTTAACGATATCGGGAAGGATGTAGGCCAGAAGGGGATTGACGCCGATGGGCAGGAAAAAATTGGCCCACTTCTTGATGCCCTTTACGTCCATCAAATAATAGCATCCTAATAGGACAAGACAGCAGATGCCGGAGGATATCAGAGCGTAAGATTCGGTGGCCTGTTGCTTGCTGATCCCGTGAAGAGGCCTGAGAATGTATCCGGCCAAAAGAGCGCCGATTCCCAGGAGGAACATAGCCTTCATGCGCGCCTTGTGCTCGCGGATGTCGTTCCCGGGGACAAAGAGCGACCCGGTCAGGATGCCAGCCATAACGATCGCGGCGTGGGAGCCGAAGTTCGAATCGATGCGGATGAAATTGTGAACGGCCGGTCCAAGGAAGTTCAGGGCCCCGTGCCGGACGCCGATGTAAAGGGCGATCATGAACCCCAGGGCGCCCATGAGCGCCGTTCTATTACCGCGGGTCAAAAGGTAGGTGAAACTACAAGCCATGTACGACCAGCCGATGAGCCCGAGAATTCCCCACCAGGAGGTCTGGATCATGGTTAAGGTTCCGTCCTCCGTTCTTCCCCGGAAGATGAGGACAAGGATGATGAGGAGTGCTGCAGCCGCGATACGAAGGCCGGAGTAAAAACGGCGCTTCGACGTTCGTTCGGTTTTTGGATAGATCATCCAGAACACGATTGCGGCCGCGTAGGCCAGAAAATACCACCAGGATTTCGGCAGGCCCGTATCGGCCGCGGAGTAGCTATGTTCGTTGACGGTTAGGACGCCCAGAAAGAGCAGGGCCACCGTCCGGGAGAGGATATGCCCGACGAGCTTCCAACGGCTGACGCCGCCTGTCATCCGCTTCTGCAAGGCCAGAGGGATGGCGACGCCGACGATGAACAGAAATCCCGGGAAGACGAGGTCTGTGATCGTGTAGGCGTCCACGCCGTCCGGGACGTGCTGAAGCCAGGCTGGGGAAGCCTTCATCCTCGCGATGAAGTTTACAAAGATCATGATCAAGATGTCGAGCCCCCGGAAGGCGTCCAGACAGGCCAGGCGGCCCGGCTTATGGATCTTAGAATCAATCTCCAAAGGATCTCCTCATCGGCTAAGAGATCATCAATCTATCATATTGCCTGCCATCTTTAAAGAGAAAGAGAGTCAAGGACAAGACTCACCCGGGAAGCGTCTCCTTTCGTGTGATTTAGACAATGGCGCAGGGGCACGGCGATGCACTCAAGACTTTGTTCTTATTTCTTGCCACCCCCTACCCCCTCCGAAAATCGGAGGGGGGCTCTGAGATCGTCCGCGTCGCCGGCAAAGGTGCGACGGGACTGGTTCCCCCGGAGGGCCGGGGGCCAAGCGCGGCTCCAGGCCGCGGCCGACGGAGGGCGCGCCCCGAGCCTGAATTCCATCTCGCACGAAAAGGGATGCTTCTGTGATCATGGTGGAAGATTGACCACCCCGTCGAGCATATGATAAAAATGATAAGAAGTCTGGAAGCAAGGAGGACTCCCGATGAAAAGATTGCTCCCATTTATTTTTCTGATGATCTTGATTGCCTCGGCCGCGTTCGCGACCGAGGAGGCTCGATTCATGCGCTATCCGACGACGAACGGCGATAAGATCGTCTTTACTTATGAAGACGACCTCTGGTCCGTTCCCATGATGGGCGGTCAGGCGACCCGCCTGACGACCTATCCCGGCGTCGAATCTTTCGCCAGGTTCTCCCCCGACGGCAAATCCATCGCTTTCACGGCGAGTTATGACGGTCCCCAGGCCGTGTACCTCATTCCGGCCGAAGGGGGGATTCCGAAAAGGCTGACCTACAATCCCGGCAGCGCCCAGGTCGTGGGCTGGACTCCGGACAGCGCCAGGATCGTGTATCGCTCCATGTTTGAAAATATCGTCGGACGCGATCCCAATCTCTATTTCGTCGGACGGGAGGGAACGGCGCCCGAGCGCTTTCCGCTCGACCGGGGTGTCCTCTGCAGCTTCTCCGCTGACGGCAGGAAGATCCTCTACTGCCGCCGGGGGAACGAGGAGTATTACTGGAAGCGTTACAAAGGCGGCCGATACCAGGATATCTGGATGTATGATTTCGAGAAAAAGACTTATACGCCGGTCTCGGATTATGTCGGTAAGAACAGCTACCCGATGTGGATCGGCGATACGATGTTTTTCGTCTCCGACCGGGGAAGCGGAATATCGAACCTTTATGCCCAGAAGGTCGGGGCCAAAGAGGTCGTACCTGCTACGACGTATAGCGACTTTGACGTCATGACCCCCTCCACGAACGGCGCCTCGATTGTTTACGTCCAGGATGGATACCTCCATATTTTGGACGCGGCAACGAAGCAAGACCGAAGAATCCAGGTTTTCCTCCCGTCCGACCGCTGGATTGTGAGGCCGCGGACGATCAACCCGCGCGACTACATTCACAGCGTCAGCATCGCCAATGACGGCAAGACCGTCGTCCTCGAGGCTCGGGGAGACGTTTTCACAGTTCCCACGGCCAAAGGGCCCTCCGAGAATCTCTCGGCAACACCCGGAACCCGCGAAATGCACACCGCGATATCGCCAGACGGCAAGACCATCGCCTTCTTTTCGGATAAAAGCGGCGATTATCAGCTCTATACACAGATGGTTGGGGGTGGAGAATGGACACGGCTGACCACAGATCTCGACCGGTTCGTCTACCACCTCCATTGGTCTCCGGACGGTAAAAAGATCCTTTTCGGTAACAAGGACTTTGCCCTCTTTTACGTGGACGTGGCGACGAAGAGGCTCGTCAGAATCGACGAGTCCAATCAAATGAAGAACGATGAGTTCTATTGGGAGGTCAGCGACTACGGCTGGTCGCCCGACAGCAACTGGATCTGCTACAGTTTCGTCCAATACAATCGCAACAATCAAATCTTCCTCTATAACCTTGCCCAGGGCAAGAAATACGCGGTGACGGATGATTTCTACGACAACCTCAATCCCTGTTTCGACGCCAATGGAGATTACCTCTATTATCTTTCGAGCCGGAATTTCGATCTCCAGATGGATTTCTACGAAGACAACCACGTCATCGCAACGCCCCAACAGGTCATGGCCGTCCAACTCCGCGACGGTGAAATCCCCCCCTTCGCTGAGGTTGAGGCCGCCGAGGCCATCGAGAAGACCGACAAGAAGGCCGCGGCCGTGCCGTTCCGTATCGACACCGAAGGGCTCCGACAACGGACCTATCCACTTCCCGTCGATCCGGGTAATTTCTTCTACCTCCGGGCGGCCAAGGGCAGGGCGGTCTGGTCGTCCGTCGACAGGTTTACCGAAGACGAATACGAAGAAATCTTCAAACCCGGGGGGGCCACAAAGTGGTCCCTCCATATCTTTGACATGGCCGAGAAGAAAGAAATCGTTGTCGAGGACAAGATCCGCGAGTTCGGACTTTCGACGAACGGAGAACAGATCGCCTTCCGAAAGGACGGGGATATCCTTGTATCTTCGGTGGATAAGGTTTTTCAATCGAAAACCTTGGGCGAAAAGCTCGATCTTAAGGGCTTGGTCTATTCCGTAGACGTCGAGAAGGAATGGAACCAGATCTTCAGCGACACCTGGCGCTGGTATCGCGATTTCTTCTACGATGCAAATTTCCACGGCCGGGACTGGAAGGCCATGGGCGAAAAGTATCGCGCTTACATCCCGTACTTGTCCTCCCGGGATGAGCTGAACTGGGTCCTTTCCCAAATGGTCGGCGAACTCTGCGTATCCCACACCTATATCGGCGGCGGAGACTATGGCCCGCTCGCTCCGCCTCAAGGCCTATCTTTTTATACCGGGCTCCTGGGCGCCGATCTTTCTCCGGACAAGGCCTCCGGACGTTACAGATTCGAAAAGATTTATGGTCCGACGGAGATCAACCTCGGGCTCAAGGGGCCGCTCGTCCGTCCGGACATTGAGCTCAAGGAGGGCGATTATCTGATCGCCATCAACGGATCCGAAGTCGGAACGAATGATGATTACTTCAGGCTCCTCCAGGTGACGCCGGGGCGAAAGATCCGAATCACCGTCAATGCGACACCTGCTTCGGCCGGGGCGAAGACCTATGAGGTCGAGCCCATCCGCAACGACCAGGCCCTTAGATATTTCCGCTGGCTTTCAGATAACATCAAGAAGATCGAAAAGGCCACAAACGGCCGCGTCGGCTACATGCACATCAACGCCATGGGGAGCGGCGGCATCGGCGAATTCGACAAGTTCTGGCGGGCCTTCCGCTACAAGGACGGGATCATCATCGATGTCCGCCGGAACTCCGGAGGCTGGACCGAATATTTCCTGATCGACAAGCTCGAACGTCAGTTGACTGCCTTCAACGTTCTTCGGAACATGGTGCCTTTCCGTTATCCAGGCACGGCCGCAAACGGCCAGTACGTCGTCATCTCAAACGAGAACAACGGCTCGGACGGCGAGGCCTTCGTCGAGGACTTCCGGGCGCGAAAACTCGGGCCGGTCGTCGGCGTCCGGTCCTGGGGCGGCTTGGTCGGGATCTTGAATCGACAGCTGACGATCGACAACGGGACCGTCGAGCAGTCAAACAATGCCTTCTATGGGAGCGAAGGCACGTGGCTCATCGAGAATCATGGGGCCGATCCGGACTACCTCGTCGACAATGACCCGGCCTCGGTCGTGGCCGGCCGCGACCCCCAGCTCGAAAAAGCGATCGAGGTCATCTTGGAGAGGATTAAGGCCCATCCGTTCAAGTTCGCGGAGAGACCGGCCTACCCTAAAAAATAACGTTCGACCTGTTATAATGGTGGATCAGGGATTCTCAATCCTCTGGGTACTGCACGTTCGGATTAAAAAATGATCGTTGTCGACAACCTGTCAAAGAGCTTCGGGAAGCAGTCTCTTTTCGACAACATCAGCTTCAAAATCAACCACCGGGAGCGGGTCGGAGTCGTCGCCCGGAACGGTCACGGTAAGACGACGCTCCTCCGGATGATCGCCGGCCTCGAGGAAGTCGATTCGGGGACGATCTCCATGCCTCGAAACTACCGGATCGGCTACGTGGAACAGCACCTGGATTTCAAGACGGAAACCGTCCTCCAGGAAGCCGCCAGGGGATTGGCCGCGGACGCAAGCTCGGAACTGTGGCGAGTGGAGAAGGTTCTAGCTGGCCTAGGCTTTGACAAGAGTGACCGAGACAAGCACCCCTCGGAGCTTTCCGGCGGCTACCAGGTTCGCCTCAACTTGGCTAAGGTCCTCCTGGCGGATTACCAGATGCTCCTCCTCGATGAGCCCAACAACTTCCTCGACATCACCTCGATTCGCTGGCTGGAGCGTTTTCTTCTAGCCTGGCCGGGAGAACTCATGCTCATAACCCACGACCGGAGCTTCATGGACAAAGTCGTGACCCACATCTTGGGGATTCACCGGCGGAAAGCGCGAAAGATCTCCGGAGATACCGGGAAATATTACGCCCAGATCGCCCAGGAAGAAGAAATCTACGAGAAAACCCGGGTCAACGACGAGCGCAAGCAAAAGGAAATGGATCTCTTCATCACCCGTTTCCGGGCCAAGGCGAGATTGGGCGGCCTTGTCCAGTCGAGGGTCAAGAGCCTGGAAAAAATGGAGAAAAGAGAAAAACTTCAGCCCATCCGGACCCTCGAATTCTCTTTCGCCGAAAAGCCTTTCCATCACAAGTACGCTTTAAGTATCGATGGCCTGTCGTTCGGCTTCAATCCCGGCAAACCCCTCATCAAGGATTTTGCGATGACGATTGGAGCCCGGGACCGGGTCTTTGTCGTCGGCAAGAACGGCAAGGGAAAGACGACCCTGCTCAAGCTTCTGGCAGGGGCCCTCAATCCTTGGGAAGGGGAGGTTTCTTCGCCCCAGTCGGTGGCCGTAGGATACTTTGAACAAATGAACGTCTCGGGCCTCGTCGATTCGAACACGATCCTTGATGAGATTGCCTCCGCCAACGTCAACGAGGATCCTAGACTCCCCAGACTTATCGCCGGAGCCATGATGTTTGAGGGGGATGACGCCCTCAAGCCCATCCGCATCCTTTCGGGAGGTGAAAAGAGCCGGGTCATTTTGGGAAAGATCATCGCGACGCCGGTCAACCTGCTCCTTCTCGACGAGCCGACAAACCACCTCGACCTGGAGTCGAGCGATGCCCTCCTCGAAGCCCTGGATGACTTCGATGGGGCAGTAATCATGGTCACCCACAACGAAAGGTTTCTCCAGGCCCTGGCTGAAAGGCTGGTTGTCTTCCAGAACGGGAGCATTCTCGTCTATGAGGGAGATTATCAAAGGTTCCTGGATAAGATCGGTTGGAAGGACGAAGAAGAGCGCCCGCAAGGGAGGGCGTCCGTCGAAGGCTTAAGCAAGGAAGATGCGGTCTCCCGGGATAAGCTCAATCCCAAGGAGTTCCGCAAGCTCCGGTCCGAGCTCATCACAGAGAGGTCGCGGGTGCTGAAACCGCTCGAAAGGAAGATCGAGGAAAAAGAGAAGGCCATAGAGCGGCTCGACGCCGAGCTCCAGAAAATGAATGCCGCGGTCGTCGAGGCTTCACAATTGAAGGATGGTTTCCGGGTCGTGGAGCTTTCGAAGTCCATGCACCAGGCCAAGACGGATCTCGACCTTTTTCTCGAGGACCTCGAGACGCTGACCGGGGAGTACGAGAAAAAAAAGGCGGAGTATGAGATCCGGCTCGCCGGGCTCGGAGGAGAATGGGAAGGCCCTTCGGGAGGCTCCTGAGGAGCCCGGATCGTTTGACTTGAGTTTGTCCCTTTGGTATAAGCGGAAGGGTAATGGTTCATGTCTGAGAGACGGCTGGCCTGGCTTCTCATAACCGGGTCTCTCATCTTTTCCCTCATTTCCTGCTCGAGGGGGTCGGTTCGTAACGAGATCATCGTCGCCGGCTCTACGAGCGTCCAGCCTTTCGCGGACAGATGGGCCGAGGCCTTCATCAAGAAGCGGCCGGGATCCTTTGTCAACGTCCAGGGCGGCGGATCGAGCGCCGGCATTCAAGCCGCCAAGTCCGGGGCCGCCGATATCGGGACCTCTTCCAGGGAATTGAAAGCCGACGAAAAGGATCTTAAGGAGATCGTCGTGGCCAGGGACGGACTGGCGATTATTGTCCACCCGACCAATCCTCTCCGCGGCCTCCGCCTGACAGAGGTTAGACAAATTTTCTCCGGCGAGATTCCAAGCTGGAAATACCTGGGAGGACCGGACAAAGCGATCACGGTCGTGACCCGGGAGGAGGGATCGGGAACTCGGGGCGCATTCCAGGAGCTGGTTATGGCAAAGTCGCGGATTTCCAAGCGAGCGATCGTCGAGGACTCGAACGGAACGGTCCGGGAGATTGTGGCCGCGGATCCAAATGCCGTCGGCTACATATCGCTCGGCCTGGTGGACGATAGGGTCCGGGCGCTCGAATTGGACGGGGTCAGAGCCTGCGAGGAATCGATTTTGGGGGGACGATACGGGCTTGTCCGGCCTTTCCTTTTCGTCACCAACGGTGAACCCACAGGCATGGCCAGAGATTTCGTGGATTTCGTGCTATCGCCGGAGGGGCAGGATATGATCCGGGAAGAGGGGCTTCTCTCCGCCCGCTGACCATCCTTCGAGGCCATGAGAAGGGGTTTGGGAATAAAAAATCGATGAACAAGCTGAAGAGAGAGGAGAGGCTGGTTCGGCTGGCTTTGCTGACCGTCTCTTTCTCAGCCGTCTCGATCCTCACGGTCATTACAGCCTTCATCTTCACGGAAGGCGTCCCCATCATTTTAAAATACGGCTTCAAAAGCTTCCTGGCCGGGATGAACTGGTATCCCTCTGAAAAGAGCTTCGGGCTTCTGCCCATGATCGCCGGCTCTCTCATGGTCACGATCGGGGCCCTCATCATCGGCGTCCCCCTCGGGTTGTCTTGCGCGGTCTTTTTGACGGAGTTCTCGTCAAAAGGGCTGCGGCGGGCGATTAAGCCCGCGATCGAGCTTTTAGCGGGAATCCCTTCAGTCGTCTACGGCTTCATGGGTGTCATCCTCCTCGTCCCCTTCATCCGACGAACCTTCGGAGGGCCGGGATTTTCGGTCCTCGCGAGTTCGATCATTCTGGGCATCATGATCCTGCCCACAATCATCAGCATCTCCATAGATTCCCTCCTTGCCGTCCCCTCCGCCTACAGGGAGGGCTCCATCGCCCTGGGGGCCACCCGCTGGCAGACGACGAAGATGGTCCTCTTCCCGGCGGCCCGATCGGGCATCGTTGCCAGCATCATCCTGGGCATGGGACGGGCGATCGGCGAGACTATGGCCGTAATCATGGTGGCGGGGAATGCAGTGGCCGTGCCCGCATCCCTGCTCTCGCCGGTGAGGACGCTAACCTCCAATATTGCCCTTGAGATGGGTTATGCGAGCGGAGAACACCGACAGGCCCTGTTTGCCACGGGTGTCATTCTCTTTATCATCATCATGATCCTAAACACGATCGCCAACATGACATCGTCGAGGAAGAAGGTCTGAGCCATGCGCTTGAACCCGAAAGTCGAGCAAGGCCTTGTCAAGGCGGGGCTCCAGGTCATGACGGCGGCCACAGTCTTTATCCTCCTGTCCATCATCGTCTTCATCCTCAGGAAAGGGCTTCCTGTCCTCGATTTTTCTTTTTTGACCAAGAATCCCGTGGACATGGGCAGGGGAGGGGGCATCTTTTCGACAATCATCGGGACGCTCGTTCTGACTCTTGTCGCGGTCCTCATCGCAGCCCCCTTCGGCGTGGGCACGGCCATTTTCCTTACGGAATATACCTGGGAAAACAGGGTCACTCGGATCATCCGCTTCGGGGCGGATTGCCTGGCCGGGATCCCGTCCATCATTTTCGGCCTTTTCGGCTTCATCCTTTTCGTAACCAAGCTCGGCTTTGGCTGGTCCGTCCTGAGCGGCGGCCTGACCCTGGCTTTCATGATTCTCCCGACGATCATCCGGACGAGCGAGGAGGCCATCAAGAGCGTGCCGGCAGCCTACCGCCAGGTGAGCTTCTCCCTCGGCAGCACCCGATGGCAGATGGTCACCCGGGTCGTTCTTCCGGCGGCCCTGCCGGGTATCGTCACCGGGATTATCCTGAGTATCGGCCGGAGCATCGGCGAGACAGCCGCAGTTATTTTCACGGCCGGAAGCGCTCTTCACCTTCCCACGTCGATCTTCTCGTCTTCCAGGACCATGGCCGTTCATTTTTATATTCTGGCCAGGGAAGGAATCTCCATGTCCAACGCCTATGGAACGGCCGCGATCTTGGTTATCTCTGTCCTGATCATCAATCTTTTGACCTATTACCTCATGGAAAGGTTCATCAGAAAATACTCATGACCACAGCGATCGCGGTTAGGGAGTTCAGCCACTTCTTCGGAAGCCTGCAGACCCTGAGGAGAATCGACCTCGATGTCCTGAGCAATGAGATTCTGGGAGTCATCGGCCCGGCCCGCAGCGGGAAATCGACCTTCCTGGGCGCCCTCAACCGGATGAACGACCTTATCCGCGGGTCGCGAACGGAGGGTACGATCGAGATCAAAGGAAAAAACATCTATGATCCGGACATTAACGTGGCCGAGCTCCGGCGAAGGCTGGGAATGGTTTTTGCGACGCCCGTGCCCCTGCCTCGCTCGATATTTGAGAACGTCGCCTTCGGAACGCGGCTCTCCGGAAAAAAGAACGGGGCCCGCTTGGTTGAGCTCGTCCAGGAGTGCCTGGTAAGAACGTCTCTCTGGGAGGAAGTCAAGGACCGGCTGGACACTTCCGCCCTCAAACTCTCGGGGGGCCAGCAGCAGCGGCTCTGCATCGCCAGGGTCCTGGCCCTCAGGCCCGATTTCATTCTCCTTGATGAGCCTTGCTCGGGGCTTGATCCCATTTCGACGGCGAAAATCGAGGACTCCCTGCGTCTCCTGAAACGGGATTACACAATCATCCTGGTCACGAACAATACGAAGCAGGCTGCGCGGGTCGCCGACCGGACCGCATTTTTCCTCAACGGGGAACTCATCGAGGTCGGGCCGACGGATAAGATTTTTACCGCTCCCAACGACCAGAGGACGGATGATTATGTCCGCGGGAGGTTCGGATAGGACGGCCATGACCATCATCGAGGTTCGTGACCTCTCTCTCTTCTACGGGGAATTTCAGGCCCTTAAAAATATCAGTCTGAATATCGAAGCGAGACGGACGACTGCCCTCATCGGACCCTCCGGCTGCGGGAAGTCGACATTCCTCAGAACGCTCAACCGAATGAACGACCTCATCGACGGCGTCAGGACCTCGGGCAAGGTCATCATCGATGGAGAGGATATCTACCGGCCCGAAATGGACCTCCTGGCCCTGCGCAAAAAGGTCGGCATGGTCTTCCAGCGTGCTAATCCATTCCCGTTGAGCATCTATGACAACGTGACTTATGGGTTCAAGGTGCACGGGATAAGAGACAAATCGGTCGTCCAGGCCGGGCTGGAGCGCAGCCTCGAATCGGTCCATCTCTGGAAGGAGCTTAAAGACAAACTGTGGACCAATGCCCTGGCGCTCTCCGGGGAGCAGCAACAGAGGCTCTGCATCGCCCGGGTCGTGGCCGTGGAACCGGAGATCCTTCTCATGGATGAGCCTTGTTCGGCCCTCGACCCGATTGCGACATCGAGGATCGAAGAGCTGATGTACGAGCTCGAGAAAAAATATACAATCGTCATCGTTACGCATAACATGCAACAAGCGGCCCGGGTTTCGGGCTTTACGGGCTACTTCCTGTTGGGAGAGCTCGTGGAATTCGACAGAACGGACCGGATCTTCACCAACCCGTCGGACCCGCGGACGGAGGATTACATCACGGGACGGTTTGGCTGAAAAGGAGTGAGCTATGGAAGATACAAAAAAGGTTATGATCATCGGCATCGGTATGATCGTGCTGCTGGCGGTCGCAGCGGGGATCTATTACCTAGTCAGTCACAAGGCAGAGAAGCCTGCGGAAAAGGCGTCGCTCCAGGCTCTTCCCCCCGCGGCGGCCGAGGGCCCACCCCCTGCCGCATCCCTGGAAGCGCTGAACCTGCCCTCATTGACGCTCGATAATAGCGATAAAATCCTCCGCAGTCTTGCCCAGGACATTTCGTCCCATCCCGGGCTTTCCGCCTGGATGAAGACGCGGGAAATCATCCGGAAATTTGTCGCGGCCGTGGACAATATCGCCAACGGAATGAATCCAAAATCCCAGGTCGACTTCTTTGCTCCTAAAGGGGAGTTCAAGACGGTCAGGAGGGCCGGGGGATTGACCGTCATTCAGGCGAGCTATGACCGCTATAATCCGGTAGCCGACGTCATCATTTCCCTGGAAGCAAAAGCCTCCGCCCGCTTGTACAACGCGCTGAAACCGGTCCTTCAGCAGGCTTACAAGGAGCTCGGTTATCCTAACGCGGACTTCCAGGACACCTTAACCCAAGCGATTGCCGAACTTTTGAACACGCCGGTCGTTGAAGGGCGAGTCCTGCTCGAAAAAAAGGTCGCCAGCTATGCCTATATCGATGAGACCCTTGAAAGATTAAGCCAAGCCCAAAAACAATTCCTCCGGATGGGTCCGGATAACGTCCAGATCATCCAGACGAAATTGAGGGAATTGGCCCTGGCTTGCGGCATCCCGGAGTACCGGCTGCCGAAGACGCGGTTCTATTCCCCCGAATGATTCCACACGATTAAAGACGTCTTATTATTTCCAACGGAAAGGGTTCTTTTTTTTAAAATCCGGAACGCGGAGGTCGCCAGGCCCGAAGGGCTCCGGTTGGATGAACAGCTTCTCGAAGCCGAGCTCAAGCGCCAAATTTGTCACCTTGCGATATTCTTCTCCGGTCAGGGGGCGCTTGATCTCCTCAGGCGCCTTGTAGCAGGGATGGTATTGACTCATAAGGCTGAGGCCGATGAAGGGTGAGATGTTGCTTTTGATCCAGCGGAGGATGGAAAGCGAATCCTCGATAAATCCCGGCATGACCAGATGACGGATGATGAGCCCTTTTCGGGCGGTCCCTTGATCGTCGAGCTCCAAAACCGGCTGCTGGACGGACATCTCCCGGACTGAAGGTCCGGCATTCACAAAATAGTCCGCCGCAGCCGAATATCTTTTCGAAATGGCCGGGGAGAAATATTTGATGTCCGGGAGATAGACATCGATGATCCCGTCCAGGCGACCGATGACGTCTGAGCGGTCATAGCCGTTTGAGTTGTAGACGAGGGGAATGGAGAGTCCCCCTTCATAAGCGATCCGGAGGGCTCTCAGGATGGGCAGAACGACATGGGTGGGCGAAACGAAATTGATGTTCAAGGCCCCCTGGGCCTGGAGATCGAGCATCATTTGGGCCAGCTCCAGGTCGCTGGCCGGGTTCCCCTCGTTCTGCCAGCTTAGCTGGTAGTTCTGGCAGAAGAGGCACTTCAGGTTGCAACCGGAGAAGAAGATCGTCCCCGATCCCCTTGAGGGCCGCCCGACCGCGCCGCCGGCCCACGAGTCGTTCACCCGGCCGCTCAGGACCGGTTCCTCACCGAAGTGAAGGAGGGCATGGGACACTCGTGCCTGCACGCCGGTCTGACAAACTCCCGTCGCTTTTTTCCTCCTGTCCACCCGGCACTTCCGTGGGCAGAGCGTGCAGCCGGATTCAAGCCCTGACAACGCCCCCAGAGCCCGGTCGATCCGTCGAAGCTTATCTTCTTTCATAAGTGCCTTTGCAGAATATTCTAGCAAATATTATCGGTTTGAGTCATGGACGAGATGGCGGCCTCTGATCCCCCTTCCAACAGTCGCTTCGTTCCCTGCCTCCCTTTATCTGGCGGGGCAGGGACCCGCGCCCTGCGACCCAAGGGGGATACCCCCTCATCAAATTGATTTGCAATATGAGCGGCCAGAAGCTATATTACGGACTTCAAGGAAACGGCATGACGTTTTTCATGAAGTTCATAGACTTTGTCCTTCATCTGGACAGGCATCTGTATGTCATTATCGGAAAATATGAGATCTGGACTTATCTTCTTCTTTTCATCATCATCTTCTGCGAGACCGGCCTTGTGATCACCCCATTCCTTCCCGGAGACTCCCTCCTGTTTGCCTGCGGATCTCTGGCCTCGATCGGAACATTCAGATTCTTCAAGGTCGGCTGGCTGTTCATCGTCCTGGCCGCGGCGGCGGTCCTTGGCGATACGATCAACTACTGGATCGGCCATGCCGTCGGACCAAGGGTCTTCCAGAAGGAGAACAGCCGGTTTTTCAAGAAAGAATACCTGGACCGGACCCATGCGTTCTATGAGAAGCACGGCGGGATGACCATTATCATCGCCCGATTTGTCCCTGTCATCAGGACGTTCGCTCCGTTTGTGGCCGGAATCGGCAAGATGAGCTATGGAAAATTCATCAGCTACAATGTCATCGGGGGAGTGGCCTGGGTGGCGTTATTCGTCTTTGGAGGCTACTTTTTCGGCAATATCCCGCTGGTCAAGCGGAATTTCAGCTTTGTCATCTTCGCGATCATCATCATTTCGATGCTGCCCGGCGCCGTCGAATATTTGAGACAGCGCCGGAAGAATAAGCGTTAGGAAGAAAAGCAGCGCAGAGCTTTTCCAGGACGGGAAGTCCCATCATTACGTAATCCGTCAGGTCTTTATGCAGGGGAGTGATCGTAATGAAGCCTCGCAGCACGGTCCGGACGTCGGTCCCATCGTCGCCGGAGGCCTGGGGATTGCCGGGACCGATCCAGTAATAAAGCTCCCCCCGGGGGTCTTTTTTTGCGACAATCTCCGGGTTGTATCTCTTTTGGCCTAACTTGGCGATCTTGACCCCCTTGACCGGCTCAGGGGGTATGTTGATGTTGAGAGCAAACCCCGGCGGCAGCTTTTTCCGGAGCAGGACCTTCGCGGTTTCACCGACGAATCTGGCCGCCGCATGGAAATCGAAGTGTCCGGCATTATTCGGTATGAGGGAGACAGCCGCAGAAGGGATGTCGAGGAAAGCTCCTTGGATAGCCGCGGCGACGGTGCCCGAGTAAGAGATATCCTGTTGTCCAAGATTGCAGCCAAGGTTCATTCCCGAGAGGATGAGCCGAGGTCGGCGGGGGAGGAGCTTTTTAAGGGCCAGATAAACGCAATCGGCGGGAGTGCCATCGACGGCAAAGACCCGGTGTCGGATCTTCTGGATTCTCAAGGGTCGGCGGAGGGTCAGGGATAGGGAGTTGGCGCTCCGCTCTCTGTCAGGGGCGACGATCCAGGCGTCTGCAAAACCCCTGATCCTGGCGAATAGCGCTAGAATCCCGGGTGAGAAATGCCCGTCGTCGTTGGTGAGGAGGACGAGGGGCTTTGTGGTACGGCTCCTCATTTCTTGATCATGACGAGGAGCATTTTGAACCGGCCCACGGCCTGAACGGCATGGGGGACGTTTGCCGGCATGATGATCATGTCGCCGGACTTGATCCGGTTTGGCTCGCCCCCGATGAAGACCTCGGCATCGCCGTCGACCCCGACGACCATGGCGTCGAACGGGGCCGTATGCTCGCTAAGCTGCTGGCCTCGGTCAAAGGCGAAGACCGTGACCGTCCCCGTCTTCTGGCTGATGATCTCGCGGCTGACGATGGCCCCTTTCTGGTAACTGACGAGTTCACCCAGCTGGAAGACCCGCCCGGCTGTGCTTTCCATTGGTTTCTTTTTGGTCGTCCGCGTCATGCTTTTCCTCCGCAATTTATCAATATCTGGATCCCATCTTATCATATACAATCTCTAATATGGGTTTGCCTCAAGGCGGTCCTTCGGAAACGCTTCCCCTCGCCTTGTATGAATTCCGGAAAAAAAGTGGTCGGGACGGGCGGATTTGAACCGCCGACCCCACGCACCCCAAGCGTGTGCGCTACCAAACTGCGCCACGTCCCGAACACGGAAATTGATTATAGCAGAAAACGGGGTATCCCCTAAGCCTTTTTTGTCTCTTTCTTTATGAGAGAAACAATGTCCTGGAGTTCGTCTCGGACATCGTAGAGGGCTTTCCTGAGCTTGTCGGGATGGACCAAGGTGGGCGGCCGGAGCTTGAATTCATCCTCGATTCGACGCTTGATTCCCGCCATGGTCAGGGTTTTTTCGTCCAGGAGTTCTCGGACTCTTTGGATGATCTCGACATCCTTGGGGCGGAAAAACCGCTGGCCGCCGCCGGTCCTGCCGGCCCGAAGGAAGGGGAACTCCCGCTCCCAAGCATCGATCGTCTCGATATCGACCTTCGTTAGGCGGCTGACCTCCTCAACCTTGTAGGCCATTTTAGCCGGAGCCTCCCCGTTTTTGAAGAGTTTGGCTTGGGCGGGTTCGTTTTTTACGGCCATTTTGGGTAAGCCTAACCTAGCATGTGTTTGCGTCGGGCGTCAAGAAAATTCGCGAGCAGTCCCAGGATGTTAAGCGGTCTGACTCAAACGTGTTATAATTCATACGTATGACGCCTGATAGCGAAGTCCTCGTTCCGCTCGCCGAGAGGATGCGACCCCACGACCTGGAGCGGCTCTATGGTCAGGAGCACCTTCTGGGGAAAGGGAAGATCCTCACGGAGCTCATCGAGTCGAACCACATCGTTTCCATTATTTTTTGGGGGCCTCCCGGTTCAGGCAAGACAACCCTCGCTTATATGCTCGCCAAACGATTCGGCTTGCCCTGGGTCTTCTTCAGCGCCGTCCTCTCGGGAATCAAAGAGGTCAAAGAGGTCATGGCCAAGGCAGAGAGACAGAGGAAGATGTTCGGCAAACCCATCGTCCTTTTCGTGGATGAGATCCATCGCTTCAACAAGGCCCAGCAAGGGGCGTTCCTGCCGTATGTGGAGAGAGGCGACGTCATCCTTTTCGGATCGACCACGGAGAATCCGTCCTTCGAGGTCATTTCGCCCCTGCTGTCGCGGACAAAGGTCCTCGTTTTGAAGCCGCTCGCCCCGGAAGCCTTGACGAAGATCGTGAATGAAGCGCTCGTCGACGAGGTTTCAGGGTTGGGCAAGATGAAGCTCCGGATTGACGAGGTCGCCCTCGAAATGATCATCAATTACGCCAATGGCGACGCCCGGAGAGCTCTGAACACCCTGGAAATCGCCTCCAACCTGGCTAAAAAAGGCGTCATCACCGCCGAGAATGTCCAGGAGGCCCTCCAGAAGCGCGTGCTTCTCTACGATAAAACAGGCGAGGAGCACTTCAACCTGATCTCGGCCCTTCACAAGAGCCTCCGTAACAGCGATGTTGACGCATCGCTCTATTGGCTCATCCGCATGCTGGCTTCGGGCGATGAGCCCCTCTATATCGCCCGGAGGCTCGTCCGCTTTGCGTCTGAAGACGTCGGGCTGGCCGATCCCCAGGCTCTGGCCATCACCCTTCATGCCAAGGAAGCTTACGACTTCCTGGGAACTCCCGAGGGCGAGCTGGCTTTGGCCGAGGCGGTCATCTATCTTGCTTCAGCGCCCAAGAGCAACCGTGTCTATGCCGCCTTCCAGGCGGTGACTAAAGATGTAGAGATGAGTCCGTACGAGCCTGTGCCCCTCCATATCCGGAATGCCGTGACCCCGCTCATGGAAGAGATCGGCTATGGCAAGGATTATCAATACGCCCACGATAGCATCTTTTCGACTACGGACATGGAGACGTTCCCGGAGAGGCTCAAGGGCCGAAGATATTACATGCCGGGGGGCCTGGGTTTTGAGAAGGAGATCCGCAAGCGCATCGAATGGTGGGAAGCGCTCAAAGAGAAAATCCGGGCAAGGAAAAAGGATGCCGGCTGATTTTTTATGACTCCTTATCTTTTTCCTTAAGGAGATAATAGACCTCCCAGCTGATGTCATCAGCCAGGCAGCCGAGACAGGACCTTGGGGTGGTCGCCAGTTCGTCGTCCTCAATCTTGTCCTTGAGGATCTTCTTGACGGCTTTCCGTATCTTGTAGAGCAGAAGATAATTAACCATCGGTTGCGCATTCATAATCATATCAGCTTGAAATGGCCAAGTAAATATACCCTTAATCACCCATAGATCCGGTTTTGAGGCGTCGAAGCCCTCGTCCTCCTGCCTTTTGAACAGGCCAGGCGGCCAATGGACAAGAATCCGGGCCGTTTTTAGGCCCGGCGCAGGCAAGGGTTTTATTCTCAAGCCGATCTATCGATAGAGCCCAAGGTGGAGATTTGACATCTCGGCGCTATCAGACGTATAGTCCATTTTCCTCCGGACGAGCAAGGAGCTTTCATGAAAGATAAAAACGCTATGACCATTTATCTGGCCGCCGCTCTATTTGTCTTGGCCATCGCCACTCCGGGCCCGAGCGTGCTTCCCGCCCAGGACCGCCCCCAGCCGGGACAGATGCTTATGAACGCCAAACTTGAAGTCGTTGTTTCGGATTTCCCGGCCCAAGGCCTGATTCTGGATATCGGCGGCGGCGGGGAGGGCGTCATCTCTCAACTCAAGGGAAAGCAGGTCGTTTCGATCGACCTGAGCAAGCGCGAGCTTGAGGAGGCGCCGGGCCAGCCGCTGATCAAGATCGTCATGGATGCCCGCGACCTCAAGTTTCTGGACGCGTCATTTTTAACGGCGGCGGTCTTTTTCACTTTCATGTATATCGACCCGGCCGACCACCTTAAAGTCCTCCAGGAGCTTGACCGCGTGCTCGCGCCCGGCGGTCGGCTCCTCATCTGGGACGCCATTTTCCCCGAGAAAACCGACCCTCGCCAGGTTTCGATCATATTTCCCCTCCACGTCAAACTTCCCAAGGCGGACATAAACACGGGATACGGAGTGAAGCTTATCGAGGAACAGGGAGCAGCCCATTTCGTTGAATTGGCCAAGACGGCCGGATTTGAAGTTCTCGTCCAAAAAAATGAGAAGGGCTGGTTTTATCTCGAGCTCATAAAAAGGGGTTAATTTCGGCTTCCCGGATTAAGCGGGAGAGCAAACCCCTCTTCGTGTTGTCAAAAAGGACACGCATAAGTACAATAGCCGGAAGAGCGCGCGATGAACGCTATCATCGTCGACAAGCTGACGAAAAAGTTCAACGGGTTTACGGCCGTGGACGAGTTGTCTTTCAACGTGGAGACAGGAGAACTTTTCGGCCTCCTGGGGCCTAATGGAGCGGGCAAGACCACGACCATTAACCTGCTTTCGACTCTCCTCATGAAAACCTCCGGTACGGCCCAGGTCGCCGGCCACGACGTCGCAAAAGCCCGCGACAGCGTCCGAAAGAGCATCGGTGTCGTGTTTCAGGATATCGCCCTGGACATCAGATTGACCGGCCGGGAGAACCTTGAGTTCCACGCCATGATGTACGGTATGGGCAAAGCTGAACGCCGGGCGCGGATAAGCGAGGTCCTCCGGCTGGTCGACCTTGAAGAGAAGGCCTCGATGCTCGTTGAAAAATATTCGGGCGGCATGAAGAGGCGCCTCGAAATCGCCAGGGGCCTGGTCCATAGGCCCAAGGTCCTATTTCTTGACGAACCAACCCTGGGGCTCGATGCCCAGACGCGCCGTCATATCTGGGATTACATCCGAAAGCTTAATCGCGAAGCGGCCGTAACAATCATCCTCACAACCCATTACATGGAAGAAGCCGACGCGCTTTGCGGGCGGGTGGCCATCATGGACCACGGTAAGTTCGTCGCCCTGGATACGCCCGCGAAGCTTAAAGACCTGCTCGGCGGCGATGTCGTCTCCCTCGAGGTTGAAGGGAACGCGGCGGGCCTCGAAGAGGTCCTGCGGGGCTTGGGCTGGATTAAGAAGCTCAAGCTCCACGAAGACGTCTTCAGCCTGACCATGGAAAGAGGGGAAAGGCGCATCCCCGAGCTTATCCAGACGGCCCAGGGCCTCGGCATCATCGTCAACTGCGTGCACCTCCGGAAACCGAGTCTCGAGGACGTCTTTCTCCATTTTACGGGGCGCAAGATCCGGGAAGAGGACATGGGCCAGAACGGTCCTTTCGGGTCCCCGGCAAGGGGACGCGGCGGGAGATCATGATGGCCATCAGCACGACCGCGATCTACGTCCTCTGGCTCCGGGAAATGAAACGGATCATGCGGGCGAAATCCCGTATCGTCGGAGCCTTGGCCATGCCCCTCTTCTTCCTGGGGTTTCTCGGCCTTGGGTTCAAACGGATGGTCGTCCCCGGCATGTCCGGCGGCGTTCAATACATTCAATTCCTGGTTCCCGGCATCATCGGCATGGCCCTGCTCTTCTCCTCGACGATGGGGGGATTGTCCGTTCTTTGGGATAAAGAGTTCGGTTTCCTCAAGGAGATCATGGTCACGCCCGTATCCCGCGTCTCGATCGTCTTGGGTCGAATGGCCGGCGGAATGACGACAGCCCTGGGTCAGGGCGTAATGATCCTGATCATCTCCATGGTCGGAGGGTTCAGGCCTCGGGGTATTATTCCCCTTGTCTTGGCCTTTGCATTTATGATCCTCATCTCCATGGCGTTTCTCGGCCTCGGACTCATCTTTGCCTCCCGGATGAAAGACATGCAGGGCTTCGGCATCGTCATGAACTTCGTCATCTTCCCCATTTTTTTCCTTTCGGGCGCCCTTTATCCGCTCTCCAACCTTCCGGTTTACTTCCGTATTCTGACCTATGTCGATCCACTGACCTATGGCCTGGACGGCCTCAGGGGGGCCCTGATCGGAGTCTCCGCGTTCCCGATAGGTTTCGATCTCCTCATTATGAGCTCGGTCTCCCTGGTCATGGTTTTTCTGGGCGCTTTTTTCTTTGAGAAAAGCGAAAACGCATAGCCATGAGGAAGAGAGCATCGGTTGTCCGGGCCGCATTCTGTTTGATCGTCCTTTTGGATTTTCTCATGACCATTCCCGCGTGTTCCCGAAAAAGTGCCGGGTCTGTTGAGCCCCCGAACGAGCCGGCAAAGATCCATACCAGCAACGGCAAACTTCGGATCGACTATGCGGGCCAAACAATCTTCAAGGGCGGGGTTGACCTCGAGGGGGAAAAAAGAAACATCCCACCCTTGGTCAGCATTTCCAGGTCCGGCGACCGCTTAAGCCAGGTCGTCCTCATGACTTCCGGGAACGAAGGTCCCAAACTCAGAGTTTCCGGAACGATCTTCGGGAGCCTGGAATCATTTCCCGTGGAGGCTGAAAGGCGGTCCAAAGGCCCCATGATCGTCCGTCATTCATCTGGAATTAGTCGCAGTCTCCTCAATCGTGCCGTGTATGACAGACGGGGTGATTGGGTCCTGTCCGTGGACGCCAATCCTTCCGTCGTTGTCTCGACTCTTGAAGAAAAGCATGACGGCCGGACCTTCGGCCTGACGGCTGAAGGCAACGAGATCGTCCTGCGTTTCCGACCGCGCTTCTATCAGCAGCACCGGGGTTTACGGTTCTTTGAACCCTGGACCTACAAGGTCTGGCCGGATTCGGTTGCCGGCTGGGTTTCCTGGTTCGCTTTTTTTGACAAGGTCACAGAAAAAGACATCGTCGATACGGCCGACGTTCTCTCCGAAGTCCTTTTGCCGTTCGGTTATCAATATCTCCAGATTGACGACGGCTACCAGAGGGGGCAAGGGCTCCCCGAACTCTGGCTGAATACCAACGACAAGTTTCCGCGCGGTCTAGGCTTCCTGGCAGGCTATATCAAGAGCAAAGGGCTCAAGCCGGGATTATGGACCAACACCGCTTTCAACCAAGCGGATTTCGCCGAGACCCACAAGACTTGGTTTTTGACGGATGGCCAGGGCACCCTCCTCCGGGGCAACTGGATTGGATTATCGCTCGACGGCTCGGTCCCTTCGGCGCTGGACGCTGTGGTCAAGCCCATTTACCGGGGGCTCCGCGATCAGGGCTGGGAGTATTACAAGGTGGATGCCCTTCGTCACCTTCGATACGAGGGATATAACGCAGGCGCGGAGCATTTTGCGCGCAACAAGAAAGATCTCGTGGCGGCTTATCGGGATTATGCCGGGACGATCCGGGAGGAGATCGGCCGCAGCCGCTTCATGCTCGGCTGCTGGGGGATACGGCCGGAACTTGCGGGCATCATCGACGGCTGCAGGATCGGGACCGATGGCTTTTCTTACGCCGGGCTGGCCCAATATAATTCCTTCAACAACGTCGTTTGGCGGAACGACCCGGACCACATCGAACTTAACGCGGACGCTTATAGGTCGCTGACCGTAACGTCGCTCACCGGTTCGCTTCTCCTCCTGACCGACAAACCCGCTGTCTATAGAACGGAGGCGGCGGAGCCCGCAAAACGGGCCGTGCCCATCCTTTGGACTCTTCCCGGGCAGATCTTCGATGTCGATCCCTCCCGCTCAGCCGAACTCTGGCGGGTCGACAGCGAGGTCAGCGGCTCCGGGCCCAGGACCTTCGACGCTGGATCCTCGACCAGCTGCGATCTTTTTTTACTCGAAGTCAACCGGCCCTTCGAGAGTTGGGCCGTTTTGGGCCGGACAGGGGAGAGCGTCGGTGAGGTTTGCTTTGCCGATCTCGGATTCGATCCGGCCGGAGAATATTTCGTTTTTGAGTTTTGGACGAAAAGGCTCTTGGGAAGCTTCATGGGAGCTTTCATCCCAGGGCCGATCGATCCTAGGTTCCGGTGTCAGGCTTTTTCGATCCGGAAGAGGCTGGACCGTCCCCAGGTCATCGCGACAAGCCGACACGTCTCCAGCGGAGGGGTGGATCTTATCGAAACGAACTGGAAGCAAAACGTCCTGTCGGGCAGGAGTCGGGTCGTCGAAGGAGACCCCTACGAGATCTATTTGGCTGTGCCTGATAGTTTTAGGCTTGATAAATTCACATGCGACGGCGCGGAGGTTTCGGGAACCGGACGGTTCGGCGTTCTCCTCAAGCTTGCCCTGATGCCCAGCAGGAGCCGAGAGGTCGACTGGTCCGCCAAGTTTCGGAACTGATCCCGCCGCCGGGCAAGGAGGTCAAGATGATCAGGAAGCATTTACCGATCGTTGTCCTGGGCATGGTCTTCATCGTTCTCACGGGAAGCCTGCTTCAGGCCAAAGTTTACACCCTCTATTCTCCGGATAAAAAGATCGAAGTGTCCGTATCAGTAACCGACAGGATCCTCTATTCTGTTATTTACGATTCCAGGAAACTCATCGAACCTTCGGCGATCTCCTTGACGATCAACGACAATGTCGTCTTGGGTCAGGGCCTTCTCAAGGTCGAGTTCGTCGAGCAGAGAAGCGCCGACGATAAGATCATCCCTGTCGTGAAAGAGAAACGGGCCATGATCGCCGATAAGTTCAACGAGATCGCTCTGCGCTTTAGGGGGAATTATCGACTCATATTCCGGGCCTATGATGATGCGGTGGCCTACAGGTTCTCAACCGGCTACCGAAGGGAAATCAAGATCAATTTTGAGGAAGCGACCTTTTTATTTGCTGAAAATCACTCGGTCTGGTTTCCATTCACCGAGAGCTTGCACGCCAACTTCGAGAGCAACTACACCTTCTTGCCTCTTGCCGAGATCGGTTCGCAGCGGTTCGGGTTCGCCCCCGTATTGGTCAACATCCAGGACGGACCCAAGGTCGCGATCACGGAAGCGGACCTTGAGGACTATCCCGGGATGTTTCTCACCGGAAGCGATCATGCCATGCCCATGCTTAGGGGGAAGTTCGCGCCTTATCCTCTCGAGGAGAAACTCAGAGAGTCAAGCGATCGAGAACTGGAGGTCGTCAAAGCGGCGGACTACATCGCGATGACAAAGGGGAACCGGGATTTCCCTTGGCGCGTCCTGGCGATCGCTCCAGCCGACGGCGCGCTCATCGAGAACGATATCGTTTACAGGCTTGCCCCGCCATCGAGAATCAAGGAGACTTCCTGGATCAAGCCCGGGAAGGTTGCTTGGGACTGGTGGAACGCCAACAACGTCTTCGGTGTCGATTTCAAATCGGGGATAAACACGGACACATACAAGCGATATGTCGACTTCGCCTCCAAGAACGGAATCGAATATGTCATCCTTGATGAAGGCTGGTCTGCTCCGGACGACCTGTTCAAGATCAACCCGGAGATGGACATGACGGGCCTCCTGGCCTACGCGAAGGAAAAAAACGTCGGGATCGTCCTCTGGTGCGTCTGGTATACCCTTGATAATCAGATGGACCGGGCCCTGGACCAATTTTCGAATTGGGAGGTCAAGGGTATCAAGGTGGACTTCATGGATCGGGATGACCAGAAGATGGTCGGATTCTACTGGCGATGCGCGGAGGCTGCGGCCAGGAGGCATCTGGTCGTCGACTTCCATGGCGCCCACAAACCAACCGGCATGCGCCGGGCTTATCCCAACGTCCTGACCTGCGAAGGGGTTATGGGGCTCGAACACAGCAAATGGAGCGCCACAATCACCCCGGAACACGACCTTCTGATTCCCTTTATCCGGATGCTGGCCGGGCCGATGGATTTTACGCCCGGAGCCATGCGGAATGCCCAAGAAAAGCAGTTCACGGCTGTCTTTGATGTCCCCATGAGCCAAGGGACGAGATGCCACCAGCTGGCCATGTACGTGGTCTATGAAAGCCCTCTCCAGATGCTTTGCGATTCACCCTCAAGCTATGAGCGCGAACCGGAGATTCTGCCCTTCCTTTCCGGGGTGCCGAGCGTCTGGGACGAAATAAGGGCTTTGGAGGCCAAGGTCGGCGACTATTTGGTTGTAGCCCGTCGAAGCGGCGACGATTGGTATGTCGGCGCCATGACCGACTGGACTCCGAGGACGCTCGGGATCAAGCTTGATTTCCTGGCCGACGGAGCCTATGAGGCTGAAATCTACCGTGACGGGATCAATGCCGATAGATATGCCTCTGATTATCGGAAAGAGGTCCGGCAAGTTGGTAGAGGAGACATTATGAATCTCAGCCTGGCTCCGGGCGGGGGTTGGGCGGCCCGGATTACAAAAAAGTCCGAATAAGAGGTCGCTTGAGGGCGGGCCTTTAAGGCCCAGTTGTTGACAATCGTCCTTTCATCCGCTATGGTGTTGGCTCTTCCGGCGAGAGAAAGGATACAAGCTATTGTATACATACGGAGAGTTGTAGCACCTATTGATATTTTTTCTTGACTTTTCTGAGCTCAGCCGCTATCATTAGGGCATATTCTTTAGTCAGCAGTCGAGGAAGCATCTCCTTGCGTGTGATTTAGACAATGGCGCAGGGGCGATGCCCGGAGGAGGCAGTTGAAGGTC
>CAZJBD010000013.1:0-27369 GCA_964544265.1 uncultured Eubacteriales bacterium
GGGTTGGGGGGATTAATAATTACAGACAGAGTCTTGGGTGTGTCGCCGCGCCCCTGCGCCATTGTCTATATCATACGAAAAGATACTTCCAATGGGATTTTGGGATTTGACCCCGGCTTACGATTAAAATAGAATAAATTCATAGGGAGGACGGAATGAAAAGAGCTAAGTTCGCTATCTTATTTCTGCTTGTCGCAACATCGTTCATCTTTTCCCAAAGCTATAGAGGCCAGGGGCGAATTAGAGGTGTCGTCACCGACCAGGACGGCACGCCTCTGGAGGGCGTCCGAGTAAAACTCTTTTCCATAAGGGGACAATCCGGCCTCGAGGTCGTGACCAATGCCGCTGGCGAGTGGACCGCGAACTACGTCCGCGGCGGGGGATGGAACATCGATTTTGAAAAAGCCGGGTACGCCCCCAAAAGCATCAGCACCCAGATCCAGGAGGTCTCCAATAATCCCCCCGTCGAAATCAAGCTTCAAAAGGTCGAGGGCATAGTTATCACAGATGAGCTCACAGCTGCCTTGGAGGAAGGGAACCGGCTTTTCGAAGAAAAAAAGTACCAGGAAGCCATCGCCAGTTACGAAAGCCTCCTGGCCAAGACCCCCGATGCCTATATTATTTACATCAATATCGGCAATTGCTGGTTCGAGCTCCAGGATTACGACAAGGCGGAGGAAGCCTATAAGAAAGTTTTGGAGAAGGAACCGGACAACTACAATGTCATTCTTCTCATCGGGAACTGCTATGCCAACCGGGGCCAAGAGGACAAGGCCTTGGAATGGTATGGCAAGATCGAATTCGAAAAAATAACGGACCCGATGGTCCTCTACAACATCGGCACGTCCTTTACCAAACAGTCCAAACTTGAAGACGCTTTGAAATTCTACAAGCGAGCGGTCGAGCTCCGGCCCGATTTCCTCGATGCCATCTATCAGCTCGGCCTAACCTATCTTGCCCTGGGCAACAATCCGGAGGCAATGGCCGCCTTCGAAAATTATCTTAAGTACGACTCCGAATCGGAAAGGGCGGCCCAGGTCAAAGGCTTCATCGAATTCCTGAAAAAGAAATAATCCGGCGCGGCTATGATGAGACTTTCTCGGCCGGCAGCAGCGTTCTTCATTCTTATCGCCGCCCTTTTGATTCCCGCGGCAACGATGTTCGGGACTGTGGCCGGCGTGGAAAAGGGCCACCCCAACCTTCTCCTAATCACCATTGACACGCTGAGGCCCGACCGGTTGGGCTGCTATGGAAGCCGGGAGGTCAAGACCCCCACCATCGATGCGCTGGCCTCAAGGGGTGTCGTCTTCGAAAAGGCTTTTGCTCATACTCCCTTGACTCTCCCCTCCCATACCAGCATCCTGCTCGGCACGACGCCGCCCTTTCACGGTGTGCACGACAACTCCGGCTTCATCGTCCGGGACGAATTCCTGACCCTCGCAGAATGGCTCAAGGAGCGCGGCTACGCGACCGCGGCCTTCGTCGGGGCCTTCCCCCTTGATTCGCGGTTCGGTCTCACCCAGGGCTTCGACGTCTACGACGACGATTATGGAAGCCAGAGCCTCAACGAGTTCATTTTCGTAGAGCGGAAGGCGGAGGTCGTTGTGGACCGGACGATCTCTTGGCTTAAGGACAGGAAAAGCCCCTGGTTTGTCTGGGTCCACTGCTTTGACCCCCATCAGCCCTACCAGCCGCCCGAGCCCTTTAACTCCCAATACAAGGGCCGCGCTTACGATGGCGAGGTGGCCTATATGGATTCGGCCCTGGGCAAGCTGATGGATTTCCTGAAGGCGAAAGGCCTGGAAAGCAGCACGGCAATCATCTTCACGGCCGACCACGGCGAGTCCCTGGGCGAGCATGGGGAGATGACCCACGGCTACTTCGCTTATAACGCCACGCTTCACGTGCCCCTAATGATCGCCTCACCGGGACTGAAGCCAGGGCGCGCCGCTGGGAACGCCTCACACATCGATATCTTGCCAACGGTCTGCGATGCCCTGCGCGTGCCCAAGCCAGCAGGGCTTCAGGGCGTATCCCTATGGGCCGCTGCTCAAGGGAAGACGGCCCCTATACGGCCAATCTATTTCGAAGCCCTAACGGCCTATTACAACCGCGGCTGGGCGCCGCTCAGAGGCGCCATCGAAGGCAACTCAAAATTCATGGATTCCCCGATCCCGGAGCTTTATGATCTCGAGAAGGATTTTAACGAGCAACACAACCTGGCCGGGACGGCGGAGCTCGGCGCTCATAAAAAAGCCTTCGATGAGCTTTTGAAATCCCAGTTTTCCACAGAGGGGGCCGCGGCGGCCCGGAAGATCGACCGGGATACGAGCGAGAAGCTTCGAAGCCTCGGATACCTAGCCTCTTTCCAAGGACCTCAAAAGAAAACGTTCACCGAAGCGGACGACCTCAAAACCCTCCTTCCGTTCCAGAACCTCTGGATGCAGGCTATGAGCGCTCAATACGGAGGGAAACCCGACGAGGCCATTCGGATGCTCAAGGAGATCATCGGCCAACGGACGGATTTTGACCTGGCCTATACCCACCTGGCCAACCTCTACAAAGAGAAAGGACGCCTGAGCGACACTGTCGACGTTCTCCTTGAAGCCTACCGGAACAACCCCCTGAGTTATAGGATCATGACAAGCTACGGAATCGCTCTCATCGACGCCGGCCGCAATGATGAAGCCCTGGACGTGCTCAATAAGGCCGCAGAGATCATCGATTTCGATCCCGAGGCCTGGAACTACATCGGCGTCGCCCACTGGAACAAGGGCGGTCTTAACGCGGCCCTGAAGGCTTATGAGAAGGCCCTGGCCCTCGATAACAATTACGCCATCGTTTTCAACAATCTCGGTTCTCTCCACCTTTCGGAATACCTGAAAGAAAATAGGCCCCAGCCCTTGTCCGAGGCCGTGACGAATTTCCGGCGGAGTATCGAGCTCGATCCGAAATACGCGTCGGCATGGAATGGGCTGGGAGCGGCTCTCAAAATGAGCGGCGATATAGAAGGGGCCCTTGCCGCTTGGAAAAAAGCCGTCGAGCTTAAGCCGGACTTCTCCTATCCTCTTTATAACCTCGGCTTAATCCTGCTCAGCAGAGGGGACAAGGCTCAGGCCCTCGTCTATCTCACAAAGTACAAGGATGGGAACTATGCGTCTCTCCCGCTCAACGAAAGACAGAGGCTTGACGCGCTCATCCAAAAATGCAAGGAATGAGATAGGCGGATTTGACAGCTATCATTCCGTGGATACAATAGCGTTATGGCATTCATTCCCATCCTGATTGTCTTCATGCTCCTTCTAGGAGGTATCCCGGCCGGGCTCCACGCCCAGACCGAGAAACCCGCCCCGGCGAAGTCGTCCGTCATCAAGGAAAAAGACCTGGCGGAAAGATACCGCGAGTGGCTCCGGCTCGTAAGCTATATCATTCTCCCCGTCGAGAAAGAAGTTTTCATGAAGCTTGCGACCGACCGAGACAGGGATATTTTCGTCGAATCCTTCTGGAAACAGAGGGACCCCACTCCGTCGACGCCCCAGAACGAATATAAGGATGAGCATATCAAGCGTTTCGCTTATGCCAACATGTATTACCGCCGAGGGACTCCCCGCGAAGGCTGGATGACGGATATGGGCCGTATGCATATCATCCTCGGCCCTCCGGCATCGATCGAAAGGTTTGAAGGTGTCGCCGGCATCCACCCCTGCCAAGTCTGGTATTACCGGGGCGAAAAGGAAAAGCGCCTGCCGGCGTACTTCGGCCTTGTCTTTTTCAAGCGCGGCGGATCGGGCGAGTTCAAGCTCTACAATCCGACATCTGACGGCCCGGGAAGCCTCCTTGTCGACACCCAGGGCGTCGACTTGACCAATGGCGCAGAGGTCTATCAGAAGATCAAGGACCTGGCCCCGACTCTGGCGGGGATGTCCATTTCCATGATCCCGGGCGAATATCCCTATGCTTTCACGCCTTCGCCTCAGATCAACATCCTCATGGCCGAAATCATCGAATCCCCCAAGAAAGACATCAGCCCCGCCTATGCCACTCACTTCCTGGATTACAAGGGGATCGTCAGCACCGAGTATCTGACGAATTATATCGAGAGCTCGGCCGAGGTGGCCGTGGTCAGGGATGCCGTCCTGGACATCCCCTTTGTTCACTTTTCCATGGCCCCCAAGAAGCTTTCCATCGATTACTACGAACCCAATGACCAATACTACTGCAATTTCAAGCTGAGCGTCAGCCTCCGTAAGGGCGACAGGATTATCTTTCAGTACTCCAAGGATTTTCCTTTCTACTTCCCCCCGGCCAACGTGGATGGAATCAGGGCCAACGGTGTGGCCGTCCAGGACGTGTTTCCGGCGATCGAGGGAACCTACGGGCTTTCGATCCTCCTCCAGAACGCCGTCGGCAAAGAGTTTTCGCTTTTCGAAAAAGAGATCACCATCCCCGGGGAGGCGCAGGCCCCGGCCATAGCCGGATTCGTCCTTGGCTACAAGTTGCAGGACTATAAAGCAGGGGTCAACGCCCCTTTCAAATTCCAGGACAAGCAGCTTGTTGTGGACGCCAAAAGCACGATGGGCCTCAGCGACGAGGCGGCTTTTGCCTTCGACCTGGTGGGAATTCATGAAGAACTCTGGAAGGAGGGACGCGTCCTTTGCCAGGTGATTGCCACAAACGAGAATGGGGCCGTAAAGAGGGAGGTTTCCCTGCCCCTTTCGTCCTATCCCCGGCAGAAGGTCATGGGCATCACTCAGGCCATCCCGGTTCGGGACCTCAGCCCAGATTATTATGAACTCAAACTCAGGCTGGTGGACGGCGCGGGTAAGCTCCTCGACGAGAAACGCGTTCCTTTCATCGTCTCCCCGGCCGAGGCGGTCCCCCACCCGGTGACCCTCTCAAAAACATTCCCGGTGTCCAACAGCTTTCTCTATTATTATGCCGCCGCTTATCAGTACGCTCAGGCCGGTCTGCCGGAACAAGCTGAGAAGCTCTACAAGCGGGCTTACTCGGCCAATCCGGACTATAAGGAAGGGCTCGTGGATTACGCTTTATTCCTCTTGATGACAAGAAAGTATCGTGAAGCGCTCGTCCTCTCCGAAGGTCTCAAGGACACGGAGAAATTCAGGTTCGATCACTTTCTCATCAAGGGCCAAGCCCAGGCCGGTCTTGGAGACTACGGGAGCGCCATCGCCAGCCTCCTCGAAGGGAACAAGATTTACAACAGCGATACGCGCTTGTTGAATTCTCTGGGTCGCTGCTATCTCCAGACCGGCGACAAGACCCGGGCATTCCAGGCCCTTAAGGCGTCCCTCAGCCTGAATCCCGACCAGAAGGATATCCAGGACCTCGTCCGCAGCCTGGAGAAATGACCTATAGATTTCAGGGCCGCCGAAAAAGCGCCAGGGCACAAACCGCCAGAATGAAATAGGCTCCGATGAGGATCATAACGAGCGGATTGGAGCCCGGGGAACGGCGATAGACGTCCCCTTCCCCGGGCCGCGGCAGAGGGCTCGGGTCCCAGGGCAGGCCATAGCGCACAGTCAGTCCCTTGATATTCAGGAGGTGGATAATGGGAACGCGGCGCCTGGCCATCTCCTGAACCATGCCCCTCCTTTCCGAGGGGGGAATGGCCCGGACTTTGGTCGACCCCGGCTTCAATCCGAGGACCGAGGCGTCCGTCCCCATATTGGCCCAGCTGCCGCCGATATTGACAAAGGCTGCGATCCGTTTCCCGCCCGCGCTCTCCTCGTAAAGCCCGAACCGGCGTTCCAGGTTCCTTGGGAGGTCCGGTTCTTCGATGATCGGGAGGCCGCTTTTACGCGCCTCATTCATAAGAAACCGGCGGCCTTCTTCGCTCATATCGCGGCCCGTGTCCCCTTCTCCGCCGATGGAAAGGGCGATAACCTTTCCCCCTATATCGATCTTTTTTGAGATACAGGAATACATATCGAGCCAGAAAAAACGCAGGTCGTTCGCGCCCCACTGGGAAGCGCCCAACGAACAGATGAACAAGGCGTCAACGTTCATGGCCTTGGCGGCAGAAAGGACGGCTAAAAGGAGCGCCGGGAATGAGCTCGAACCGCCCACGGCGATGGCCTCCCCTTCTTTCACCCCGGCCTCATTCAATAATCTCACGAGAAGTCCAGCAAAATCAGGATTGGTCGTCGTCCGCTTGGCCTCCAGGTTTCCCAGGGTGGTCGTGATCGGAGAGGTCTCGACTCCGACGAGGCCGGTCCGGTTCGGATCGGCTGCCGCGTCGGGAAGGACCTTCTTCTGTTCCCGGCATCCTATAAGAGCCCTCTCAGAAGCAAGCATGATCTCCGCCGCCTGGACCATCACCCCCCGCTCCGGAAGCGCGCCGAACGGGATGAACTTGAAGAGGCCAAAAAAGAGAAGGCTCAGACCCGCCGTGAGGTAAAGGCCGGGCGAGTTCAGCGTTTTTCTCATAGCCAGGAAACAAGCCGGACAAGAAAATAGGTGAAGATGGATACCGTGGCCAGCGAGGCCAGGGTCGGAAGGGGCCGCTGCCTTTCCAGGCTGCTGGCCAGAAGCCCGGGAATAACCCAGCCGATCGCGCGAAGCTCAAGGGATTCATGGAAGATCTGCGGCAGGAGCAAGAACCAGGCTTGGGCCAGGACGGCTCCGACGAGGATCATCATAACGAACCGCCGTCTGCCGAAAAGGATAAGATAACGGGAGAGCCCCTTATAAACCAGGAGGGCAAGGGCAGCAACAAGGAGGGTGGCCAGGACCCTCATCGGCTGGTCGAGATAGAGAGCGATGTAGCCAGGGACGATGAGCCCGCCCGGGGAGATCTCCAGGAGCTCCGTATAGAGAAGAGCTAGTAAGAGTCCTATGAGCAGCGTTTCAAACACCATGGACCGTCCCCGTCCGTTCCCAGTACTCGACAATGTCTTTGCCCACCCCACCAATATTACCCAATCCGATCACGACAGCCGGCCCGTCTGCAGGCCGAAGGAGGCCCTTGAAAATGGCTTCGGGCGTCCGTTCCTTGAGGGCAGCGAGCCGTCGTTCCGGCCACCCGATCCGCTTTTTTTGCCTGCGGACGAAGGCCCTGGCATGACCCCCGATGACCATGATCCGGGCCAGGCGATCGAAGTCCCCCCTCTCCAAAGCCTCGGCCCATTGAAGTGTTCGGTCGCCCCGGTCATCCCGGAGGTTCAGGAGCCCGATGAAATCCCGACCGGAGAGAGACGGTCTGTCCATGATCCGATCCAAGGCTTCACGTGACGACCTGGGGTCGTTGGCTGCGAAAGCGCTGACAAAAGACATCACCTGCCCGGCCGCAGGCCCCTTTGAATCCCATATCCTGAGGGCCCCGAAATCAGGCGCGGCTTTGGTCATGCCGCGAAGGGCCGTTTCTTCCTCGACGCCGAGCAGGCGAGCCGCCTCGAGGGCCAGTCTGACGTTCGGTTCGAGCTGTTCCTGAGGAAGTTCGGCCGTGGGGTCCGCGTTCCCCTTGCTGCTTTTCCGGGCAAGGATGAGCTTCGCTCCGAGGGCCCTCACTCTTCGTTCGAAAACGGGAAAGAGCTCTTCTTCGGGAAGGATGACCGTCCCCTGAACCGGGAAAGTCGAGGCCAGGCAGGCCGCGATCTCCTCCAGGCTTTGACCCATCAGATCGAGGTGGTCGAGACGGACGTTGGTCAGAACCAGAATATTCGGCCTGATCAGGCGCCTCGATTCGGCAAACAAACATTCCTCGCCGATGCTCATCATCTCCGTGACCAGGGCCTTCACGCCGAGCCGAACCGCCGTCCGGACGATCCGCTTCTGTTCGAGAACCGAAGGCAGCCCCCGCCTCCTAACCTCTCGTTCCGTTCCGTCCGGCAGGATCAAGGCGGCCCGGGAGCCCGTGGTCTTGGCCAAGACGCTCATCCCCGACTCCCGCAAGACCCCGGCGATGAGGCGGACTACAGTCGATTTTCCCCGGGTTCCGGTGACGCAAACCCTGACGGGGATACGGCGCAGCCTGAAGTCAAGGACAAGACGCTCGATCAAAAGGTATACAAGGAAGGCTGCGGAACACCCGGCGGCAACCCACAAAGCCTTCAGCGACCCTCCTTTCGATTAAAGCGCGGCGGCCAGGAGAAATAATTATTTCCCGGCCACGAGCTTTTCGACCTCCTCGATCTCCTTGGGGACGCCGGCGGTCAGAACCTCACATCCGGTCTCCGTGATGAGGACCGTATCCTCGACGCGGATGCCGATGTTCTTATCGGGGAAGTAGAGGGCCGGCTCGATGGCGAACACCATGCCCGGCTGAAGGGCCGTGTTATAAGGTCCAACGTCGTGAACGCTGAGGCCGACAAAGTGACCGGTCCCCCCTTCCAAGCCCATGGGGTCGATGCCCTTTTGTTTCATAACGGCGGCGACATGATCTTTGACGGATTTGGCGGTGGCTCCCGGACGGTAGGCTTCGATGCAGGCCTTTTGGACCTCAAGCACCGCCTGGTAGACTTTCTTCTGCTCGGGAGTGAACGTGCCCGAGGCCGGCCAGGTCCGGGTGATGTCCATGGCCAGACGGTCTAGGCAGGCTCCGAAATCCATGAGCACCAAATCGCCCGCCTCGACACGCCTTGAGTTCTTCTCATAGTGAAAGATACAGGTGTTCGGCCCTGAGCCGACGATAGGCGCATAAGCGGCGCTCGTGGCGCCTCCGGCCAGGATGACTCCCATTGCGGCGGCCTCGATCTCGTATTCGAAGCAGCCGGGTTTTGTTGCCTGCATGGCCCGCTTCACGCCTTCCGCCGAGATTCGTCCGTTCCGCCGCAGGACCTCGATCTCTTCAGCCGATTTGATGACCCTCATCTCATCAATGAGAGGCGTGACGTCCTTGAACGAGAAATGAGGATAACGCTCCTTGAGCCTGGCGATTCGGAAATTGTCCAGGGGCGCCTGATCATTATAGGGCGAGCGGGATTTGCGGGCACTGAAGATTCCCGTCTCGGAACGGGCTTCGTCCAGCTTGTCCCGGTTTGACAGGCGAAGGTGAAATGTCGTCCCGAACCCATACATGTTCCTGGCGACGTATTCATCGAAATAGCTTAATGGAAAGATATCCGTGAGTCCGGTTTTCTCCTTGGCCTGCGGGTCGTTGAGAAGGTTCGGGCCGCCGACCACGCGCTCCCGTTCAGACTGCTGGGGAAGAAACAGGACCGCCTTCTTGGCCCGAGGCGCCATCAAGAAGATGGCGCTCGCGTCCTCATTTCCCGTGAAGTAATAGAAGTCGTTGTCCTGTTGGAAATGCGCCGCCGGAGCCTGGTCCGTTTCTCCGAAGAGAACGATCATCCCGTCCGTGATTTTGTCCATCAGGGCAGCACGTCGTCGGATAAACTCGTCCCTGGTGTATCCTGTCCTCTGGGCGAAGGCGGAAGCCCCAAAGGCCGCGATCAAAAAGGCCAGGGAGGCCACTGATAATACGCGGTGTTTTGTGTTCATTTTCGGCACTCCTTCGTCGTCCGAGTGTAATCCAATCGACAGAAATATTCCAGGGGTAGCCAAACTTGCCGATAGGATTCTTGCTTCCCGACTCACGTCCAATCGGCAATTTTGGGGGTGGGATGAAAATTTTAGAGGTTGAAAAGGAAACTCGCCTTGAGCATAACGGTCCGGTCATCGACCGGACCGCCGCCGACGAGTTTCCGGGTTTCGTTGTAGATGAAGTAGATATTGGCGCCAGGCTTATAGATCCAGCGGATGAGGAAGTCGCTCTTGAAGAGGTCTTCGGAGCCGTTCCACTGGATATAAGCCTTGGCGAAGAGGTTCGGCGTGAAAGAGTAAATGAAGCGGCCGCCGGCAATCGTTGCGGCGAACTTCCCCCCGGGGACGGGAAGGTTGAACTGGTTGCGGTTGAGCTGAAGCTCCATGTTGAAGTTCCGGGAGAGCTTGAGAAAGCTTTCCGCCCGGACGGACGCGAGGCGCCCGTTGTAGAACTCCCCCAGGTTAATGTCCGCTCCCAGGGCTACGTCCCGGCTCCGGTCCGAGTTGAACATGACCAGGAACGAGTTGAAGCTGTAGCGGCCGACCGGAATGATGACGTTGTCCTCGATCTCGAAATCCTCGTCGAGGCGCTGGAAGTTCTGAGTGTAGCCGAAAAACAGCTGGCTGCCGTTCTGGAAGAGGTTCCAGACCCCCGAGAAGATGTCCCGGTTCTGGAGCCGGCCCGAATGGTCCTCGATGTAGGTCAAGTTGTTCATGAAAAAGCTCTGGCGGAGGCCGAGGAAACGAGGCCGCGGACCGATGCCCGCGTTAAGCCGGAGCTTCCGGATATCCGTCCGGGGCACGAACCCCAGCTCACTGTTGAAGTTCTCTCCGATGTCCGTGTAGGAGAGGCCGAAGTCCCAGAAGTCGTCGGCGAAGCTCGTGTTGAGGGCCCCGGCCCAATCCTTGCCTTTCAGGTCGGGGGAGAACGTCTTGGCCAGGAAACCGTCGGTCTTGAAGCTCCGGCCGAGGGCCAGGTTGAAGTCAAGGCCTGTCGCCCGGTTATATTCGCCTCCGTCGATCAGGTCCTTGCTCAGGCCGATGAACCCGACCGAGGACTTCTCGAAGATGTCCCGCTTGATCCGGAAGACGGAGGAATTGGCCCGCCCGATATCGACGTGCTCGTCGTCGTCATTGAGGTAGGAGGTCCGGCTGGTCAGGATGTCCAAGACGCCGAGGTCGTAGCGCCCCGCCTTGCCCGTGACCTTGACGCCGCCCAACACGGGAACCTCTTTGCCGTCCTCGGACAGTCCGACGGACCGGCTGAAGAACAGGAGCGTTGAGGGCATCTTATGCTCCTGGGAGCGTTCGCCGAAGCGGAAGATGTCGGAGCCCTCCAAAAAGAACTCCCTCTTTTCAGGGAAGAAGAGGCTGTAGGGCGTCAGGTTGAACTGTTCCTGGTCGGCTTCGACTTGGGCGAAATCCGTGTTGACCGTCAGGTCGGCGGTCACGTTCGACGCCAGCCGGTATTTCAGGTCGAGGCCCACCTCCCCCTTGCCCTTGAACGGCGCGCCGGCCTCCTCCTTATTGCCGCCGCCGATGACGTAGGGCGCGGCCTGAACCTTCTGCCCTTGTTTCAGCCCCGACAATCCGGTTAGGTGGCCGAAATATGAGATCTTCATTTTGCCCATGAAGCCGTAATTCCGGAGGATGGGCGTCCAGTAGCTCTCCTCCCTCTTCCGGGCGACGGAACGGCCAAAATTGACTCCCCAGGTCTGTTCGACGTCCTTGCTGAAGCGCAGCGTGCGGAAGGGGATGGCAATCTCCGCCGTCCAACCCTCCGCGGTCCGCTGCGTCCGGACCACCCAAATCCCGTCCCATTCGCGGGTGATGTTCGCCCCCTCGTCGCGGATGATCACGTCCCGCTGGGCGCCCAACGGGTTGATGGAGAAATAGAAGGCGTTGCGGTGGTCGTTGTACGTGTCGAGGATGACCTCGAAATAGTCGTTATTCCGGAGCTCGGAGTCCCGCCGCATCTCGTTGGCCACGATCCGGTCCGGACGGCTGTCGTGGCAGATGACCCCGAAATAGATGTTCCTGTCGTCGAAGAGAACGCGGACCTCGGTGGCCTCGGTCGCGGGCCTGCCTTCCTCCGGCTCCGTCTGGATGAAATCGCCGACGGCTGGGGCGATCCTCCAATCCCGCTCGTCCAGACGGCCGTCCACTTTGACCGCTCCCGTAGTCCGGACGGCGCTCGCCTGATACTTATCGGTCTGGACGCCCCTGCTTAGAGAGACCAGGACAAGGATCGCCGCGGCCAGGGACATCCCCCGTCGGAGCGCATGGTTCTTCTTGATCACAATTTCCATTCCTTGATCGGCCACCTGGACGGGGAGAGGGGCGTGTCCTACCGGGCCCAGAGCATAAGCGTCCATTATTCGCTATCCAAGGGAGTTCGTCAATAGTGCGAAAAAAGTTTGGGGCGAGGCCGGCCTTGCGGTTCCGCCTCGCCCCAAAACTGAACAAGGAAGGAGGGGTTTGGGAGGGTTCGCCGAATCTATATAAGACGGCTTACCTTCATGTTCAAGCGCGCCCTAAAAGCGCAATTATTGCACATCCTATGAAATGAAAAGCCAGGCCAGGATCATAAGCAAAAGAACGATCATTGCTTTGAGCATGGCCGGCCTCCTCTTCCATTCACATCTTTAGTACTGCATGTTTTATGCCAGGTTATCCGGGTTCCCTCTCCCCTGGGGAGGAAACTCAAAAACGGGCATATTCCCTGAAATCGTAACGTTAATTTACAGGGCTTAGAAGACCTTCTCGACAGGCGTTTTCTGGAACCGGATGCCGTACTTCTTCAACTTTTCGTTCAAAGTCGTGTATTTGATCCCCAGGGCTAGGGCCGCCTGTTTCTGGTTCCCCCGCGTCAGGCAGAGGATCTTATAAATGACGGACCTTTCAATTTGGTCCATAAGGTCCTTCAAGAAGATCGGTTTCTCCCGGCAAAAAAATTCCACAAAGAAATCGACATCCTCTTTTTTGACCGAACCCCTCTTTTGCGGCCGTTCCTCATCTCCAAGAACCGCGACCCTCTCTTTGATCGTTTCTACGGCAAAAGGCTTTTGCTTGAGGACCTCGTTTTCTTCCCTCATATCATGACCTCCTTCCAAAGGACGACCGCCGGGCATCGCCTTCCCCTACGCGCTCTTTTCCATCGCCTCCCGGATCCCCAGCAGGTTATCGATGGAACGATTAAAGGCATTGAGGTCCAGCGGCTTGACGAAGAATTGACTGATCGACAACCTGCTGAGCTCGTCCAGTCGGATCAAGTCGGGGAACGCAGAAACCAGGATGGCCTCCCCCGAGTAACCGGTCCGTCTAAGCTCCCGGATGAGCTCGATCCCGCCCATGCGGGGCAACTTGTGGTCTACGATAATGAGGTCGACGGATGCATCCTTGAAACGGGCCAGGGCTTCCTCGGCGTCCCCGGCCAGATAGACGCGGTATTTCCTGCTGAGAATCAGGAAAAACGTCTTGCGTATGGATTCGTCATCGTCGACGATCACGATCTTTTTACCCGGCATTTTGGCACCTTTTTTCATTCCACCCATTGGATTTAAGCATTTTTCGTGCCAAGTCGAGGCGAACGGGCCATAGGGGGAAACAGACCCTGGAGAGCCTATTTGGATTCGTTAAGAACGGAAAACGTTTACAGGAAGGGCGTAAAGGTTTACAGGGGCGGAACCTCTAGCTCGTATTCCTTGATCTTCTTGTCCAGGGTTGGGCGGCTGATCTGGAGGATCTGGCTCGTTTTCGTTTTGCTGCCATGGGTGGCGGCGAGAACGTGTTGGATATAGCTCTTTTCGACATCCTTCAGCGGGACGAGGTCCCGGTCGAACGTTTTTTTGTCGGACTGCTCGATGGGCAGGTTCTCTTTGAGGACGACGTCTCCCTTGGCCAGAATAACGGCCCGGGTCAGGGCGTTCTCCAGCTCACGGACGTTTCCCTTCCAGGGCATCTCCATGAGGATCTTCATGACATCGGGGGGGACTTTTCTGACGTTTTTGCGCAATTCCCGGTTGATCTTCTCCAAAAGGTATGCGGCAAGGTCCGGTACATCGTCCTTCCTCTCCCGGAGCGGGGGGAGATGGATCTCAACGACTTTGAGCCGATAAAAGAGGTCTTCTCGGAAGCGGCCTTTTTCAATGAGAGCCGTAAGGTTCTGGTTGGTCGCCGCGACAATCCGGGCCTCTGTCTTGAGGACCTTTTCCCCGCCGACCTTCATGAAATCCCTCGTCTCAAGGACGCGGAGGAGTTTGGACTGGAGGTTTGGCGAAATGTCGCCGACCTCATCCAGAAAGAGCGTCCCGCGGCCTGCGATCTCGAATTTACCCCTGGTCTCAGAGACGGCGTCCGTGAACGCTCCCCGCGTGTGGCCGAAGAGCTCGCTTTCCAGGAGCGTATCCTGGATCGCCGAGCAGTTGATGACGATAAAGGGTTCTTCCCGGAAAGGGCTGTTATAGTGGATGGCCTTGGCTACAAGCTCCTTCCCCGTGCCGCTCTCCCCCTGGATGAGAATGTTGGTCCGGGTGGAGGCGACCGATCCGATCATCTTGAAGACCTCTCTCATCCGGGCCGAATGGCCGATGAGATTATCGATGGTATATTCCTTCTGTTTCTCTTCTACGAGGTAGCTGACCTTCTCCTCCAGGGCGCGGACCTGGAAGGCCTTCTCTATGGTCAGGTCGAGCTCCAGGAAGTTCAGCGGTTTCACCAAGTATTCGAAAGCGCCGAACTTGATCGCCTCCACCGTTGTCTTCATATCATCGTAGGCCGTCATGACCAGAAAGATCGCGCTCCGGGGCTCCGCCTTAACCCTCTTAAGAACGTCTAGTCCATCGGCGTCAGGGAGACGGATGTCGAGCATGACGAGGTCAGGGTTCATCTCATGATAACGTTCGATCCCCGTCGCTCCGGTTTCCGCCAGGGACACCTCGTAGCCCTTCCTGGTCAGATGGGATGCGAGAGTTCTGCCGACCAGCTTGTCGTCTTCGATGATTAGGATGGATTTCATTTTCCCTCCTCACAGGGGAGAGTGACGATGAAGGCGCTCCCTTTCCCCCGCTTCTTGGCGACTTTGATAGTTCCGTTGTGCTGCTCGACGATCTTCCGGGCGTTGGCAAGACCCAGGCCGATACCGGAGGCCTTGGTCGTGAAGAAGGGCTCGAAGATCGTCTCCCAATCCTTCTCGGGAATGCCGACGCCGTTGTCGGAGATCCTGACGAGATATTTCCGGCCTCCGCTCTCCCTGGCCAGGACGACCGAGATACCGATCCTTCCTCCGTTATCGACCGCCTCGAAGGCGTTGCGGAGGATGTTCAGGAAAACCTGCCTCATCTTGTCCCCGTCTACGTAGGCGGGCGGCAGACCCGGGGTATAGGCTCTCTCTAGGGTCACCTTCTTTTGCTCGAAGCTTTCCTTAAGCATCTTAAGGGATTCTTCGATGACCTGCTCGATGGGGAACCTTTCCCGGACAAGCTCCGAGGCCCGGGTAAAGTCGAGGAGGTCCTTGATGAACTTCTCGATCTCGCGGATTCCTTCATGGCATAGGCCGAGGTGTTCCCGTTCGAGCTCGTCGAAGTGCTCGCTTTCGGCGATCCGTTGGATGTTGAGTTTAACCGAGGTCAAGGGGTTCCGGATCTCATGAGCAATGGTGGCCGCAAGTCTTCCGATCGAGGCCAGCTTCTCGGCTTGGACAAGCTTACGGTTGGCTGTTTCCATGCATTCCCTGGCCTCGAGGAGCCGGTCCGTCATTTCATTGAAGCTCCGGGCAAGGTCACCGACCTCATCCCTGGACGCCAAGTGGATTCTGTGGCTGAAGTCGCCCTTGGAAATCCTGATCGTGCCTTCGACCAGCTCATGCAGAGGCATGGTGATCCTTTTCGCCAGGAAGACCGACCCCAGCATGCCGATCAGGAGACCGCCGAATCCGATGGCGATCAGAACCAACCGGGTTCTGCGGACGTCCGTCCGCATATCCTCCAGGGATTGTCCGATCTTGATGGATGCCCATTTGGAGGGTGATCCGGTCACAAAGACGGGAAGCTCGATCTCCAGAACGTTGAGCATCTTATCCCGAATCTTGACGTTCCTTGGCCTTATGAAAAAGCTGTCCGGCCTGGCGTCTCCCTGGAGACGGCTGCAGCAGGTGATATCATCGAGGCCCTCGACGAGCCGGTTGGCCGCCCGCGGCTTTCCGTTCCGGTCATAAATAACGATGTAGACAAGCTTGTCGTCCGCCTGGTCTTCGATGTTCTGCCGGAGCGTCTCCTCGTCCCAAAGGACTAAAGGCCTCAGGTTTAGGTTAGCGATATATTGGGCGGTCAGGATTCCCCGGTTCCGAGTCTCCTGGGAGATCGTCTGGACCTCCTTCCGCTGGATGACGAAGACAATGATGCAGACAAGACAGATGAGCAGGACCGTGACCCAGAATAGGATGCGGGTATAAAGCCTAATCTTCAATTTCACGGAACTCGTCTCATTTATCCAGCCAGACGTCCCTGATGTCCAGGATATAGTTGCCGAGCGGAGGCGCCTCGACGCCCCGGACAAAAGGCTGCACGGCCAGGCATTGGGTGATCCGGTAAAGCGGGACAGCCGGGACATCCTCAAGAAGGATCCGTTCCATTTTTCTGAAAAGATCGATCCGTTTCTCCCAGCTCGATTCGATCTCAGACGCTCCCAAAAGCCTGTCCAATACGGAATTCGAATAACCCATGTACATTTTATTTAAGAGCGACTGGGATTGAAACAGGGGGAAAATGATGTTTTCCGCATCCGGGTAATCCATGAGCCATTCGATGATCACCAGGTGAGGCGTCCTAAGAGATTTCAATTCCTCGAGTGACCTAAAAAATTTCATAACCGGCCTGATTCCCAGGTCCTCGAGCCGGTCCCGGATTTCCCTAAAGAGCCTGTTTTTGACCTCTGCCCTGGGAAAGGTAAAGTAGATAGAGAGCTCCGGAAATCCCTGCCCGGCGGGGAATCCGGCCTCGGCGAGGAGACGCCGGGCCTTCTCAAGGTCTATTCCTCCAACCCCCTCCAGGGGGAAAAATCCCGGCAGGTCAGGCGGAATGTAATTATCGATGACCCGAGGCATGGCCTCTAAAGATAGGGCCGCCTGGGCGATTTTCGACTTGTCAAGAGCGAGGGCCAGGGCCTGCCGCACGTTTTTTCTATCGAGAGGCTCAATACCGCAGCTCATGCCCAGAAGAACGATGTCGAGGGAATCGTTCTCCAGGACCTGATAAGGGGCCGATGCCAGGCTATCCGACCGCAAAGGGACGACATGGACATTCCCGGCCCTAAACTCTTCCAAGGAAAAAGAAGGGCTGTATTCCACAGCGTCGAGGTAAGAGAGTTCGTCGAAATAGTCGTCGTTCCTTTCCAAATGGATTCCGTTAATATTGAGATGGGAATCCCTCAGCCAGTAGCCGAACTTGAAAGCCCCTGTCCCGGACGGCTTCTGGAAAAAACTCTTACCTTGAGACTGAACCAGTTCTTTAGGCAGGACCTTGCAGAAGGACATGCTCAGGACATAGAGACCCGAAACATAAGGATCCGTCCAATCGATCTCAAACGTGTAACGGTCCAGGGTCTTGAATCCGGCGACATCCGGACTCCTCCCCTCCCGAAATTCCTCGGCGCCGGCGACTTTGGTGATGAAGTACTGGTAGTAAAGCAGGCCGGACTCTTTTTGGATCAGGCGTTCCAGCGAGAACTTTACATCCTCAGAGGTGAGTTCGCGTCCATGATGGAACTTGACGCCCTTCCGGAGATAAAAAATGATCTTTTTCCCCCCTTCCGAGATCACCCAGTATTCGGCCAGGGATGGGATGATGTTAAAGTTTTTGTCCAATCGGACGAGGCCGTCGTAGAGCTGCTCTAGAAGGAAAACGTAGGTCTCGACGGCAGGATCGAGCGAGGGCTGGAAGACATCGTTAAACGGCTTAACCCTGAGCGTTCCGCCCAGCTTGGGTTTTCCCGGCGCGGTTTCCTGCGAAAGGAGGCGAGGAAGGCCTGTCGAAGCTAAGGTAAAGATTACGAATAAGAACGCGGCGATTCTGGAGCAAATGCGCATAGGCCTCCCTAAATCATACCCAAAAATCGGGAGAAAAGCATTAGATCGAATAGAGAGCAATCTTCATGCCAAAATAATCAAGGAAACAGCCTGGCATGAGGACGGGAATCCAGGGGGAGGGTGTAAATTTATTTTACACGGAAGCGGTTTGAATGGAAGGTTAAAAGGAGGGCATAGAGAAGGGCTGCAGCGACCATGCGGAGATCAGCCTGAGACGAGCGTCCGACGAGGGCAGCCGCAGGCCTCCGATGGCCCAAGGCTCGGAGGATGGGTTTCCTTTGCCTAATTCAAGCTGCCTCGAGTCTTGGGCCTGAGGAGCCGAGAAGGATGCGAGTCTCAGGCGATCTGGATCGGAGCCGGGAGCAAGGCCCTTCTCTATGCCCTCCCATTATGTCCATTAAAAAACGGCTCACAATCCACGACCCCAATCCGCACCAAGCATAAAAGAACTAAGGTAATAGCTTCGGGCAAGAGGCGGACGTGATTATTCCGCCTTAAGCCTGCTGGAAACTTGGATGGCCGTCCGGAAGACACGCATGAAGTTTCCTCCCCAGATCTTAGCAATATCCTTTTCGGAATAGCCGCGCCGGATGAGCTCTTCGGTGACGTGGATCATGCCGCTGACATCGTCGCAACCGATAACCCCGCCCCCTCCGTCAAAATCGGTCCCGATACCCGCATAGTCAACTCCGATAGTTTTGACGACATGATCGATATGGTCCACGAGGTTTTTAATGTCGGCCTTGTCTTGGGGGTACTTCCGATTAATCGATTCATATTCCTGGCGTGCCTTCTCGCGGAGGGCCTCATCCTTTATCTCCCAGAGGTTTCCGTATTTTAACTCGAGTTCTTTTACGGCCTGGTCCCTCTCCGGATTCGGTCGCGGCTTCTTGATATAGCTGGAGAGGAAGCAAATCTGGACGACCCCCCCGTTCGCCCGAAGCGTCCGCAACATATCATCGCTCAGGTTGCGCGGGCTATCGCAGATGGCCCGGCAGCACGAATGGGAGGCAATGACGGGGGCCCGGCTGATCTTAATGACGTCAGCGAAGGACCTGTCTGAAGCGTGAGAGAGGTCGACCAGGATGCCCAGCCTATTGCACTCGAGGACGACCTGCCGCCCGAAATCGCTTAAACCGTTATCCTGGGGGTCCGTGCGGTCGGTCGAGCTGTCGCAGATGTCATTGTCCTGGGAGTGGCAGAGGGTGAGGTAGCGGACGCCCCGGTCATAAAAGGTCTTGAGAAGCGCAAGGTCCCTGCCCACGGGGTAACCGTTCTCCATCCCGATGAAAGCGGCCCGGCGGCCTTCTTTCTTTAACCGGTATGCATCTTCAGGGGAGACCGCGAGCCCAACGAGTCCGGGATAGTCCCTGGCCATCGTGTGAATAGTCTCCAGCCCGGCGAGCGCCCTGTCTTTGGCCATAGCATTCCCCTCGGGTGTGCGGGGGCCCTGGCCTACGAAAACCGCAAAAAACTCGGCGTCCAGCCCGCCCTCAACCATCCGGGGAAGGTCGACCTTGCCGCTCGTTCTGAGCGCTGGGTCGTGACGGTCGCCGATCCTCCAGTCCTTTTTGAGCAGGTTGGAGGTCGTGTCACAATGCGTGTCCACAGTCAAGATACGGCTATGGATCTCACGGGCCCGGGCCTCGACGCTCCGGCGGTCGAGTTCCACTCGGCACCCGGCGTTCGCCCCAAAGAGATAGAGAGCCATTGTGGATACTGTGGACGTGATGATGATGCTCTTTATGTTCTTGATGAGCCCGCCAGTCATGTTCGATGTTCGCTCCTTTCTCTTCTCAGTCGTGCCGGAGGGCAACCGCAGGATCGACCCTGGCCGCCCTTCGGGCCGGATAGAAGGGTGTAGATCCGGGTCAGCTTCTTGGCCTGGATGCCTGACATGACGTCCGTAATTGTAATGAAAGGACCGGCGTCTTTCAATTTGAATTCCTCGGGCGTTTATTATATGGTTATTGTCTTTAACGATGCGAACATCGGGAAGGAGGACTGGTATGAGGTTGCCGTTAAAAGCCAGCCTTGGCTTGTTCTGCCTGTTGTGCCCCCTTTTCCTGGGCGCCCAGGTCGAGGTCAAAGTCATCTCCGGCAATGAGGATTTGCCCGAGGCGTTCTCAACGATCTGGAAGAAAGGCGACCTTCTGGTTAGGGACGGTAGCGTTCTTGCGCTTATCGGCGGATCCTCCAGACCCATGAAGAGCATGCTGAACTACCCGGCCCCGGACACTCTGGGAAGCATCCTGGGCCTTGTCCCGGCCGGAAAGGGGTTGGTCAACGATTTGAACATCGGCGCGCCGGTCCTTCGGATCAAAGGCAGGACGGAATATCTTGCCTATGCCTCGATCAAGCCTCTGATGGTCCGGGAAACCAGCAATGACCTTGGCCTCGAGGCCAAAACGGTCTATACCTGGAAATCAGGCGGGAAGGCGGATATCCGGACGACCTATGTCTTCAGCCCGGGGAAGGGGACAATCGAGCTTGCCTCCGTCCTCACCAACTCGGGTCCGACAGAAATAACGGACCTGGGATATTCCCTCTATTTCGGCCCCCACAGCTATTATTCGTTCAGCCCTTATGACAAGGAAAAAGCCCCTGACCTCAACTTCAGGGTCTACCAGAAAAAAGGTCTCTACGTGGGATGGATCAACTTCAATCCTGTCGAGGAAGAGGAGGCGCCTCTGCCCGGAAGCCTTCCGGCCGGGAGCTCATTCGAGGTCCGCTATATGCTCCTCGCAGATGCCCGCGGCGGGTCCCTTCTCGAGCGGATCTTCGACATCCTGAAGAAGGATACCCGCCTTTCCTCCGTCCGGTTCGATGACTTACCTGGAGGACCGATGGAGATCGTCGTCCAGGACGCCTTCTCCTCTTCGGTTTATTTCCGCTCTTTTATGAAGGAGGCGGCGTCCTGCGAGGTCCCGCTTCCGAAAGGGGTTTACCGGATCAGGGCCAACATTTTTCCGGCGATATCAGAAAAGCTTTTCGCCGTGGGCGAGTCTGCCGACGAAAACGTCTGCGTCCTCGATAAGCCGCGCTTGGGTACGATCAAGGTTAGAACTCGGGACACCCAGGGCGTATATGTTCCAGGCAAGGTCACGTTCATAGGGCTCGACCCCACCAGGACGCCTTACTTCGAACCGGACGACCCGACCGAGACGGGGCGGAGCCACGAACGGTTCAAGAATTCCCGTTATCCTAACGAGGAGGGGACTGAAATCCGAGTCACGGCCGGCAAGTACCTGATCTTCGCTTCGAGGGGGCCGGAGTCCACAATAGACCGAAAGGTCGTTGAGGTCCTCGAGGATCGGGTTGTTGACCTCGAATTCCGGGTCGACAAAGTCGTCGATACGCAGGGCTTCATTTCCCTGGACCCCCATCTTCACACGATAAATTCGGACGGTACGCTCCGCATACCCGAGCGGCTGAGGTCCATCGTCGCCGAAGGCCTGGATCTAGCCGTGGCCACCGACCACAACTACATTACGGATTACCTGCCAACTCTTAAAAAGCTCGGTTTGGACCGCTGGCTGACCGTCCTGCCCGGGGACGAGGCGACACCCCGGGACAACTATATTCACTTTAATGTTTATCCTTTTCCCTACAAAGAGAACGAGCCGAACCATGGCGCCGTCTCCCCGGTCGCGGCCAACGTTGCCGCCTTCTTTCATGCGGCACGGGCAAAAGCGCCGGACGCCCTCCTTCAGGTCAACCACCCGAGGTCGGGAGACCTGGGCTATTTCAATAATGCCCGGCTCGACAGGGAGTCGGCCGCTTTCTCGGCCGAGGACTTCGACACCGGCTTCGACCTCCTCGAGGTCATGAACGGTCCCTCCTTCTTCACCGACAACGACGATGCGGTCGAGGACTGGTTCCACCTCCTGAACAGGGGCTTCTATTTCCCCATCACCGGGTCCTCGGACTCCCACTCCGCCGACGGCCAGGAACCCGGCTATTCACGGGTCTATATTCGGTACGAAGGGGAAAAGGGAGAACGTCTTGATTGGGGTAAGGTGGCCGGCAGCCTGAAGGGGGGCCGGGCCTTCGTCACCAACGGCCCCTTCGTCGAATTCACGGTGAACGGCCGCTATACATGCGGAGATACGTTCACCGACAAGTCGGGAAGGGTCGATATCAACGTGAAGGTCCGGAGCGCTCCCTGGATCGCCGTGGACGAGGTCAGGATCGTCGTCAACGGAGAGCGGAGGTTCATCCTACCGGTCAAAGCCGATGAGCGCGCGATCCTCAAGTTTTCGGACGGGCTGTCCTTCACGGTGGACAGAGACTCCACCATCGTTGTCGAAGTCCTGGGCAAGGGGACCCTCTTCCCCGTCGTCCAACAGCCGGCAGGGAGCGGGACCGCCGAGGACGCGGCCCTCCCTTATGCCCTGACCAATCCGATTTTCATAGACGTTGATGGCAACGGCCGCTATGACGCGCCCCTTCCCCGCAGGATCATCCAGAAGCCTGGGGATGAAATCAAAGAAGCCCAGACGGAACGATGACCCGACTGTTTGGACCCAGGAACCCGGAGAGCTTCTTCAGCGAAGCCAACGTCATCACCCTCCTGAGGCTCGGGGGGTCGCTCATTTTCTTCGTCCTGGCGGTCGTTCGTCAAAGCCCGGCGATGAATTTCATCGGCCTCGGCATCCATTGGCTCGGGGACCTCTCGGACGGGATCTGCGCCCGGAAGGCCCGGCAAGAAACCATATTGGGAGCGGAGATCGACATCATCGCCGACCGGGTGGAAGTCCTCTTTTTCTACGTAAACTTCCTGCACTTCCATCCTGCTCTCTGGCTTCCGGCGGCGGTCTATATCCTGGATTTCGCCTTCATCGATTTTTACCTGAGCTATCAATTCCTGAAATATGATATCATTTCCCCTAATTATTTTTATAAGGTGGACCGGACGGTTTACGCCTGGAATTTCAGCCCGGCGGGCAAGTTCGCGAATTCGACGGTCGTAACGCTCGTCCTGATTTTCTTGCCGGCTCTGTGGCCGGCGGCCGCAGTCTTCGCCCTCGGGCTCGTCGGCGTGAAGACGTATTCGGTCTGCCGGCTGACCAGGATCGGCAAAGTGAAAAAGGACAAGACGCCATGAGTTCGACGACACGCTCTTTATCCCTGGCAGTCCGGGGGGCCGCCAATTATATACGCAGACGGCCGCTCTGCGTATCCTTTGAGATCACCTACAACTGCAACGCCCGGTGCAAACACTGCCACCTAGGCGGGTCCGCTCCCGAGAACAGAGCCACTCCTGAGGAGTTCGGCAAGATCTCCCGGGAACTCAAGCCGGTGGTCGCCCAGATTTCGGGCGGCGAGCCTTTGCTCCGGAAGGACCTGGAAGAGGTCGTCCGGGCCATCCGGCGTCCCGGCAAGGCGCCGTTCATCGTCGTGACCACAAACGGCTCCCTCCTGACCCGTGAGAAGTACGGCAAGCTTCGCGAAGCCGGGGTGGACGAGATCTCGCTCTCTCTCGACTATCCGGACGAGCGACATGATGAATTCCGCGCTATCCCCGGGCTCTTTCAGAAGATCCGAACCCTGGCCCTTGGACTGAAGGATGTCCGGAACTCCGGCATCACCCTTTCCTGCGTCATCCAGGGGGACAATTTCCGCGAGCTTCCGCGGATGGCGGAGCTGGCCCGGGAGTGGGGAGTGCGGATGAACTTCAGCTCCTATACCCTCCTCAGAACCCATAAAAAAGAATATATGATCCCGGCCGAGCAAATCGGCGAGCTCCGCGAAATCCTGGAAAAAATCCAGGAGTTTAAGAGGCGTTATAAGACCATCTTCACTTCGGATTACGTCCTGCGTCGGATCCCGGAATACTTCATGAACGGGGCCGTGGCGGGGTGCCGGGCGGGAGAGAGGTTCTTCGTGGTCAATCCGGACGGAACGATCTCCCCTTGCGGCCTGATCATTCGTCAATACCGGAGTCGGAAACAGATGCTGCAGGATTTCCTGAAGACGAACGACTGCGCCCTCTGCTACACAAGCATCCGGGCCAATACTGAAAAACCGGCAAGTTATGCGATCCGAGACGGCCTGAGGGCCATCCGAAGCTGAAAACCGATACCCATGGATAATCAGACGGTGAATCTTAACCATCTCGGCGCCATCCCCGAGCTCAAGGCCAAACCCGTTCCTCCCTGGGTGAAGACGATGATCTTCGTTGTCGAGATCGCTTTCGTCGCCGGCCTTCTCGTCTGGTGGCTGACCACGAGTTCTCTCCGGGAAAGCAAGAACCTTTGGATCCTTTTTCTCTACTGCTTCCCCGCCGAGTTCCTTATCGCCACGGTCCCCCACGAGCCGGTCCTCCTCTATTTCGGAAAATTCTATTCGCCCCTGACCGTGGCCCTCGTCTCCGTGACCGGCACGGCTATAACCGAGGTCATTAACTACACGGTTTTCAAGTATGTGGCCGACCTCAAGGTGTTCCGGAAGATGCTGGAGAGCAAAGCCGTCCAGAAAACGGTTAACCTTTTTAAAAAGGCGCCCTTTATCGCCCTCTGGGTGGCGGGGCTTACGCCGATTCCCTTTTACCCTTTCCGCTTCCTTGTCGTTATCGCCCGCTATCCGATCTGGAAGTACCTCCTGGCCGTGATCACCTCCAGGGGCCCCAGGATGTACCTCTTAGCCCTGGCGGCGAGAGTCATCCAGTTCCCGGATTATACCCTCGCCATTCTCATGGCCGTCCTTATCGTCGCGGCCAACCTGCCCATCTTGCAGAAGGTGTTCAGGAAAAAGAAAATGAAGGGTGGAGCGGACCGTTCTTCAAGCACCGACGGCTCCGGGGCCCCTTTTTGACACATCCTTCCCAAGATGTTATAAAGATACGTCTCCGAAAAACCATGAGCCAGATGAAGCCGGGCTCGATGACCACCTGCCTGATCAACCCCAAGGCGGCTAACAACAGATGGATCAGGAACAGGAAGCTGCGCCAAACCCTCGAGCGCAAGCTCCCCGGCCCCTGCATCGATCTCCGGGGCGACCGAACGAAGACGGTCGAACTCGCGAGGAAAGCCTGCGGCAATTCCCGGATAATCGTTGCCGTCGGAGGGGACGGCACCATCGCCGACGTCCTTCAGGGTATCTTCGAATCCGGGCGCGAGGGCGACGTGATTCTGGGCATCGTCCCCTTCGGGAGCGGAAACGGCTTCCGCAAGACCTACGGCATCCCCAGGAATCCCGCGCAAGCCATAGATGTCCTGGCCAGGGGGAAGGTCGTCAAGTCGGACGTTATGGAAGTGGAAGGGCGGTATGCCGGCTTCGCCAGCGTCGGGGCCACGGCCGGAGTAACCCAGGAAAAACTCCGGCATCCGGTCCAGGGATTGCTCGGGCATCTTCTCGCCGTGTGGAAGATGTTCAAGTTGCCCCTGGAAGAAAAGGAGATCGAGCTTTTTGACGGGGTTGACGACCGGGGGGAGCCATTCGCCCGCAAGACGATCAAGTCCCGTTTTTTCGATTGCATCGTCGCCAAAACGAACTTCTTCGGCTACGGCTGGCGGGTGGCCCCCAAGGCCGATATCCAAGACGGCTACCTCGACATCACCCTGGTGGAGACTCAGCCCGCCGCATACCTCATCAACTTCGCCTGGCTCTACTTGGGGCTTTTTCAGCGAACCCAGAGGCACTTCAAGGCCCGAAAGCTGGTCATCCGTGGGAAAGCCCTGCCCGTCCAATACAACGGCGAGGTTTTGGGCGAGCTCGACGAAGTCACATTCCGCGTCCTTCCCAAGTCGCTCCGGATCGTCGTCAATAAATGATATTATGAGCGCGCAGAACCTGCCGAGCTGGACATCGTCCTTGTATCTTTGGGCATGACGATCGCCCCTTGGGCAAAATTCCCATAGACCTCGGCCTCCCCCCGCAGAAATAGATCTCCCACCAGAGCACCGGTTGCGGCGTCCAACTCATGGCTTGAAGCAGCCTTCCTCAGGCCTTTTACTCCCAGCGCCCGGAGACCCCGGCGGAGGCCGTCGCCATCCCGGGCAGCTCTGGGGATACCCCAAACGTCTTGGGCGCCGCCGGGATAGATCTCGATGACCCGAATCCTATGGCGCTTGATCTCCCGGGCCAGATGCATCCCTCTTTCCGTTAGGCTCCTCATGGGACCCAAGGTTATGGGGAAAAACGGGATTTTCCGACGTCGGAGCTCCAGGTCGCAGATCCGGTAATGAGAATCGTTCCTGTCGTGGATGGATGCCCGGCCAGGCGGAAGTTTAAGGGGCGCGTCGATAGCGACGAGGACGGACTTTTCTTCCAAGACGTAGTCTAAGATCTCATCATCTGCGTAAAGGAGCCTGGTCCGGGCCAGGCCTTTGGAAAGACGGCAGACGCCGGTCGGCCGCTTCGGCGAGCCGGCCAAGTCAAGCCCCAAAACGAGGCCAGCGTTCGTCCGACTTATCAAACCTTTCATGGGATGAGCCGTTCTGTTCGTTATAACCAGGGGATATCAAAAAGTATTCCCAGGCAGGGCCCGCATGGCTTGTTCGGAGAACACCCGCCCTTTCAGGGCTTCGAGATCCTGGACGGAGCGCAGCTCTAATTGACCCAGATGGGCAACCCCCTGGGTCCTGATCTTGTCGTAAAGCTCGGCCAGGGCGATTAGGGACGACCCCAGGGGGATCTCGCCAAGGAACTTATCCGTTGACTCGATATCCCGGACATAATGTTGGAAATAGCCTTTGAGGAGGGGCTCGACTTCTTTGATGAGGGAAGCCGTCGTCTTGAGAAGAACCTGTTCTTTATCTGTCAGTCCCGGCCCCCTTCCTTTTTCGATTCCCATGAAGCTCGCCACATCCCCGAAGAGTGCGAGGCTGGAGCTCAGTTCTCCAACCTCGCAGAGGAGGGTGGCCGACTTGATGTTTTCGACCTCCCGACGGTCGAGGCCTGCTCTTTCGGCCATCTCCCCGGCCAGGCGGGCTATGCGAACCGACCGGGTTTCTTTTTCGTCCGCGACTTCGAGATACTTGAGGAGGACGGCCAAAATCCCTGCATAGGCCTGCTTCATGTTCTCGAACTTCTTCTCTCTCTGCTCGGCAGCCGCGCCCAAGATGCCGCCGGTCAGGATAAGAAAACCGCCCCAGGTGACGACGCTGATGATCTCGTCGAAGGAGAGTTGAATGGCGGCTCCGAAGACATTCTCGGCGAAAACGAAATAAAGCGCGACGAGCAGGACGCAGAGGGTGGCCAGGAGGACGCTCTTTCGTTTGCCGAGATAATAGCCGGCCAGGATAACCGGAAGAAAGAAAAAGTTAAGAAAAGAGAACCGGTAACGAACGAGGAAGGCGATGGCCAGAATGCCGAAAAGGACAGCAGATAGGATGAACCCTTCATAATGTGCTTTGATAAACGTCCTGAGCTTTCGGATGATCATCTAACCCTCCGGGGAACTTATATCATCAAATCAAGACGGGGTCAAACCTACTCTTTTGACAAAAAAACCATCGCGTTGATAATGGCCCTACTTTGTCAAAAGAGTAGGTTTGACCCCGACCTTGATTTCGAAGGCCGGGGGCTTGAGGATGTGGGCCTTGACCGCACAGTGGTCCACAGCCTTAACGATGGCGTCCTTGTACTTCTCGGGGAAGCCGGGGGGGAGGTCGATATCAATCCTGATCTTGGCGATCATCTTGGTTTCCGGATCCTTCTCCATCGTCATGGAAATGTCTATGCCGTCCGTCGAAAGCTTCCGTCCGAGGCAGAAGGCCAGGACGTAAAAACCGGCGCAGGTTGCCAGCGAGACCAGGAAGAGGTCGAACGGCGCCGGAGCG